>NZ_CAXUPX020000004.1:0-479212 GCF_964252895.1 Aminobacter sp. LjRoot7
TCAGGCGAAAGCATCAGAAGCGTGGTCGTCTACTGATGAGCGGCATCGCATATGAGGTCGACGTAAGTTCGCTCGACGAGCTGTCGCCGCGCGACCTCTATGCGATGCTGAAAATGCGGCTCGACGTCTTTGTCGTCGAGCAGAAATGCGCCTTCCCCGAAATGGACGGCAAGGATCCCGAGGCGCTGCACCTCAGGCTGCTTGCCGGCAAGGAATTGCTGGCAAGCACGCGCATCATTGCCCCGTCAGGCGAAGACGATCCGGCCTATATCGGCCGGGTCGTGGTCTCGCCGGATCATCGCGGCAAGCGGCTCGGCGACAAGCTGATGGCGGAGTCGATCGCCGCTTGCGAGCGGCTGTTCCCGGGCCGGCCGATCGCGCTGTCGGCGCAGAGCCATCTCGAGAAATTCTATGCGGCATTCGGCTTCGACACGGTGTCGGAGGAATATCTGGAAGACGATATCCCGCATATCGACATGCTCAGGCCTGTCTCACGCGTTAGCGCCTGACGGCGGGGCTCACTCCAACCAGGTCGTTTCGAAGGCGCCGGCGACATGCAGGTCGGTCGTCTCCAGCCGTCCCGGCCCGAGATTGGCGAATTTGTGCGGCGTGTTCGCCGGCGCGACCAGGATCTGCCCGGCCTCCGCTTCGATCGTCTCGTCCCCAACGGTGAACAGCGCCCGGCCGACACGAACGATGAAGACTTCCGGATAGGGATGGGTGTGGAGCTTGGGGCCGCCGCCGACCTTGTCACTGCTGAAGAACACGACAGAGACGTCCGCTCCGTAGGCAGCGCCCTGGAATTCACCGTGCCAGACGTCGGGCTTTTCGGCCCATTGTTCGCGATTGATCAGATGTGCCATGGTCTGCCTCCGTTCGACGTGCCAGACCATAGCCAAAGATATGCTTCCCGGAACAGTGCCTGAAATGACCGAAAACGCCCCCATCATCTATGTCGATGCCGATGCCTGCCCGGTGAAAGACGAGGTGGTGAAGGTCGCCGAACGGCTGGACCTCGTCGTCACCTTCGTATCCAATGGCGGCCTACGCCCATCACGCGATCCGATGATCCGCAACATCGTCGTATCAAAGGGCGCAGATGCCGCCGACGACTGGATCGTCGAGAATGCGCGCGCCAACGACATCGTCATCACCGCAGACATTCCACTCGCCGCGCGCACCGTGGCCCTCGGCGCTCATGTGCTCGGCCCGACAGGCAAGCCGTTCACGCCGGAGACCATTGGCATGGCGGTCGCCATGCGCGATCTCAAGCAGCATTTGCGCGAGACCGGAGAGAGCAAGGGCTACAATGCGTCCTTTGCACCGCAAGATCGCTCGCGCTTCCTCGGCGCGCTCGACCAGATGGCGCGGCGAGCCCTGAGGGCGGTGCAGCCGTCATGAAGCCGTTCGGGCGCCATTTCATCTTCCTGGCAAGCGCCGGTATCGGAGTGGTGGCGCTCGCCGTGGCAATGCTGCTCCAGCACCCGCTCAGCTACAGCATCGCCGCCAATGCATTCTTCGCCACCTACATCCTGCTGGTTCTGCGCGAGATGCCGAGATTGACGGCGGACTTCCTCAGCCGGCGTGCCCAGCAGGCCGACGAGCCGATCTGGATCATCTTCCTGGTGACCATCGGCATCGTCGTGGTGGCCGTCGGCTCGCTGTTCGTCCTGATGAACGCCAAGCAGGTGCCGCATCCCTCCTGGCTGGCGTTTTCGCTGCTGTCGCTGCCGCTCGGCTGGCTGACCATTCACGCCATGGCGGCCCTGCACTATGCCCGTCTCTACTGGAAAGGCGACAGCAAGGCCGATGCCACTTCGACGCGCAGCCGCAAGCCCGTCGGCGGCCTGATCTTTCCCGGCACGGAGCGTCCCTGCGGTTGGGATTTTCTCTACTTCGCCGTGGTCATCGGCATGACGGCGCAGACGGCCGACACCAACATTTCGTCGACGCACATGCGCCAGGCAGCATTGGTCCATTCGATCCTGTCGTTCTTCTTCAACACCATCATCGTCGCCGCCGCCGTCAACCTGGTGGTCTCGCTCGCGAGCTGAAGCGGCTCACGCGAATATCATCGCGGCAGCGAAACAATTCCCGGCGCCCAAGCGTAATCCTCTGCAAAGGGGCGTAGAATGGCGCGCCCCGCGATGGCGGAGATCACGCGTTATGGAAAGCCACGCACGCATGCTGCAGCAGGCCAATGACGGGCCCGCGCCGAGCACTCATGGCGAGTTCGTCTACCGCCAAACACGCTGGACGCGCCTCACCCATTGGGTCTGGGCGCTGTCGCTGTTCTTCCTGCTGTTGAGCGGCCTGCAGATCTTCAACGCCCACCCAGCGCTCTACATTGGCAAACAGTCCGGCTTCGGCTTCAGCAACGACGTCCTGGTCATTGGTGCCGAAAATAGCGCAACGGGACCAGTCGGTTACACGACAGTCCTCGGGAACAGATTCAACACGACGGGCGTGCTCGGGCTGTCGGGTTCGGCCGCTAATCCAAGTGCGCGTGCGTTCCCGGCATGGGCAACGATCCCCTCCGGCCAGGATCTCGCCACCGGCCGCGTCGTGCATTTCTTCTTTGCCTGGGTGCTGTCAGGAACGCTGCTCGTCTGGGTCGTCGCCAGCCTGTTCAACGGTCATCTGCGCCGCGACCTGGCACCCCGTATGGAAGATCTGCGCCGGCTGCCGAAGGACGTCGCCGACCACGCCAGGCTGAGGTTCCACCACAGCCGCGACTACAACACGCTGCAGAAACTGGCCTATGGCGGGGTGCTGTTCGTGCTTCTGCCACTGATGATCATCACCGGCCTTGCCATGTCGCCAAGCATGAATGCCGCCGTGCCATTCCTCGCCGACCTGCTTGGCGGACGCCAGACCGCGCGCACCATCCATTTCGTCACCATGGCGCTGCTCGTCGGCTTCTTCGTCATCCACATGCTGATGATCCTTGCGGCAGGCCCCATCAACGAACTGCGCTCGATCGTCACCGGCTGGTATCGCATCGATCCGCCGCAGCGCGACCGTCGCGAAGGGAGCGCCTGAGATGCCAAAATTCCAGCTCAACCGTCGCCGCTTCCTCACCGCTGCCACTCTCGGGGCGTCGACAGTCGCGCTCTCCGGCTGCGACGCATTCGACTTCCTCGCCGATCGCGACAACGGCGTGCGCAACGTCCTGGAAGGCTCCAATGGCCTCACCTATCGCGTCCAGCGGATGCTCGCCGGCCGCGACTCGCTCGCCCAGGAGTTCACCGAGGCCGACATTCGCCAGCCGCAACGCCCCAACGGCATCACCGCGCCCGATGACAGCGTCTATAAATCCCTTCATTCGGGCGACTTCGCCGATTGGCGGCTGGAGGTGACGGGCCTTGTCGAAAAGCCATTGTCGCTTACGCGCCAGCAGCTGATGAACATGCCCTCGCGCACCCAGATCACTAGGCATGACTGTGTCGAGGGCTGGAGCTGCATTGCCAAATGGACCGGCGTGCCGATGGCGCTGGTGCTCGACGCCGCCGTGGTCAAGCCCAATGCCGGCTACGTCGTCTTCCACTGCCTCGACACCATCGAGCGAAGTCTCTCAGGCGAAGTCAAATATTACGGCTCGATCGACCTGGTCGACGCGCGCCACCCGCAGACGATCCTCGCCTATGGCATGAACGGCATGCCGCTGCCGGTCGAGAACGGCGCGCCTCTCAGGGTGCGCGTCGAGCGCCAGCTCGGCTACAAGATGCCGAAATACATCCACAAGATCGAACTCGTCGACGGCTTCGGCGCCATGGGCCTTGGCAAGGGCGGTTATTGGGAAGACCGCGGCTACGACTGGTATGGCGGCATCTGACCGAAAGCCGTCAGTGCCATTTATGTCTACGTATTTTCAATAACTTGGCCGATTTTCCGGATCTAGCGGTTGCGCATTCGGGCTCGCTGGCCGATGCTCGCATCCCTGCCGCCAAACAGTTCGCGGCCCAAATCCAATACACGACAGGAGGCCCTTCTGGTGTCCGACACCACGAATATCTATGAACAGACCCCCGACCTCGACACCATTGGCGGACGCCTGTCGCGGGCCCGCGAAGCGAGCGGCTTGAGCGCTTCCGAACTTGCCTGGCGCCTTGGGGTCAAGACCGCCACAATCAATGCCTGGGAGCGCGACCGTTCCGAGCCCGGCGCACATCGCATAGCGAAGCTGGCAGGCCTGCTCGCTACCAGCATTTCCTGGATCCTGCACGGCGTCGGTCCCGCTCCGCGCGAAGACGACCTGTCCGCAGCCTCGGTCTCGCTGCAGATGGAACGGCTTAGACGGCTGCATCGCCAGACTGGCAACCTGATTGGCCAGCTCGAGCGCGACCTGCGCAAGCTGGAAAGTGCCGGTACCTGAGACGGACCACCCGGAAGTATTGGTTGGGACTATCCATCCGGTGAATAAGAACTGCGCTTCTAGGTGACAAAGCGTCGTCGGTGGGATATTGACGACTCGTCTGGGGCCTTTGCGGGCTCCACCTGTTTGCGGGAGAGAGCAGCGAAAGCTGACGCCGAAGGGGAAATCGCCCGAAATCTCTCAGGCAAAAGAACCGTAAACGGGAAGGACACTCTGGAAAGTCGGGACTTTGATCCCGCGCCGAAGGTGTAAGCGCTGCCGACAGAGTTCCGGAGCGCGAGTCTCTCAGGCTTCAGACAGAGGGGCACGGAATGGCCGCCACAGCGGCTGGACACGTGCGACTCTGGAGAAGACATGACGGGCGACCATACAAACCAACTACCCCTTGCAGACCTGCATACAACAGCTGGTGCGCGCTTTGGCGCATTCGCCGGCTGGAACATGCCGCTGACCTATCCCGCCGGCGTGATGAAGGAGCACCTTCACACCCGCGAGCATGTCGGCCTGTTCGACATTTCCCACATGAAGCTGTTCCTGGTCACCGGCCCCGGTGCAGCGGACCTCATCAACCGCGCCTGCCCGCTCGATGCGCGCGCGCTCGATACCAGGCAGTCGAAATACACCTTCTTCCTGACCGAGACCGCCGGCATCATCGATGACCTGATCATCACCCGCCTCGGCGACGAGCGCTTCATGGTGGTGGCCAACGCCGGCAACGCCGCGACCGACGAAGCGCATCTGCGCGCGCTCGCCAAGGATTTCGATGCGACGATCGAGCCGCTCGACCGCGTCTTCATCGCGATCCAGGGTCCTGAAGCTCCTGCTGTGCTGGCAAAGGCCGGCATCGCCACCGACGAGCTGTTCTTCATGCAGGGTTTTGAGCCCCGCGCCAACTGGTTCATGAGCCGCTCGGGCTATACCGGCGAGGACGGTTTCGAGATCGGCCTGCCGGAAGCCGATGCCCGCGAACTGCTGGGCAAGATTCTGGCCGACGAGCGCGCCATGTGGATCGGCCTTGCCGCCCGCGACAGCCTGCGCCTCGAGGCCGGCCTGTGCCTGCATGGCAACGACATCACGCCTGCCAACGACCCGGCAAGTGCCGGCCTGATGTGGGCGATCCCCAAGGACTTGCGCGCTGACGGCGCCTTCATCGGTCGCGCGGCGCTTGCAACGATCCTCGCCGACGGCGCCACCGAAAAGCGCGTCGGGCTCAAGCCGGAAGGCCGCCAGCCGGTGCGCTCCGGCGCCGAGCTGTTCGACGCCGACGGCAATCTGATTGGCCGCGTCACCTCTGGCGGCTTCGGCCCGTCGGCCGGTTTCCCCGTTGCCATGGGCTACGTCTCCGCTTCGCTGGCCAAAGCCGGCACCCGCGTCTTCGCCGACGTCCGCGGCACCAAGGTGCCTGTCGACGTCCATTCCCTTCCCTTCACGCAGCATCGCTACCGCAAAGGATAATTTCCATGACCAAGACCTATTTCACCGAAGACCACGAATGGATCCGCGTTGAAGGCGACATCGCAACCGTCGGCATTACCGACTACGCCCAGGAACAGCTCGGCGACCTGGTCTTCGTCGACCTGCCGGAAGCCGGCCGCAAGCTCGCCAAGGGCGACGTCGCCGTTGTCGTCGAGTCGGTCAAAGCCGCTTCGGACGTTTACGCGCCGATCGACGGCGACATCACCGAAAGCAACGCAACGCTCTCTTCCGACCCGGCGCTCGTCAATTCGGCTGCCACCGGCGACGGCTGGCTGTGGAAGATGAAGATCGCCAATGCGGGCCAGCTCGACGGCCTGATGGATGAAGCGGGCTACAAAGCCCATATCGGTTGACAGGATCGCCTGAGATGACCACCGCACCCTATCCCTTTTCGGCCCGCCACATCGGGCCCGGTCCCAAACAAACCCGCGCCATGCTGGCCGCCATCGGCGTAACCTCCGTGGAAACGCTGATTTCGCAGGCGGTACCGAGGTCGATCCGGCTCGACCGCGCGCTCAACCTGCCGGCACCTGCCAGCGAACATGAAGCGCTTGCCGAGCTCGGCGAGAAGATGGGCCGCAACAAGGTGCTGAAGAGCTTCATTGGCGCCGGCTATCACGGCGTCAACGTGCCTCCGGTCATCCAGCGCAACCTGTTCGAGAACCCGGCCTGGTACACCGCTTACACGCCTTACCAGGCCGAAATCAGCCAGGGCCGGCTCGAGCTGCTGTTCCACTTCCAGACGCTGGTCGCCGAACTGACCGGCCTGCCCGTCGCCTCCGCCTCGCTGCTCGACGAAGCAACCGCAGTCGCTGAAGCTGTCGGCATCGCGCTGCGCCATCACCGCGACAAGCGCAGCCGCGTCGCTCTTGCCGGTGCAGCGCATCCGCAGGTTCTCGATGTCGTGCGCACCCGCGCTGAGCCTCTTGGCACCGAGATCGACGGCGAGACCATCGACGACAACACCGCAGCGCTGATCGTTTCCTGGCCCGACACCAACGGCGTCTATGGCGACCACAAGGCAGCGATCGAGAAGGCCAAGGCCGTCGGCGCCATCGTCATCTTCGTCTCGGATCCGCTCAGCCTGACCGTCACCGACACGCCTGCCAGCCTTGGCGCCGACATCGCCACCGGGTCGATGCAGCGCTTTGGCGTGCCGATGGGCTTTGGCGGCCCGCACGCTGCTTATTGTGCCGTCTCCGACAAGCTGACCCGCCTGATGCCGGGCCGCCTCGTCGGCCAGTCGGTCGACAGCAAGGGCCGTCCCGGCTATCGCCTGGCGCTCCAGACTCGCGAGCAGCACATTCGCCGCGACAAGGCGACGTCGAACATCTGCACCGCGCAGGCCCTGCTCGCCAACATGGCTGCGTCCTACGCCATCTGGCACGGCTCGGTCGGCCTGCAGGCGATCGCCGAGCGTGTCCATGCGCTGGCGAGCCGTCTTGCCGAGAGCCTGAAGGCCGCCGGCCTGTCGGTGCTTGGCGACAAGCGTTTCGACACCGTCACCATCGAGGCCAAGGGCAAGGCCGAGGCCTTTGCCGCCGAGGCCGAGAAGACCGGCCGCCTGCTGCGTGTCATCGACGCCGACCATGTCTCGGTCGCCTTCGACGAGACCTCGACCGCTGCCGATCTCGAAGCGATCGCAACCCTCTTTGGCGCCAAGGTCATAGCCGAGGCCAAGCGCTCGCTGCCGGGCCAGCCGCGTGGCAAGGAGTTCCTGACCCAGCCGGTGTTCCACCAGAACCGTTCGGAAACCGACATGATGCGCTTCCTGCGCAGGCTGGCTGACAAGGACCTGGCACTCGACCGCGCCATGATCCCGCTCGGCTCCTGCACCATGAAGCTCAATGCGGCCGCCGAAATGATGCCGGTCAGCTGGCCTTCGGTCGCCAACCTGCATCCGTTCGCGCCGACCAGCCATTCGCTCGGCTATCGCGCGATGACCGATGACCTCGAAGCATGGCTGTGTGAAATCACCGGCTTCGACGCAGTCAGCCTGCAGCCGAACGCCGGCAGCCAAGGTGAATATGCCGGCCTGCTGGCCATCCGCCGCTATCACCATTCGCGTGGCGAGACGCAGCGCAACATCTGCCTCATCCCGTCCTCGGCGCATGGCACCAACCCGGCAAGTGCTGCGATGGCCGGCATGGACGTGGTTGTCGTGCACTGCCTCGAAGATGGCGACATCGACGTCACCGACCTCAAGGTGAAGGCCGAGCAGCACGCCGACAAGCTCGCGGCGCTGATGTTCACCTACCCCTCGACGCATGGCGTGTTCGAGGAAGGTGCGCGCGACATCTGCGAGATCGTCCATGCCCATGGTGGCCAGGTCTATTTCGACGGTGCCAACCTGAACGCGATGGTCGCACTTTCGCGGCCCGCCGACATCGGTGCCGACGTGTGCCATATGAACCTGCACAAGACGTTCTGCATTCCGCATGGCGGCGGCGGCCCCGGCATCGGCCCGATCGGCGTCAAGTCGCACCTGGCACCGTTCCTGCCAGGCCATGTCGAAATCGGCAGCGCGCATGCGGTCTCGGCGGCTCCCTTCGGCAGCGCCTCGATCCTGCCGATCACCTGGATGTACATCCGGATGATGGGCGCTTCGGGCCTTAAGCACGCGACGGAAACGGCGATCCTCAACGCCAACTACATCGTCAGCAAGCTCGAGGCGCACTATCCCGTGCTGTTCAAGGGCCGCAACGGCCGTGTGGCGCATGAGTGCATCCTCGACACCCGCGTGCTCAAGGAGCGCGCTGGCATCTCGGTCGAGGACATCGCCAAGCGCCTGATCGACTACGGCTTCCATGCGCCCACCATGTCGTGGCCGGTTGCCGGAACGCTGATGGTCGAGCCGACCGAGTCCGAGCCGAAGCACGAGATCGACCGTTTCTGCGAAGCGATGATCGCCATCGCCAACGAAGCGGCAAAGGTCGAAAAGGGCGAGTGGCCGAAGGATGACAATCCGCTGGTCAACGCGCCGCACACAGCGACCGAGACGCTGGCAGGCGAGTGGAAGCACCCCTACTCGCGCCTCGAAGCGGCCTATCCCGGCGGCGATCCCGACACTGTCGCCAAGTACTGGCCGCCGGTGTCGCGCATCGACAACGTCGCCGGCGACCGCAACCTGGTCTGCGCCTGCCCGCCGCTGAGCGAGTATCTCGGCGCCGCCGAGTAAGCTGACCCGGCGAACACATCAATCGGCGGCGCACCTCACGGGCGCCGCCGATTTGACTCATAGCCTGTCGGCTTAGGCTGCAGCGTACGCCGAAATAGCCCTTCGTCAGAGATCGGACGGGTGGCCCAACGGGGTCGGGCTACGCAACTTTGATGCAGTGTTCAGTTCGGGAAACTCGTTCAGTATCGGTACGACAGTCTCGACAAAAATGTTTCCCATGGCAATTCCCACCGCCGTCCTCAACTCAACAAAGTCTTTGTCGGAGATCTTGCCTTGGCATTCCAAAAGAAGGTCGTTGAGCAGAACTCTACTTTCTACCGCTATATCAAGAAGGCGTTCGAATGCCTCTCGCCTCTCCATCGCACTCTCCGACTCTTGGCTTTACCTTGTAAATCAAGCTCTCGCATCGCGACATCAAAGGCAACCATCTCCCGTGTGCCTGTGCAGCCCCGGAGTGAGCCCTGCATCTGAAAGTCAGAATGTCGTCGGGTTCGCCGATGCTATCAGGCAAACAGCAGTTCCGGCTCGCGATAAGCCCCGCTGCCCGCGCCTTCGGCAGTAGCAACCCGGTTGCGGCCGGCGCGCTTGGCGGCGTAGAGCGCCGCATCGGCGCCAAGCAGCATCTGTTCGACCGTGCGCGGTTCATCGTCGCCGAAGCACACGCCGACACTGACCGTGCTCCTGAGCGGGCCGAGTTTCGTGCCGACGACTTCGGAGCCGAAGGATGCACCGATCTTGCGCAAGACGTCATAGACCTCCAGCGTGCTCATTCCCGAAATGACGATGGCAAATTCCTCGCCGCCGAGCCGGAACACCTCGACGCCGTCGCGCGCTTGTCTTCTGACGACATCGGCGAAACGCTGGAGCACCCGGTCGCCCACGGCATGGCCGAAGACATCGTTGGTCCGCTTGAAGTGGTCGAGATCGGCCATGGCGAGCGCCCGGCGCTCACCGAACTGCGTGTCGCCATGCAGCGAGGTGAGCGCCCGGCGGTTCATCAGCCCCGTCAGCGGATCGGTCAGCGTTTCCTCGGTCAGCCGGCTCTGGGTGCGCAGATGGTGGAACGAGATGGTGAGCGCGCCAAGTGCGGTCATGCAGGCAACGACCACGACAGTATTGACGTCCTCGGCCCAGTTCCTGGGCACGCTGCCGAGCACCCACTGCTTCTGCTGCACGATGACGAAGGCGCATAGCGCGAAGGATATGGCGCTGCTGCCGGTGAGCAACGAGACCGGGGCCAGCACGCGGCGGTCGACTTCCTTGCTCGTCCAGAACGCGGTCGCGGTCATGACGAGGATGGCTGTCACCGCCGAATAGGCGATGACGAAGCCGATGCCGTCGAAGCCGGCGGCAGTGACCACGACCGTCAACGCGATGATAGCTGCGATCGGCATGGCGGCCGGTTTCGACCAGCCACGTTCGATGTACTGGTCGGCGGAGGTGAAGACCACGAAGAAGCCGGCGACCAGAAGCGCCAGCATGCCCTGCCCCAGCCACGGCGAGGCATGGCGGCCATATAGCCAAAAGGCGATGACATGGGTGACGAGAAGTAGTATCCCCACCGCCATCGTGAGCACGAAACGGGACTGACGCGCCGTCAGCCAGATCGCGACGAGCGTTCCGCTCAGACACGCACCGGACAGGGCTGTGGCGAGCAACAAGGAACCGAAGTCAAGCACGGGGGCGCGGCCTTCCTGATGTCCGAATGTTCGGGCAGCAGTTATTGGACATTCCGGGTTAGCCGCAACCTTACACAGCCGCCGCCATCACCAGTTGAGTGCTGCGATTTCGGTTAGCGTTTACGAAAGGTTGCGCCGACCCTGCCAATTCGGGCATATCGAACAGGCCGTGTACGAACAGATCAGGAACTGTTGCGGGCTCGGCAAAACTGGCAAACTCGACAAGTGATTCGCAGCTCGGAAAAACCGTATTGAGCATGGACGACAGCAACGACCTTTTCGGCAACCTCGGCAATCAGCCCGCGCGTCCCGTATCCCGTCCGGTCGATCCGCTGGTCGCGGCGGCGGCTGCGGCAGCGGCCACGAAGCGCCCTGCTCCGGCTAAGGACGCCAGCGACAGCTACAACGCGTCCGACATCGAGGTTCTCGAGGGCCTGGAGCCCGTCCGTCGTCGTCCCGGCATGTATATCGGCGGCACCGACGAAAAGGCGCTGCACCATCTCTTCGCCGAAGTCATCGACAACTCGATGGACGAGGCGGTGGCTGGCCATGCGACCTTCATCGAGGTCGAGCTCGACGCCGAAGGCTTCTTGACCGTCACCGACAACGGCCGCGGCATTCCTGTCGATCCGCATCCCAAGTTCAAGAACAAGTCGGCGCTCGAGGTCATCATGACCACGCTGCATGCCGGCGGCAAGTTCGACTCCAAGGTCTACGAGACCTCGGGCGGCTTGCACGGCGTCGGCGTCTCCGTCGTCAACGCACTGTCCGACCAGCTCGAAGTCGAGGTGGCGCGCAACCGCAAACTGTTCCGCCAGCGTTTTTCGCGCGGCGTCCCGCAGGGCGGGCTGGAAAGTCTCGGCGACGTCCAAAACAGGCGCGGCACCAAGGTGCGCTTCCACCCCGACCCCGACATCTTCGGCAAGGGCGCGCATTTCCTGCCGGCCCGCATCTACAAGATGGCGCGCTCCAAGGCCTATCTCTTCGGCGGCGTCGAAATCCGCTGGAGCTGCGATCCGGCCCTTATCAAGGAAAAGGACGAGACGCCTGCAAAGGCCGTGTTCCATTTCCCCGGCGGTCTCGGCGACTATCTCAAGGCCTCGCTCGGCAACGAGATGCAGGTCACCCGCGAAATCTTCTCGGGCAAGAGCGAGAAGCAGAGCGGCCACGGCTCGGTCGAATGGGCCGTCACCTGGTTCGGCGGCGACGGCTTCATCAATTCCTACTGCAACACCATCCCGACCGGCGACGGCGGCACCCACGAGATGGGCTTCCGCAACATCCTGACGCGCGGCCTGCGCGCCTATGCCGATCTCGTCGGCAACAAGCGCGCCTCGATCGTCACCAGCGAAGACGTGATGATCTCGGCTGCCGGCATGCTGTCGGTGTTCATCCGCGAGCCCGAATTCGTCGGCCAGACCAAGGACAAGCTGGCGACCGTCGAGGCGATGCGCATCGTCGAGACCGCGATCCGCGATCCGTTCGACCATTGGCTCGCCGACAATCCGCAGGAAGCCTCGAAGCTGCTCGACTGGGTGATCGCGCGCGCCGACGAGCGTGTGCGCCGCCGCCAGGAAAAGGAAGTGTCGCGCAAGAGCGCGGTGCGCAAGCTGCGCCTGCCGGGCAAGCTGGCCGACTGCACGCAGAACGCGGCAGCAGGTGCCGAACTGTTCATCGTCGAGGGTGACTCGGCCGGCGGCTCGGCCAAGCAGGCGCGCGACCGCTCGATGCAGGCGATCCTGCCGCTGCGCGGCAAGATCCTCAACGTCGCCAGCGCCGGCAACGACAAGCTGGCGTCGAACCAGCTGATCGGCGACCTGATCCAGGCGCTCGGCTGCGGTACGCGCTCGAAGTACCGCGAAGAAGACCTTCGCTACGACCGCGTCATCATCATGACCGACGCCGACGTCGACGGCGCCCACATCGCCTCGCTGCTGATCACCTTCTTCTACCAGGAGATGCCCGAGCTCGTCCGTGGCGGGCACCTCTATATGGCGGTGCCGCCGCTCTATTCGATCCGCCAGGGCGGCAAGGTGGCTTACGCCCGCGATGACGCCCACAAGGACGAGCTTATGCGCACCGAGTTCACCGGGCGCGGCAAGATCGAGATCGGCCGCTTCAAGGGCCTTGGCGAGATGATGGCCTCGCAGCTCAAGGAAACGACGATGGACCCGAAGAAGCGCACGCTGCTGCGCGTCGAGGTCAATGAGAGCGAAGACGACACCAAGAGTGCCGTCGACGCGCTGATGGGCACCAAGCCGGAGCTGCGTTTCCGCTTCATCCAGGAGCGCGCCGAGTTCGCCACCGCGGACGCGCTCGACATCTGATCCGAGTTCTTGATTGAGAGCGGCCCGCCGTCAGGCGGCCGCTATCGCCAGGGCATGGCCACGGGCGTTTTCACGCAGGGCCTCGAGATGGATCGACTTCACCAAGGAGGCCATCTCGCCTTCGGCAGCCTGGCCGCCCAGTTCCTTGAGCATCAGCCAGCTGACTTCCTGGGCGCCGGCGACACGGCGGCCATTTGCCACCTCGCGCCAGATCTTCAGCGCCCGCAGGATGATCGCGTGCGTCGCGTCGGCAAGGCCGGCGGAGCGGAACAGCGCGGTCAGCGCGACATCCTGGCCGGCAGACAGCAGCGCCCTCACCCGTGGCTCATCGCGACCGGTCAGAACGACCAGGGCCGCGCCGAAGAAATCGACCTTGCCATGAGCAAGGATGCGGATGATGAAGCTCGCGGTCAGGTCGCCGCGCAGCCTGAGATGCTCGACCAGCGCCATATGTTCGTTGGCGCGCGTGCCTTCGATCAGCGTCAGCGAAGACTTGACGCAGGCGTCGCGCGTCACCTTTTCGGCGCGCGCGGCACCCATCAGTGCCAGGACGAAGGGTGAGGCCTTCAAGGCTTCGCCGAGCTTGACCAGCAGCAGGTGCCGGCAATCGGACGGCAGGCGCGGATCGGCGACCAGCGCCTCGCGCACACGCGCATCATGACCAAAACGCTCGGCCATGCGGCGGAAGCTCAACGAGGCGATGTTTGCCCCGTAGTTCTGTAGCAGGACGACGCAGGCCTGGGCTTCGCCGACTTCGGCGATCGCGGCCGAAAGCGACATCGAGACGACAGGCCGGTCGGCAACAAGTTTCTGGATGGCGATCGACCCCGATGCGACGCGGTCGATGAGATCGGCATCGGTCAGCAAGGGCGAGCGCGCGAGCACCACGCCAGCGACGTCGGGCTGGTCGGCGGCAAGTGCGGCGATGATCTGGAGCGGCGCATGGATGCTCATCGAAAGCGCCTCGGCCAGCGCCTGGCGCACCTTCGACGACGGGTCGTCGAGCAGCAGAGTCAATGCCGCTTCGGCGGCACAACGATCCTCGAACGGCATCTCGCGATTGACATAGGCGCCCGCCAGAGCAGCAGCCGCGGCGGCCCGTTCGCCGACCTTGGCTGTGTCCATCCATTTCAGAAAATGCGAAACGACCATCCGCTCTTCTTCGCCCCTGGCAGCAAGCGCCCAAACCCAATGACGACCGTAGGAAGAAAAGGTTTACGAACGGTTCACCATATCCGTTAACCCGCTTGCCGGGCAGCGAGGCAGCGCCTATCAAATCCGCACAACAGGAGGAGTTGCCGATGGCTGGACTGTATCTTGAGGAATTCGTCGTCGGCCAGGTGATCCGGCATCAGCTTACCAAGACCGTCACCGAGAGCGACAACATGTTCTTCTCGACGATGACGCTCAACCCGCAGCCGCTGCACATCGACTTCGACTTCGCCGCCAAGAGCGAATGGGGCAAGCCTTTGGTCAATTCGCTGTTCACGCTTGGCCTGATGATCGGCATTTCGGTGCACGACACGACGCTCGGCACCACCATCGGCAATCTCGGCATGACCGAGACCACCTTCCCGCACCCGGTCTTCCACGGCGATACGATTCGCGTCGAGACGGAGGTGCTGTCGGTGCGCGAATCGAAATCGAAAACCGATCGCGGCATCGTCGAGTTCCTGCATTGCGCCTATAATCAGGACGGCGCGCTCGTTGCCAAATGCCAGCGCCAGGCGATGATGAAGAAAAAGGCGGCCTGATGCGCTCGCTGCTGTTCGTTCCAGGCGATTCCGAAAAGAAGCTCGAACGCGGGTTTTCCTCCGGCGCCGACGTGGTCATCGTCGATCTCGAGGATTCGGTTTCACCCGACAACAAGGCGCATGCGCGCGGCGTCGCCGCCAATTTCATCGCCAGCAAGCGCAACGAGACCCGCGCGTCGATCTATGTTCGGGTCAATGACCTTTCGACCGGGCTCACCGACGACGACCTCAGGGCGATCGTGCCGATCGCGCCCGACGGCATCATGCTGCCGAAGTCGAACTCCGGCGCCGACGTCCAGCATCTCTCAACCAAGCTGCGAGTGCACGAGGCGGAAAACGGCCTGCCGGACGGCGCCATCAGGATCATCCCGATCATCACGGAGACCGCAGCCGGCGTGCTGGCGACCGCAAGCTACGTCGGCGCAAGCGCCCGCGTTGCCGGGCTGACCTGGGGCGCGGAAGACCTTTCGGCGGCTATCGCTGCACGTGCGGCGCGCGACAGCGGCGGCCGCTACACCGACGTGTTCCGGCTTGCCCGGACGATGACTGTCCTGGGAGCGGCAGCAGCCGACGTTGCCGCAATCGACACCGTCTTCGTCAACTTCAGGGATAGCGAAGGCCTGCGCGCCGAGTGCCTCGAGGCCGAACGCGACGGCTTCACCGCCAAGATGGCGATCCACCCGGACCAGGTCGCCATCATCAACGAAGCGTTCACGCCGACCGCCGAGGCGGTGGCCCACGCGGCTTCCGTCATTGCCGCCTTCGAAGAGGCGGGCAATCCGGGCGTCGTCGGCATAAACGGCAAGATGTACGACCGGCCGCATCTGAGGCTCGCACAGCGCCTGCTGGCTCGGGCACGCGCCGCCGGTGTCGTTGGCTGAGGTTCAGTCTTCCCAGCGCGGCCGGCGCATCGAGAATATGGCGTCGATTGAAGAGTAATCCATGTAGCCGAGGCGCGAGACATTGCCGGCCTTGACGACATCGAACAGCCCGTCGGTCAGATAGGCCTCGTCGATGTGGATACCGACAACTTCGCCGATGACGACGATGGCGCCGGTCTCCTTGCCGTCCAGGCCCTTGGGCCGGAAGATCTCGGTGACCTTGCATTCCAGCGCCGCGGGCGCTTCGGCAACGCGCGGCGGCCCGACAAGCCGCGATGGCACCGGCGTCAGGCCGGCATAGTCGAACTCGTTGACACCGCGCGGCGCGTTGACCGAGCTCTTGTTCATCTTCTCGGCAAGGTTGCGCCCGACGAGATTGGCGACGAACTCCCTTGTTTCGCCTGCAAAGGTAGCACTGTCCTTCTGGCCCTCGGAGGAAAACCACACCATTGGTGGCTTGCCGGACAGCGCGTTGAAGAATGAATAGGGCGCGAGATTGACCGCCCCATTCTCGCCTATCGTCGAGATCCAGCCGATCGGCCGCGGCGACACCAACGCCTTGAACGGATCATGCGGCAGGCCGTGGCCATTCGACGGCTCGTAGAACACGTACCTAGCCCTCCCATGGCCCGGCGTAGTCGGAATAAAGTTTTGCCACGTCAGGGCGTGGGCGCTCCTGTCCAGCACCATCATAGGAGCCGATGTGAACGAAGCCAACGACACGCTCATGCGGTGCCAAGCCCAGCAGCGCCCGGCCCTCTTCGCAATCCGAATACCAGTTGGTGATCATGTTGGTACCATAGCCCAAAGCGTTGGCTGCGGTGATCAGGTTCATCGCCGCCATGCCGCCCGACAGGAACATTTCCCATTCGGGAATCTTGGGGTGCTCCTTGGGGCTCGACACCACGCCGATGACCAGCGGCGCGCGCGAAAAACGGGCGAGCTCCTGGTTGCGTCGGCCTTCCGGCAGCGGCCCTTCCCGGCGCTCGGCAAGCTCCGCCAGCTTCTGGCCGATCCCGATGCGCGCATCGCCACGGTAGAGGATGAAGCGCCAGGGCTCCAGCCGGCCGTGATCGGGCACGCGGCTTGCCGCCGCCAGAATGGTCGCGATCTCAGCGTCGGACGGTGCCGGCGCGCGCAGTTCGGGGATCGGCGCGGAATTGCGGGTAAGCAGGAAGTCGATGATCGGCGATGTCACGGCGCGGGCACTCCTTGGATGTTGGGCTGAAGCGCCTGTCCGTAAATGGTGGCTGCTCTGGCATCGGCGCAGTGCGGTTGAGAATCCATCGCGCCGGAATAGCCTTGAAATTGCCACCGCCTTGCGCTTCAAACAAGGGATGCTGAGGGGATCCTTCCGACTTTTCGCGCCGATTCTGGCTGTTGCGCTGCTCGCTGTGCAGCCTGCGGCCGTTTTCGCGCAGGATGGTGCTGCGGCCATCGATGGCCTCAGCCTTCCCGGCATATCGAGTTTTGCCTCGCCGCGCGGCGACGAGCCGCTGGCAACGGGCGCGCTTGGCGAAATCACGCTGACCGCGCAGCTGACCGACAAGGGCAGCGACATCGGCCGTGGCCTAGTCTGGCGTGTGTTCAGCCCCGAGGCCGGCCCGGACGGCAAGCTGCCTTTGGTGGCCTCGGCGCAGGGCGGTACGAGCATGTTCCAGCTGCCGCCCGGCAGCTATCTCGTCCATGCCTCCTATGGCCGCGCCGGCGCCACCAAACGCATCACTGTCGGCAAGCAGGGCAAGCGCGAGAGCCTCGTACTCGACGCCGGTGGCCTCAAGCTCGATGCCGTCCTTTCCGGCGGCGTCCGCATCCCGCCGGCCAAGCTCAAATTCTCGATCTTCGAGGCCGACGCCGGCAGCGACGGCGAACGCGCGCTGGTCATCCCCAACGTCGCGCCCAATTCGGTGGTGCGGCTCAATTCCGGCACCTATCACGTCGTCTCAACCTATGGCAGCGTCAACGCCGTCATCCGCTCAGACATCCGCGTCGAAGCCGGCAAGCTGACCGAAGCGACTGTCGAGCACCGCGCCGCCGACGTGACCTTCAAGCTTGTGCGCGAAGCCGGCGGCGAGGCCATCGCCGACACCTCCTGGTCGGTGCTGACGGAGTCAGGCGACCCGCTGCGCGAAGCTGTCGGCGCCTTTGCCTCGATGGTGCTGTCGGAAGGCGACTACACCATCATCGCCAAGAACCGCGACCGCATTTACCAGCGCGACTTCACCGTCGTTGCCGGCCGCAACCAGGACGTCGAAGTCGTCGCCTCCGAAGACGCGGCGATCGACCCCAACGAAGGCGCCGACTAAGCACCTTCTCGGGCGACCACACCATCACCGCCAAGAACTACGACCGCATCTACCAGCGCGACTTCACCGTCGTTGCCGGCCGCAACTGGGAACTCGAAGTCGTCGCCTCCGAAGACGCCGCGATCGGCCCGCCAACTGAGCTCCTTCTCAAGCGACTACGAACTCTCGGTTGCATTCGGCGCGCCACCAGCACTCTCGCCGGCTCGGCGATCTTCGTCACCCGTTGAGTAGCCTTCAAACAATCGTTGCAGATTTACTACAGCCATTCAGCAAACATGCGAACGTAGAAGCTTTGCGGCGAAGCAAATGAGAATCCACAACTTTGACGATTGATTCCCCACCTCAAATAAATCATGCCCTAAATTAGAAAAATCAGCATGGGTTCTGACGCCTTCTGCCTGAAGGAGTTAGAGGGGGCAATGACTGGATTTGCGAAGGCAACTGCTGCGTGCGGTCGCGCGCTTTGTGCATTTTCGACCACATTCTTTCTGACATTATTGACAATCGCCGTGCTGCTGATTGCTTCGCCAAACGAAGCAAGGGCAGATACGGCCTGCGCCTTCAGCATTGGGCCGGTGCCCTACGGGGCCGTCAACTTCACCTATATTCAGAGCGCGACAGTAAATTCGGCGGACCTCTACGCCTGCGATACAAACTATCCAGGTGTCGACAGCGGCCTGACTCCGAAGCCGCAACCCCTGGTCGGGCTTGGAGCAACTACGCAGGGCGGTACATTCAAGGCCGTAGAGAATGCCCTCGACAACACCGTCACCTACAGTGCCCCACCGGGATTCGCCGGCACCGACACCTTCACCTTGCGCTACTGCGATCTGCCTGGCTGCAGCGGCCTGCGCATCGCGACCGTCACCGTCACCGTGCTGTCGAATGCACCGACCGTCACGTCTATCAGCCCCACCTCCGGGCCGACGGCGGGCGGCACGCCAGTCGTCATCACCGGCACCAACTTTACCGGCGCCACCGCCGTAACCTTCGGCGCCTCCGTAGCGACCGGCTTTACGGTCGACAGCGCAACCCAGATCACCGCCACCAGCCCGGCAGGAACGGGAACCGTGGACGTCACGGTCACGACACCAGAAGGCACCAGCGCCACATCGGCGGCCGATCAGTTCACTTATGTCGCTGCACCGACGGTGACGTCGATCACCCCAACCGCCGGGCCAACGTCTGGCGGCACGACGGTCATCATCACGGGAACCAACTTTTCCGCTGCCAGCGCCGTAAATTTCGGCGGCACGGCAGCGACAGGCTTTGCAATCAACAGCGCAACCCAGATCACCGCCACCAGCCCGGCGGGGACCGGGACCGTCGACGTCACTGTCACGTCCCCTGGCGGCACCAGCGCCACCACGGCAGCCGATCAGTTCACCTATGTTGCCGCGCCGACCGTCACATCGATCAGCCCGACTGCCGGTCCAGCGGGCGGCGGCACGTCAGTCACGATCACCGGCACGAATTTGTCTGGCGCAACCGCCGTAACCTTCGGCGGCGCAGCAGCGGCAGGCTATTCCGTCAACAGCACAACCCAGATCACCGCAACCAGCCCGGCCGGAAGCGGGACCGTCGATGTCAGGGTCACGACGGCTGGCGGCACAAGCGCCATTTCGGCGGCCGATCAATTCACCTATGTCGCCACACCGATCGTCACGTACGTCAGTCCCTGGTTCGGACCAACGGCGGGGGGCACAACAGTCGCCATCTCAGGCACGAACTTGTCCGGCGCCACATCGGTAACCTTCGGTGCCGTATCAGCGAGCTTTACCGTCATCAGCGCAACCCAGATCGCCGCGACCAGCCCGGCGGGCGCGGCGGGAACCGTCGACATCACGGTCACGACGCCTGGTGGCACCAGCGCTACCTCGGCGTCGGATCAGTTCACCTATGTCGCGCCACCGACAGTCACGGCTCTGTCTGCCAACCGGGGCAGCACAGCAGGCGGCGGTTCGGTGACCCTCACCGGCACCGGCTTTACGCACGCCACCGATGTCACCTTTGGTGGCGCTACGGCGGGCTTCATCGCCATCGACGACACCAACATCGTCGTCTTTTCGCTTCCGGCGCATAGCGCAGGCCTCGTCAATGTCGTCGTCACGTCGCCTGGAGGCGCGAGCGCAGCTGCCGCGGCCAATGAATTCACCTATATCGCACCGCCTACCGTAACAGCAGTCAGCCCAACGTCAGGGCCAACAGCAGGTGGCACGAGCGTCATCCTGACCGGCACCGGTTTTACGGGTGCAACCGACGTAAACTTGGGCGCAGCCGCCGCCACTTTTGACGTGAACAGCGACACCCAGATCACCGCCACCAGCCCTGCGGGTAGCGCTGGCACGGTCGACATCACCGTCCGGACCGTTGGCGGCACGAGCGCCACCTCGGCGGCCGATCAGTTCACCTATGTCGCGCCGCCGACAGTCACCTCGATCACTCCGACATCGGGACCGGCCTCCGGCGGCACATTCATCACGATCACAGGCACCGGTTTTACCGGGGCAACCGCCGTAAGCTTCGGCGGCACGGCAGCCACCAGTTTTACTTTCATCAGCCCCACCCAGATCACCGCGACCAGCCCGGCGGGATCTGGGACGGTGGATGTCCGCGTCACCGCAGTTGGCGGCACAAGTGCCGTCTCTGCAGCCGATCAGTTCACCTACATCCCAGCGCCCACCGTCACGTCGATCAGCCCCACCTCCGGGCCGACAGCAGGCGGAACGACCGTGGTCATCACAGGCACCGGTTTTTCCGGTGCCAGTGCCGTGACCTTCGGCGCCACGGCAGCGACCGGCTATACGGTCAACAGCGCAACCCAGATCACCGCCACCAGCCCGGCGGGAACAGGTACCATCGATGTCAGGGTCACGACAGGTGGCGGCACCAGCGCCACCTCGGCAGCTGATCAGTTCACCTATATCGGCGCACCTGTTGTCACCTCGGTCAGCCCCACCTCCGGACCGACATCAGGCGGCACGACAGTCACAATCACAGGCACTGGTTTTACCACCGCATCCGCAGTGACCTTCGGTGCCACGCCAGCAGCTGGCTACACCATCAACAGCGCCACCCAGATCACCGCGACCAGCCCGGCGGCATCAGCTGGAACCGTCGACGTCACCGTCGCCACGGTCGGCGGTACAAGTGCCACCTCCGCAGCCGACCAGTTCACCTATGTCGCGCCGCCGACCGCCGGCAATGTCAGCGCCACCGTGGCTCATAGGTCGACCAACAATCCGATCACGCTGGCGCTGGGCGGCACCCCGGCGACCAGCGTTGCTGTTGCAACACAGGCGACCAACGGCACCGCAACCGCTACGGGAACAACCATCACCTACACGCCGACGGCGGGCTATGCCGGCCCGGACAGTTTTACCTACACAGCAACCAATGTCGGGGGCACGTCGAGCCCGGCCACGGTGACGATCACGGTGAGCCCGCCGACGATCATGGTCGGGCCGCTGACCGTGACCCTGCCCGTCTATGCCACCGCCTATAGCCAACTGATAACCGCCAGCGGCGGCCAGGCGCCTTATGGCTTCGCGGTCACATCAGGCGCCCTCCCCGCCGGATTGACGCTCGCTGCCGACGGGACGTTGTCAGGCACGCCGACTGTTATCGGCAACTTCAACTTCAAGGTGACCGCGACCGACCAGTCGACGGGGCCGGCAGCACCCTTTACCGACAGCCGCACCTACAACGTCACGATCGCAGCGCCGACGCTCACGCTGAGCCCGGCGGCGGGCGCGCTTCCCGGCGCCACCGCCGGCAGCGCCTATTCGCAGACGTTCAGCGCAAACGGCGGCGTTGGGCCCTTCAGCTACGCCATTACCGCAGGCAGCTTGCCCAACGGGGTGACGCTCGACCCGTCGACCGGCGTCCTGGCGGGCACGCCGACTGCGGCGGGCACGTTCAACGTCACCGTGACCGCGACCGACGCCGGCAGCTTTACAGTCGCGAACCCCTATTCGCTCACGGTGGCGGTACCGACGCTGACGATCGGCGGCACGCTGTCCGATGGTGTGGTCGGGCAGACCTACAGCCAGACGCTGACCGCGAGCGGCGGCGTCGCGCCCTATTCCATCACGCTCCAGTCGGGGACGTTGCCCGCCGGGCTCACCCTGTCCGCTGGCGGCACGCTGTCGGGCACACCGACACAGGGCGGCAGCTTCAACCTTGTGATCCGCGCCACAGACAGCAGCACCGGTTCCGGCCCCGCCATTGTCGATCGCAACTTCACCCTGGTGATCAACGCACCGACAATCACGGTCACGCCAACGACGCTGCCCAACCCCACCGTCGGCATAGCGTACACTCAAAGCCTCTCTGCCAGCGGGGGCACTGCTCCGCACAGCTTCACGGTCACTTCTGGCGCGATGCCGGCAGGCATGACCCTGTCCACAGGCGGTGTGCTCGCGGGCACGCCGACAGCGAACGGAAGCTTCAGCTTCACGGTGACCGCGACTGACGCCTCGACGGGGACTGGCCCCTTCACCGGCAGCCAGGCCTACACAATCGAGGTCGAGATCCCCCGCGTGACCTTCGTGATCCAGAGCCCGGCGAACGGCAGTTTCACGTTCTCGTCGCCCGAGCCGTCGCTCAACTTCACCATCAATGCCAGCGGCGGGGGTGGCACGTCGGGACCGCTCAACGTGCCGGCTGGCAGCCATGCTATCACCTTCACCATACCTGCCGGCTTTGCGCTTGCCTCCGCCAGCTGCAGCGATCCGCAGTCCTCGCTCAACCCTGCCACCCTGTCCGGCACCATCGCCCTCCAGTCCGGCAGTGACATGACCTGCACCATCGTTGCCGGCGACACACAGCCGACGACGGAGCTGATCGGCGCCTTCCTCGAAGCGCGGTCCGAACTTATCATCGCCAACCAGCCGGATTCCGGTCGCCGCCTGGCGCGCCTGACCGGGGCGTCTCCCGGCGTCGGAGGCGTGTCCGGTTTTGGCCTCGGCTTCACCGATCCGCGCATGCCGTTGGCTCTGCGCTTCGGTAGCGACGAAGCGTCCTTCGCCTACAGCCTGGAACGCTCACGCAGCACGTCCGACGGCGCACCGACAATGACGCTGCCGGCCTCGGCACCTGGCGACGATCTCCAGCGGGATGACCTCTCGGTGGGGCCGGCGCCGGACAGCTTGCCGATGATGCATCTCGGCGACCCTGATACCGGCAAACGCGCCAAGCCCACGCCGTTCGAGACGCTTGGCGTGGCGCCGGAGGCCGAAGGCGACGCCGATCCCCAGGCGACGCCGTTCGACTTCTGGGTCGAGGGCAAGCTCGCGCGCTTCAATGCCTATGGCGCGGACGGCCGCTTCGGCATCCTGCATGCCGGCGCCGACTATCTGGTGACGCCACGCATCCTTGTCGGCCTCGGCCTGCAGCTCGACTGGACCGACATGGAGGCCGATGACGGCGCCACCATCGAAGGCACCGGCTATCTTGTCGGGCCCTATGTCACGGCGCGCCTCACCGAGAACCTGTTCCTCGACGCCAGGGCCGCCTGGGGCCAGTCGTCGAACACCGCCTCGCCGTTTGGAACCTATGAGGACGACCTCGACGGCACGCGCTGGCTGGTCTCGGCGGCACTGATTGGCCAGTACGACATCGACCGCTGGCGCGTCGCGCCAACGGCACGACTGACCTATTTCGAGGAAGGCACGGATGCCTATACCGACGGCCTCGGACTGCCGATCCCCGAAATCGAGATCGCGACCGGCACTTTCGAGTTCGGGCCGAAGGTCAGCTACCGGATGGAGCTGGACAGCGGCATGAGCTTCGAGCCGTTCATGTCGCTCGAAGGCATCTGGACCTTCGAGCAGAAGAACACCGGCACATCGGCGACGTCGTCGCCCGGGCTCGCCGATACCGGCCTGCGCGGCCGTGGCGAGGTCGGCTTCTCGCTGTCGGGCGGCCCTGTCGGCTCATGGTCGGCCTCGGCCTTCTACGACGGCGTCGGCGACGATGATTTCGAATCCTGGGGGGGGAGGCTGAGGTTCAACAAGTCGTTCTGACTTCTGAACCTCTGGGACGAAAAGGGCGGCATCGAGCCGCCCTTTTTGTTTGTCTCAGGCTGTGGGCCTGTTTGTGTCAGACGGTCAGCGCGCGGCGCCTGTCCGGCGTCATCGCCTCGTCAACAAGTGCCGCGACGGCTTCGTCGAGCCCCATCGACACCTGGTCGCGCGAGCCAAGGCGGCGGACATTGACGGTTGCCTCTTCCGCCTCGCGCTTGCCGCAAACGAGAATGACCGGAACCTTGGCCAGCGAGTGCTCGCGGACCTTGTAGTTGATCTTCTCGTTGCGCAGGTCGACGTCGGCCGACAGGCCGGCAGCCTTGAGCTTGGCCGCGACCGAGCGCGCGTAGTCGTCGGCATCCGACGTGATTGTCGTCACCACCACCTGCTGCGGCGCGAACCACAGCGGGAAATGGCCCGAATAGTTCTCGATCAGGATGCCGAGGAAACGCTCCATCGACCCGCAGATGGCGCGATGGATCATGACCGGCTGCTTCTTCTCGGAGTCCGAGCCGATGTAGAAGGCGCCGAACCGTTCCGGCAGGTTGAAGTCGACCTGGGTCGTACCGCACTGCCATTCGCGGCCGATGGCGTCCTTCAGCACATATTCGAACTTGGGGCCGTAGAAAGCGCCCTCGCCCGGATTGATCGACGTCTTGATCTTGCCGCCCGACTGCGCCTCGATGGTCTTGAGCACGTTGCTCATGATCTCCTCGGCATGGTCCCACGCCTCGTCGGAGCCGACGCGCTTGTCCGGCCGCGTCGACAGCTTGACGCTGATCTCGGCAAAACCGAAGTCGCCATAGGTCGACAGGATCAGGTCGTTGATGCGCAGGCATTCGGCAGAGAGCTGCTCTTCGGTGCAGAAGATGTGCGCGTCGTCCTGGGTAAAGCCGCGCACGCGCATCAGCCCGTGGAGCGCGCCCGACGGCTCGTAGCGATGAACGTTGCCGAATTCGGCGAGCTTGACCGGCAGGTCGCGATAGGACTTCAGGCCGTGCTTGAAGATCTGCACGTGGCCCGGGCAGTTCATCGGCTTCAGCGCAAAGACGCGATCGTCATCGGTGTCGTCGCCGGCAACGGTCACCTTGAACATCGCGTCGCGATACCAGCCCCAGTGACCAGAAGTCTCCCACAGGCTCTTGTCGAGCACCTGCGGCGCGTTGACTTCCTGGTAGCCCTGCTGATCGAGGCGACGGCGCATGTAGCTGACGAGGTTCTGGAACATCTTCCAGCCCTTGGCATGCCAGAACACGACACCCGGTCCCTCTTCCTGGAAATGGAACAGGTCCATCTCGCGGCCGAGACGGCGGTGGTCGCGCTTCTCCGCTTCTTCCAGCATATGGAGATACTGGTCGAGCTGCGCCTGGTCAGCCCAGGCCGTGCCGTAGATACGCGTCAGCATCGGGTTGTTGGAATCGCCACGCCAATAGGCACCGGCGACCTTCATCAGCTTGAAGGCGCTGCCGATCTGGCCGGTCGAAGCCATGTGCGGGCCACGGCACAAGTCAAACCAGTCGCCTTGGGCGTAGATGTTGAGGTTCTGGTCCTCGGGGATCGCGTCGATCAGCTCGAGCTTGTAAGCCTCGCCCTTATCGCGGAACACCTGCTTGGCCTTGTCGCGCGACCAGACCTGCTTGGTGAACGGCTTGTTGCGGCCGATGATCTCGCGCATCTTCTTTTCGATCGCCGGGAAATCCTCGGGCGTGAAAGGCTCGTTGCGCGCGAAGTCGTAATAAAAGCCGTTGTCGATGACAGGACCGATGGTCACCTGGGTACCCGGCCACAATTCCTGCACGGCCTCCGCCAGCACGTGGGCGGTGTCGTGGCGGATCAGCTCGAGCGCGCGCGGGTCGTCGCGGGTGACGATCTCGACCTTGCCGGACTTGCCGAGCGGGTCGGAGAGGTCGCGCACGGTGCCGTCGACGGCATAGGCGACCGCCTTCTTGGCCAGCGACTTCGAGATCGACTCGGCCAAACCAGCACCGGTCAGCGCCGCGTCATATTCGCGGACGGAACCATCGGGAAATGTCAGGGAAACGGAATTCGACAAAGCTCTTCTCCTATCCAGTCCCGCAAACGAGCGCGGGTGGTTAAAAACCGAATGCGTCCGGCAGCGAGGGTCTTTTAGGGGTAGTTTTCGGGCTCGTAAAGCCAAACAGCGGCGCTTCGAGCGCCGCTGTTGTCATTTTCAGAGGAGTGTCGAGTCTAGTTGGTCGGCTTCATCAGCCCCGGCAGATCGGCGAGGAAGTTGGTGCGCACCTCTGGCCCCAGCAGCACCGGGCTCTTGCCCTCATTGACGAACAGACGGGCGAAAACGATCTTTCGGCCGTCCTTTTCGGCCCAGCCGACGAACCAGCCGAACGGCCTGTTGCGATTTTGGGCGCCAGCCTTGTTGGTCAGCCAACCGGTGCCGGTCTTGCCCTGGACCTTCCAGTCGCCGGCGTCGAATGCCGGCAGGATCGCGCCGGTCATCTCATATGCCTTGGCGGAAAGCGGCAGCTTGTGGTCGAGAATGCGCTTGATGAATGCGGCCTGCTCATCGGGTGAGATCTGCAGCGACGAGCTCAGCCAGGAATGGGTCAAGCCGTCCTTCTTGCCCGGATTGCCTGTTATGTCGCCGTTGCCGTAGGTGAAGTTTTCGACATAGCCGGCAAAACGCTCGTTGCCGAGCTTGCGGGTGATCTGCTGCGAATACCACACGACCGAATCCTTCTCCCAGATCGTCGGGTCGACGGGCCTGTGGTCGCGCTTGATCGCGTTGAACTCGGGCTTGTAGTCCCAGCGCGGCGTATGTGCGTCAGCGAGGATGCCGGCATCATAGCCCATCAGGGCAAGCGGCACCTTGAACGTCGACGCCGGGCTGACGCGCCGGTCGCAGGTGCCGTCGCGGCGCAGCGTGGCGCCGCTCTGGGCATCGACGATCAGCATGCATTCAAACACCGGCTTGAGCGCCGGATCATTGGCAGCCGCTTGCGCCTGGGCAAAGGGCGCTGCGGCGAGGAAAGAAAAGACGGCGAAACTCGAAGATCGACGAAATGAAGCAAGCACTGTCGTGACATCCTCTGTCGGTTGGCGCCAAAGGACTATGGACGGCAATTGTCTCGAATATGGCTCAACTTGGACAGAGCTCACTTAGCCTGATCAAACGGTAAACCGGAAAATATGGGCGTTAACTGATATGCGCCGCGTCCGCCCTATTGCCCCGATGCCCGGCGTCCGATCAGCCAATAGCGCCACGGCACAAACCAGGCATAGGGCGCGCCAAGGCTCTCCGGCACGCGGTCTATGCCATGGGTGCCCCACGGGCCGCAGCGCAGGACGCGAAACAGTCCCATCCAGCCACCGGCCCACAAGCCATGGCGCGCGATCGCCTCATGGGCATATTCCGAACAGGTCGGCATGTGCCGGCACGAATTGCCGATGAAGCCCGAAAGCGTCAGCTGGTAGAGCCGGACCAGCGACGTGCCAAGCAGCCGGCCCGGCGTCTTGCGCCATGGCCCGGCCCAGTTGCGGCCGCGCGCGGCTATGCCGTGTGGATGGTCGTGTCCGTGGTCCATCATCTCCGCCGGATCGGAATCTATTCGCTATAGATGTCCATTCCGCCATGCAGACGCAATGTTCGGCATCTACCACCTCGCCGCTGCGGCGCCGTGTCACGCATGCCAGCCAAGCTTCGCCCTGCGGTGGGGGCACCGCCGTTGCGGAGCGTCGAGTTGAAGCCGGTCGGCGTCGCAGCACTTTGTTCTCTGGGTGGCATAGTCGCCCTGGAAGGTCGCGATGCGGAACATCTCTGCGTAAGCGTTGAACAGCGTTGGCATGGTCTTGCCTCCTTGGATGCGAGGATTAGACCGCCTCTAGCCGTGCTGTTCAAACGAGTATAACGTCCAGCTTGGATAACTTGAGATTATGCGAATGAACCGCGGGCGGCTTCCGCTGACGGCATTGAGAAGTTTCGAGGCGGCCGGGCGGCACCTGAGTTTCAGCCGCGCGGCCGACGAGCTGTTTGTCACCCAGGCCGCCATCAGCCGTCAGATACGCGAGCTGGAAAGCTTCCTGCGCCAGCCGCTGTTCGTGCGCTATCACCGTCGTGTCGAGTTGACCGAGCCGGGCCAGAAGCTGCTGCAGCAACTGGTCAAGAGCTTCGACGACATCGACCGCCGACTTTCGGAGCTGGCGACAAGGCCCTCCCTTTCAGTGGTCAGTGTCAGCGCCGAACCCGCGCTCGCCGCCAGCTGGCTTCTGCCGAGGCTCAACAAGTTTCGCGAGATGCGCCCCGACATCGAGATCGCGCTCGATGTCGACCCGCGCCTGATCGACTTCCGCAGCGACCAGGCCGAGCTCGCCTTGCGATTCAGCGCCCACAACAGTTCGTGGCCACGCAGCGAGTCGGAACTTTTGGGGATGGTTGTCGATTCGCCGATCCTGTCGCCGGCGCTGCTGGCCTCCGGCCCACCCCTGAAATCCCCCGCCGATTTGCGCCGCTACACGCTGCTGCACGAAGAAAACCGCCAGGGCTGGGCACGCTGGTTCGAGGCTGCGGGTGCCGACGAAGCTCCGGTTCCGGAGCGCGGGCCATTGTTGGCGGATGCTGCGTTGTCGAAGCAGGCGGCGATGCTCGGCCATGGTGTCGCCCTTGGCGACCTGCTGCTGGTCTATGAGGAACTTCAGGCAGGTACGCTGGTCAAGCCGTTCGAGACCAACGTCGTGTGCGGCGGCTACTGGCTGGTGGCAAAGAGCCTGGCCAAGCTGTCCGAGCCGGCACAGTGCTTCGCCGAGTGGATCAAGGCCGAATTCGCCGAGAGCCTTGATATTCTGGACAACTGCCTGGCTGCAGCCTACCTGCGCTCGATCTGACCAATGGCGTCGACCACAGCATCGAAGGTCAGCATCGTTGAGGCATGCCGCGCCTTGTAGTCGCGCACCGGCTCCAGATACTTCAGGTCGCCGAATCGGCCCTCGGGCGGCGTTCCACCTTCCTTGAGCATGCGCAGCATGGTTTCACGCACCTGGCGCAACTCATCGGCGCTGGCGCCAACGACATGCTCGGCCATGATCGACGAAGACGCCTGGCCCAGCGCGCAGGCTTTCACCTCATGGGCGAAGTCGGTGACGATGCCGTCCTTCATTGCCAGGTCGATGGTGACAGTCGATCCGCACAGCTTTGAATGCGCCGTCGCCGTCGCATCGGGGTGATCAAGCCGGCCGAGCCGGCCGATATTGCCGGCGAAACCGAGAATTTTCGTGTTGTAGATGTCGTCGATCAACTTTTTTCACTCTGAGTGCGTGCGATGAGCAACTCTTGTCGCTGACGCATCTTCCAATCGTCGTCTTCACCCATATATAATGGTGGCGCTCGCCTCCCGACAAGGAGCTGAAAAGGCATCGGGATTAGAGCACGATAAGCAGCTTTGGGTACGGCACTCGTTCCGGTGGTCCCTAAAGTGGCTGTGTCCGTTCAACTCGTCCCTGCTCTGACAGGGACTACTGGAGACGCCTGATATGGATGCCGTTGCGAAGAAGCTGATGCCGCAATCAGCCTATATGGATAAGCCTGCAACCGACCGCCCGACCGAGGCGGAGGTTGAAGCCGCTGTGAAGGTGCTCCTGCGCTGGACCGGCGACGACCCGCAGCGCGAAGGCCTGATTGACACGCCCAAGCGCGTGACCAAGGCTTTCCGCGAGATGTTCAATGGCTACGACATGTGCCCGGCCGACGAGCTTGGCCGCACGTTCGAGGAAGTCGCCGGCTACGACGACCTGGTCATCGTTCGCGACATCAAGTTCCATTCGCATTGCGAGCACCATATGGTGCCGATCATCGGCAAGGCTCATGTCGGCTATCTGCCGGATGGCAAGGTTGTCGGACTTTCCAAGATCGCCCGCGTCGTCGACATCTTCGCCCACCGCCTGCAGACGCAGGAAGCGATGACTGCGCAGATTGCCGGTGTCATCCAGGACGTGCTAAATCCGCGCGGCGTCGCCGTGATGATCGAGGCCGAGCACATGTGCATGGCCATGCGCGGCATTCGCAAGCAGGGTTCGACGACCCTGACCTCCACCTTCACCGGCGTTTTCCGGGACACTCCCGAAGAACAAGTCCGGTTCGTTACCATGGTGCGAGCCGGCGGCGGCGGGATCTGATCCCGCTTCGCCGGAGCCCCGATTTAGGACCCCGGCGATGACCTTGCAGTTTCCCAAAGCTTCCAACGACAAGCGCGCACTCGAAGAGGGCGCGCTGTTCTCGCCGCGTTTCGACGTCAACGGCCTTGTCACCGCCGTGGTGACCGACGCCGCCGACGGCATGCTGCTGATGGTCGCGCACATGAATGCCGAAGCCTTGGCCCTGACCATCGAGACCGGCATTGCCCACTACTGGTCACGCTCGCGCAACGCGCTTTGGAAGAAGGGCGAGACCTCGGGCAATCTCCAGCACGTCCAGGAGATCCGCACCGATTGCGACCAGGATGCTGTGTGGCTGCGTGTAAAAGTTACCGGCCACGACGCAACCTGTCACACCGGCAGGCGTTCCTGTTTCTATCGGACGGTGGGGCAAAAAGACGGTGTCGCGACGCTCAGTGCAGACGGCAGCGCTCCCCTGTTCGATGCCGACGAGACCTACCGCAAGAAAACGTGAACCGGCTACCTGTTCCAGAACACAGAGATTCACGATTTTAATACGGGTCGGGAGTAGTCTGTAGTTGGGAACAGGGAGTGTGTGATGCTTGAATGGGCGTCATTCTATGCGCGCCAGAACGTCCGGGAAGCCAACGGCTTTTCTTCCGGCACGAGTTCGAACGTTCCCGAAACAGCAAAACAGAACGGAATTTCACTGGCGCTGGGTGGCGGCGCTGCGCGCGGCTGGGCCCATATCGGCGTGCTGCGCGCGCTCGACGAAGCTGGAATCCGCATCAACATGATCGCCGGTACGTCGATCGGTGCCCTCGTCGGTGGCTGCTATCTCGCCGGGAAGCTCGACCAGCTCGAGGAATTCGCCCGCAGCCTCACCAAGCGCCGCATCTTCGGCCTGTTCGACTTCAAGCTCGGCGGCAGCGGCCTGTTCGGCGGCATGAAGCTCGATTCGCGCATGCAGCAGCACATGGGCAGCGTCACCTTCGAGGATTTGCCGAAACCCTTCGTCTGCGTGGCGACCGAGATCCGCACCGGCCACGAAATCTGGCTGTCGAGCGGTTCGCTGATCAAGGCGATGCGGGCATCCTACGCCCTGCCCGGTGTTTTCGAGCCGGTCACTTGCAACGGCCGCGTGCTCGTCGACGGCGCGCTCGTCAATCCAGTGCCGGTTTCGGTCTGCCGCGCCAACGAGCAGCCGCTGGTGGTGGCGGTCAACCTGCATTACGACCTGTTCGGCCGCGCGGCAGTCATCAAGCACAGCGCGGGCGAACTGGTGGTCGAGCGTCCGGCGGCACCCGGAGAGAACTCCGCCCAAAGCGAGCGCGAGGCGCGGCTCGGCATCACCGGCGTGATGGTCGAGGCGTTCAACATCATCCAGGACCGCATTTCCCGCGCACGCCTCGCCGGCGATCCGCCCGATCTGTCGATCCAGCCCAAGCTCGGGCTCATCGGCCTGTCCGAGTTCCACCGCGCCGACGAGGCTATCCGCCTCGGCTATGAAGCGACCAAGGCGCAGATGGAAGAAATCCTGAGGCTTCAGGCGGTTCTCGGTTAAGGCCAGTTCGCGATCAGGGACCGGCAAGCGACGCGTCGACGATCCTGAACTGGGCCGTGCGGCTGCCATTCCAGTGATTGACCGAAATCGAGCCGGCGACGTGGATCGCACGGTCGCGGTTCCTGAACAGGAAGTCGCCGAGCGGTGTCTCCGCGGCCCTGAACGCCATCGCCTGCACCTTGCCGCCGCTTTCCGAACGCAGGTCGATGCGGATATGCGCCGTACCGACCAGCCGTGCATCGGCGATGCGGTGCCTTGGCAAAACGAAAACGGGCGGGACATGCCCTGCCCCGAACGGTCCGGCTTTTTCGAGCGCGTCGACGAGGTTCAGCGTCGCGCCTTCCGCGGCCAGCGCGCCGTCGATCTTCAGGCTTTCCTCGTCCTGCAGCCGGAACACATCGGCAGCCGCGCGCTGCTCGAAGAAGGCGCGCAATTCGCCCAACTTGGCACGCTCGACCGTGATGCCGGCTGCCATGGCGTGGCCACCGCCCTTGACCAGCAGCCCGGCGTCGACCGCTTCACGCACCAGACGGCCAAGGTCGAACCCTGAAACCGAGCGGCCCGAGCCTGTGCCAACGCCATTCGGGTTGAAGGCAATCGCGAAGGCCGGGCGGCGGGCATGATCCTTGAGCCGCGAGGCCAGCAGGCCGACGATGCCGGGATGCCAGGTGGTGCTCGCGGTGACCAGCACGGCCGGCCCCGGCCCGGCGCCGATCTCGGCATCGGCCTCGGCGCGCGCCTCAGCCAGCATCTCCGTTTCCATCGCCTGCCGCTCCTGGTTCAGGCGATCAAGCGTCTCGGCGATCGTTCCGGCTTCAACCGGATCGTCGGTGGCGAGCAGCTTGCTGCCCAAGGCGGCATCGCCGATACGCCCGCCGGCATTGATGCGCGGCCCGAGCAGGAACGACAGATGGAAGGTGTTGAGCGGCTCGCCGATGCGGGCGACGCGGGCAAGTGCCGTCAGCCCGACATTGTTCTGCTGGCGCATGGCCTGCAGCCCCTTGACGACGAAGGCCCTGTTCACGCCGGTCAGCGGTACGACGTCGGCGACTGTCGCGAGCGCTGTGAGGTCGAGCAGCTTCAGCAGATCGGGGCGCGGTGCATCTGGCAGCCGCTCGCGCAGCACCTTGGCCGTCTGCACCAGCGCCAGGAAGGTCACGCCGGCAGCGCAGAGATGGCCCTGGCCGGAGAGATCGTCGTCCCGGTTCGGATTGACCACGGCAATGGCATTGGGCAGCGGTCCGCCGACCTGGTGATGGTCGAGCACCACGACGTCGGCGCCAGCCTCGTTGGCGGCGTCGATGGAGGCAGCGCTGTTGGTACCGCAGTCGACGGTGACGATCAGGCTGGCGCCGCGCCCGATCAACTCACGCATCGCGTCGGGGTTCGGGCCGTAACCTTCGAAGATGCGGTCGGGGATGTAGATTTCCGACTCGACGCCGAAATGGGTGAGAAAGCGCGCCATCAGCGCCGATGAGCAGGCGCCGTCGACGTCATAGTCGCCGAAGATCGCAACCCTTTCCCTGCGCAACACGGCATCGGCAAGGCGCGAGGCCGCCTTGTCCATGTCGGTCAGCGAAGCCGGATCGGGCAGCAGGTCGCGGATGGTGGGGTCGAGGAAACGCTCGGTGTCCTCGGGCAGAACGCCGCGCCCGGCAAGCACACGGGCGACGATGTCCGGCACGCCATGCCCCTGGGCAATGGCGAGCGCCAGCATGTCCTGGCGTTCGGTCAGGCGATGTTCCCAGGAAACACCGGTGGCCGAACGCCTTACGCCGAGAAAATTACGCTTTTCAGTCGCCATTCAGTTGAGGTCCACCCGCTGCGGATCGACCATAGGCGACCGGAACAGGCGCGTAATCAGAATTTTTCCAGATCCTGGTGACGCGCCTTGATCTCGCGCACCGTCTTGGACGACGAGCGCAGCACGATCGTGTGGGTGGTGATCGAGTCACGGCCGAACTTGACGCCGGCGAGCATGTTGCCGTCGGTGACGCCGGTGGCAGCGAACAGCACGTCGCCGCGCGCCATTTCCTCGACGCGGTAGACCTTCTTGGGATCGGTGATGCCCATGGTGGCGGCGCGCGCGACCTTCTCTGGGGTGTCGAGCATCAGGCGGCCCAGCATCTGGCCACCGGTGCAGCGCAGCGCTGCGGCAGCCAGCACGCCCTCGGGCGCACCGCCGGTGCCGAGATAGATGTCGATGCCGGTTTCCTCGGGATCGGTGGTGTGGATCACACCGGCAACGTCGCCGTCGCCGATCAGGCGGATGGCAGCACCGGTCTCGCGCACGGCTTCGATCAGCTTGGAGTGGCGCGGACGGTCAAGGATGCAGGCGGTGATTTCTTCAACCGGCACGCCCTTGGCCTTTGCGACACTGGCGATGTTGTCGGCCGGCGATGCGTCGATGTCGATGACACCCTCGGGATAGCCCGGGCCGACGGCGATCTTGTCCATGTAGACGTCGGGCGCAAACAGCAGGCTGCCCTTTTCGGCGATGGCGATGACCGCGAGCGCGTTGGGCAGGTTCTTGGCGCAGATGGTGGTGCCTTCGAGCGGGTCGAGCGCGATGTCGACGTCAGGGCCGCCGGAGCCGACTTCCTCGCCGATATAGAGCATCGGGGCTTCGTCGCGTTCGCCTTCGCCGATGACGACGGTGCCGTTGATGGCGAGGCGGTTCAGTTCCTGGCGCATCGCGTCGACCGCGACCTGGTCAGCGGCCTTCTCGTCGCCGCGTCCGCGCAGCCTGGCTGCAGCCACGGCCGCCCGTTCGGTGACGCGCACGAGTTCCATGGTGAGAATCCGGTCGAGGCCGGCTACAACGCTTTTCGCCATAATACTGGGTCCTGAAGTCGATGAGTTCGGAGCGCCCAAACCGGGCCGGCTCTTATTGTCAAACCCGCATGACAACGGCAAGACCTGTTGCCCGCTTTATCGAAAGCGAAACAATATCAATCGATTGAAAGGTAATGGCGCTTGACTGCCTGGTTGGGGGCACATTTGCGCCCCCTTGCCACGACGCCTGCTTAGCCGGCGCGCTCGATGCGGATGACCTGCGGCTTGTCGGTCAGGTGACCGTCCTTGGTCACGCCGTCGACGGCCTTGCGCACGGCAGCTTCCGTCGTCTCGTGGGTCACCAGGATGACGGTCTTCTGGGCGATGCCGCCTTCGGTGCCATTGGCGTGCTGGACGATCGATTCCAGCGAAATGTCGTTGTCGGCCATGCGCTTGGCGATCGCCGCAAAGACGCCGATACGATCATGCACGGTCAGGCGGATGAAGTAGCCGCCGGCGTGGCTGCGCATCTGCGCTTTCTTGTAGGGCTTCAGTTCCTTGGCCGGGCGGCCGAACACCGGGCCATGCTGGAAGCCGGGGCGGCTCTTGGCGATGTCGGCGATGTCGCCGACGACGGCCGAGGCAGTGGCGTTGCCGCCGGCGCCTGGGCCGGACAGCAGCAGCTCGCCCAAGATGTCGGTCTCGATCGCCACCGCATTGGTGACGCCGTGAACCTGGGCGATGACCGAAGCCGTCGGCACCATCGTCGGGTGCACGCGCTGCTCGATGCCGCTTTCGGTGCGCTGGGCAACGCCAAGCAGCTTGATGCGATAGCCGAGCTCAGCCGCGGCGCGAATGTCTGCCTGGGTGATGTTGGAGATGCCTTCGAGATAGATGTCGTCGGCAGCGATCTTCGAGCCAAATGCCAGGCTGGTCAGGATGGCGAGCTTGTGGGCCGTATCGTTGCCCTCGATGTCGAAGGTCGGGTCGGCTTCCGCGTACCCCAGGCGCTGGGCGTCGGCGAGGCAGGCCTCGAAGGTCAGGCCTTCGGCTTCCATGCGCGTCAGGATGTAGTTGCAGGTGCCGTTGAGGATGCCGAACACGCGGGTAACGCTGTTGCCGGCCATCGCCTCGCGCATTGTCTTGATGACCGGGATGCCGCCGGCAACTGCCGCTTCGTAGTTGAGCAGCACGCCCTTCTTCTCGGCAACCTCGGCCAGCGCCACGCCATGCTTGGCGAGCAGTGCCTTGTTGGCGGTCACGACATGGCGGCCGGCGTCGAGAGCGGCACGCACGCAGGCGCGGGCTGCACCCTCGTCACCACCGATCAGCTCGATGAAGACGTCAATATCGGCTTTCTCGGCCAGTTCGATCGGATCGTCGAACCACTGGGCGCCGCTCAGATCGACGCCGCGGTCACGCGTGCGGTCGCGGGCGGAAACGGCTGTGACGACGATCTCGCGGCCGCACTGCCGGGTGAGCTCGGCGCCCTTGTCGCGCAGCACGCGCGCCACCGAAGCACCGACCGTGCCGAGACCGGCAATTCCAACACGCAATGCTTCAGCCATGGTCGACGGCGCCTCTTACTTCAGTCGTTCTGGGAATGTGGCCGTGGCGCCGCTCAGCGATGGGCTGCGAGCGGAACCACGTTGTTGGGATGTTTGGCGGTGGTTTGCAGGAAGCGCTTGATGCTTCGTGCAGCCTGGCGGATGCGGTGCTCGTTTTCGACCAGCGCGAGACGCACATAGTCGTCGCCGTGCTCGCCGAAACCGACGCCCGGTGCGACAGCCACGTCGGCATGCTCGATCAGCAGCTTGGAGAATTCGAGCGAACCAAGATGCTTGAACGGCTCCGGGATCGGCGCCCAGGCAAACATCGTCGCGGCCGGCGCCGGAATTTCCCAACCCGCACGGGTGAACGAGTCGACCATCACGTCGCGGCGCTTGTGGTAGACCTCGCGCACTTCGGCGATATCGGTGCCGTCGCCATTGAGCGCGGCGGTCGCGGCCACCTGGATCGGCGTGAACGCGCCGTAATCGAGGTACGACTTCACGCGCGTCAAGGCGGCGATCAGGCGCTCGTTGCCGACGGCAAAACCCATGCGCCAGCCCGGCATCGAGAACGTCTTCGACATCGAGGTGAATTCGACGGTGACGTCGATCGCGCCCGGCACCTGCAGCACCGAAGGCGGCGGGTTGCCGTCGAAATAGATCTCCGAATAGGCAAGGTCCGACAGGATGATGATGTCGTGCTTCTTCGCGAAGGCGACGACGTCCTTGTAGAAGTCGAGCGAAGCGACGAAGGCCGTCGGATTCGACGGATAGTTGAGGATCAGCGCCAGCGGCTTGGGGATCGAGTGGCGAACGCCACGCTCGAGCGCCGGGATAAAGCCGTCATCCGGTTTGGCCTGCAGCGAGCGAATGACGCCGCCCGACATGATGAAGCCGAAGGCGTGGATCGGATAGGTCGGATCCGGGCACAGCACCACGTCGCCAGGCGCGGTGATCGCCTGCGCCATGTTGGCGAAGCCTTCCTTCGAGCCCAGGGTGGCTACGACCTGGGTATCGGGATTGAGCTTCACGCCAAAGCGGCGGGCATAATAATTGGCCTGGGCGCGGCGCAGGCCGGGGATGCCGCGCGAAGACGAGTAGCGATGGGTGCGCGGATCACGCACCACTTCGCACAGCTTGTCGACGATGGCGGTCGGCGTCGGCAGGTCCGGATTGCCCATGCCAAGATCGATGATGTCGGCGCCGCGCGAACGGGCGGAGGCCTTCAGCCGGTTGACCTGCTCGAAGACATAGGGCGGAAGGCGGCGGACCTTGTGAAATTCTTCCATGTCAGTTCCAGGTAAACGGGGGCTCGGCGATGCGTGCGCGATATACACTCAATTGCAGGCGGGGTCGATAGTCTCGCACTTGCCTTCGATGGCCTTGAGCGTGTCGTCGCCGTGCTTTCTGGCAAGCGTCGTCATCGCCGCCGAATTGCCGCCGCCAGCACCGGCCTTGGCGCCCTGGCGCTGTCTGGCTGCCTGGAGCTGGGCCAGCTTCGCGGCCTTCTGGTCCTCGGTGAACTGGGCGGCCGCCACCTCAGGCGCGATGTTGAGATTGGGATAGGTGCCGGTGTCCTGCGCGCCGCGTCCGGTTACCAAGGCAGCGCTGCTGTCGGCGCTGGTCGTGCTGGTGCAGCCGCTGGCGGCAATTGCCAATGCCAGCACGCCCGCGGACAACATCACGCGGGAGCAGAAAAAAACATTCCGACCAACACTATATGTCATAAAGTTTCCCCGACAGGCGCGGTAGAGCGCGTTGGACCCGGTAAGACGTCACATGATACTATGTCAACAATGGGCGCTTTGGGAGGACCAGCAAGAACCATGGCGAAGGTAGACGATTCGGACAAGCCGAGTGGCGATTCCCCCTCCTCCGTCGAGCAATACCTCGTCAAAGATCCGGAACGTTTTGCGCTCAACATGGCCCGCATGATCGAGCAGGCCGGCAAGGCAGCCTCCGCCTGGGCCGAACCGCGCGAGAAGGGCGAGTTGCGCGACACCGTCGCCGAGCCGATGGCCGACATGGTCAAGACCTTCTCCAAGCTCAGCGAATACTGGCTGTCCGACCCGCAACGCGCGCTGGAAGCACAGACGCGATTGTTCTCCGGCTATCTCGATGTGTGGAGCAAGTCGATCCAGCGCATGGGCGGCGACGAGGTCGACGACGCCGTCAAGCCGGAACGCGGCGACAAACGCTTCCTCGACCCGGAATGGGGCCGCAACGCCTTCTTCGATTTCCTCAAGCAGGCCTATCTGGTGACCGCACGCTGGGCCGGCGATCTCGTCGATCATGCCGACGGCCTCGACGAGCACACCCGCCACAAAGCCGGCTTCTACGTCAAGCAGGTCGCCAACGCGATCTCGCCGTCCAATTTCATCCTGACCAACCCGGAACTGTTTCGCGAAACTGTCGCCAGCAACGGCGAAAACCTCGTGCGCGGCATGAAGATGTTCGCCGAGGACATTTCAGCCGGCAAGGGCGACCTCAAGCTCCGGCAGGCCGACTACAGCGGCTTCGAGATTGGCAAGAACATCGCCACCACGCCCGGCAAGGTCGTCGGCCGCAGCGACGTCGCCGAAATCATCCAGTACACGCCGACCACCGACAAGGTGCTGAAAAGGCCGCTGCTGATCTGTCCGCCTTGGATCAACAAGTTCTACATCCTCGACCTGAACCCTCAAAAGTCCTTCATCCGCTGGGCGGTCGAGCAGGGTCATACTGTCTTTGTCATCTCCTGGATCAATCCCGACCAGCGCCACGGCCTGAAGGATTGGGAAGCCTATATCCGCGAGGGCCTGCAATACGGGCTCGACACCGTCGAGCAGGCAACGGGCGAACGCGAGGTCAACGCGATCGGCTATTGCGTCGGCGGCACGCTGTTGGCAGCAGCACTGGCGCTGCTGGCGCAGGAGAGTGACCACCGCATCCAGTCGGTCACCTTCTTCACCACGCAGGTCGATTTCACCTATGCCGGCGACCTCAAGGTGTTCGTCGACGAGGATCAGATCCGGGCACTTGAAGGGGCGATGAAGGACAAGGGCTACCTCGACGGCACCAAGATGGCGACGGCTTTCAACATGCTGCGCTCGGGCGACCTGATCTGGCCCTATGTCATCAACAACTACATGCGCGGCAAGGAGCCGACGCCGTTCGACCTGCTCTACTGGAATGCCGATTCGACGCGCATGGCAGCGGCTAATCACTCCTTCTACCTGCGCAACTGCTACCTCGAGAACAATCTGTCGCAAGGCAGGATGGACCTCGCTGGCCGGACCATCTCGCTCGCCGACGTCACCATCCCGGTCTACAACCTCGCGGCGCGCGAAGACCACATCGCCCCTGCCCGCTCCGTCTTCCTCGGCTGCCAATATTTCGGTGGTGATGTCGACTATGTCGTCGGCGGCTCCGGACACATCGCCGGCGTGGTCAATCCGCCCGCCGCCGGCAAGTACCAGTTCTGGTCAGGGGGCAAGCCATCAGGCGATTTTGACGAATGGCTCAAGGGCGCCGTCGAGACGCCAGGCTCGTGGTGGCCGCACTGGCAGCGCTGGATCGAGGCCAAGGACGATACCCGCGTTGCGGCACGCAAGCCTGGCATAAGCGGACGGGTGATAGAGGATGCACCCGGCAGCTATGTGAAGGTACGCGTGTAACCAGCTGTCACAGGCAGTGAATTGACGCCCTTTACCAAGAGGGCGAAAACATGGCGCCTATCATGATCTCGCCTTAATTGGCGCCTAGCCCGCTAGCCGGGGGATCATTGCCGCAAGTTTGAGTGCCGCTTCTTGTTCAGAAGCGTGGTTGCGTACACGTTTTCAATCGCCAAGCGTAATCGTTGGCCTGCAGTGCATGAGAGGGGATCCGGTTTGACGTCAGGACGACTGCGATTCGCAGACCGGCGCTGCGGCGTTGCGCTGACCGTGCTGGTTTCGCTGTTGAGCGTGTCCTGCTCCTCGACGGGTGAGCCCAATTTCGACCTGACAACCCCCGCGGCCAACGCCGCAACGACCACCGAAACCGCCACTGCCCAATCCGCGACCGCCGCCGGCGCCCCCGCAGTTGCCCAGGCAACGATGAGCCCGGCAGGCGACACCGCCCTTCCCGACCAGGTCGGTTATGTTCCTCTGGTCAAGCCAGGCAGCGAAAACGCGGCGGAAGTTGCCATCGCCAGTGCCGAACAGGCGCAGCAGCCCGCAACGGCAGCCGCAACCGAGCAGCCGAAGGCCGAAGCCACCCAGACCGCGGACGCGCAGACAACCAAACAGCCTGCGCAGCAGGACACCGGCTTCATATTGACCAACGGTCCGGCAGCCGAACCCGAAGCGCCTAAGAAGAAGGGGCTGTTCGCCTCGCTGTTCGGCTCCTCATCCGCCAAGGCGGCACCCGCGCCCGCGGAACAGAAGGCAAAGCCGCTGATTGCGATGGGCGACGACGCCTCCGACGCCAAGCCGAAAGCCCCCGAGGAAAAAGCCAAGCCGATCATCACGCTGGCCTCGGCGAAAGCCGAAGCGAAACCAGTGGAACTTGCGTCGCTGGGCGGCTCGTCAGGCGGAGATTCGAACTGGGCGCTGCCTGGCGTGCGCACCACCGACCTGTTCGAGATCAAGCGCAAGTCGGGCCTCAACGACGACAGCGACGTCGACCTGCACGAGGACGAGGATCCCGGCCTGGAGCTGGCTTCCGCTGCCGGCATGGCGCGACTCGCCCCCAACGGCCTGCTCAAGCAGACCGAAAGCGTCGATGTCGCCTGCCTGAAGCCGTCGCTGGTGCGCATCCTCAAGGCGGCCGAGCAGCACTACGGCAAGAAGATGGTCGTCACCTCGGGTTACCGCAACCCGGAACGCAACCGTCGCGCCCGCGGCGCCAAGAATTCGCAGCACATGTATTGCGCGGCAGCCGACATCCAGATTCCCGGCGTCGGCAAGTGGGAACTGGCGACTTATCTGCGCGCCATGCCGGGCCGCGGCGGCGTCGGCACCTACTGCCACACCAACTCCGTCCACATCGATGTCGGCCCGGAACGCGACTGGAACTGGCGTTGCGGCCGTCGCCGTGGATAAGTCGAAAAAATTTCGCGACGCAGCAAAAAGACGGGTTGCCTGTCGCGAACAAGCCAACTATACACCGCCTCACCTGAGCGCGCCCATCGTCTAGCGGTTAGGACACCGCCCTTTCACGGCGGTAACAGGGGTTCGATTCCCCTTGGGCGTACCAGGTTTTCCAATCAATTTGCGACAAACCAAAGCCATCACATGGCCCGTCTGAGACGGACCTTTGCCTAGGTCATTTGGCAATCGACTGAAATCAGACGCCACCTCAAGTGTCAGCGTATTACCTCGCCGCTTTCTCCAATTATCGAAGCGCCGTAGCGCATATCGAGCACATATTTGAATGCATCTCGGCCAGATGCCGTTTTCGTGCCCGTCATTAGCGCCACTGACTTCGCAGACCTGTGCACTGCAGGTTGCGGAGGCACGCTGCCACTATATCCGGCGACGAGGTGACTGGCGATTGATTGAGGTCGACGGATCTGCCGGAGCAGGGAATGGCGACGTCAGAGCCAAGCAATTGAAAGATCAGAGAACAATTTCATCGCGTGGCGCGCACCCACAGAACTGTAATATTTCGGCAACTCTACTAAGCGAATTCTAGGAAACGGAAATATGACGTATGGACTTCTCGTTCACATGCTACTTTCTGTTCGGCGATGGAATCGGAGAACTGTCGTGAAGAATTTTTTGCTAACAAGCGTGTTCTTGGTCGGCCTGTCAGGCATTGCTTCGGCGGCCGATGCGGTCGTGCTTGAGCCGAGCCCCGAAATCTTGCCGGCAGGGTTTGTCTGGACTGGCGGATATGTCGGCCTTCAGGCGGGTTATGGCTGGGGTGATGGCGAGCTGCTGGCTGACGTGGCTGCAGCGCCTGCAGATATCGATGGCTGGTTGGGTGGTGTCTATGCCGGATACAATCACCAGCTGGCCAACAATATCGTCGTGGGCATCGACGCCGATATTGCATGGTCAGGCGTCGATGGGATCGGCCAGGTAATACTCCTTGGCTTTCCGGTTCCAGGTGGCGGGATCGACTACGAGCTGAACTGGACTGGCGCTGTGCGTGCTAAGCTCGGATATGCCGTGGATCGATTCCTGCCCTACATCGCCGGCGGCGTGGCCTTTGCCGGAGCCGACGCAACGCTTCTCGGCAATGGGACGCCATTTCAGGAATTCAGCGACACCCTCGTTGGATGGACGGTTGGTGTCGGCGTGGAATATGCCATCACCGACAAGCTTCTTGCCCGGGCCGAGTACAGATACACGGACTATGGTGATCTCGACTTCAGCGGCCTTGGCAGCACCACCGGCAGCTTTGGGTTCAAGACCAACGATGTCAGGGTCGGTCTGGCATACAAATTCTAATTGACTCGCTTTGCGGTCTTCATGCGCCCCGGCTTAGGCCGGGGTTTTTGTTTGCACCTGACAACAACCGCTAATCTCGCCCGGAGAGTTGCAGTTGGGAAATTTGGCGGCGATCCGCCCCGTTTCGCCCCCCCCCGGGGGCCTCCAACCAGTAGGCTGGCGCTGGTCCCTGAGCTACGCCCCGTCACCTTTGCCGAGCGGCCATACTAGCCAAGAAAGTGCTGCGGTGCTTGCCACGACAATTCCGGTGCGGCTCTGCCCAAGACGCCGACGATAGACAATGCGACACCGCAGCTCGACAACGTCGCGTCGCCTGCCGGGCATTAGCGGCACCTTTGAGGGTACAGCATCAATGAAACCGATTCTTCTGGTAGCGACTGTACTCGTCGCGATCTCTACCGCAGCGACTGCCGCGGACACCGTGGTGATCGATGAGGGCGCGGCAGCATACAACTGGTCGGGCGTTTATGTCGGCGCTGCCGCCGGCTTCAACAAGCTGTCGCTTCAGGACCTGAACTTCGACGATGAACGGTACTCTGACGGCGGTTTCGCGGGCGCGATTTATGCTGGCTACAACCATCAAATGGGTAATCTCGTTCTTGGTGTCGAAGCAGACCTGAAATACTCGTCTGCCGAAGTGCCTGAGGATCCGGCCGTCATTACCTATGATTCGAAGTGGGGAGCTTCGCTTCGTGCTCGCGCCGGTTACTCCGTTGGCAACATCATGCCTTACTTGACTGGCGGACTTGCTGTCGCCAGCTTTGAAGGTGACCACAGCGACGACGGCACGAATCTCGCCAAAAAAACTGTCACCGGCTATGCGGTCGGTGGTGGCATCGAATGGGCCGCCACGCAAAATCTCCTCGTCCGCGCCGAGTACATCTATTCAGACTTTGGCACCAACGGGTTCGCATTCGCGCCCGGCGAAGTCGCAGCTGACATGCATCACGTGGATCTTCGCACGCATGATTTGCGCGTAGGTGTCGCCTACAAGTTCTGATGCCCACTGCCAAACGGCATGCGCCGGTTTGCCAGGCATGTCCGGCGAACCGCCAGACATAGGACGACGAAAACCGACTAGGGCTGCCCGCAGAGACGTCTCGACGGCAGCCCAGCCGGTGGTGCTCGGCACCGTCAGCGCGCCAGATGCTCGAACAGCCGCGCCACGGCTTCGGCGCCGGGGTCGATGTGGCCTTCGAGCTGCTTGGCATTGATGTAGGCGGCGCGGCCGGCTTTGGCGCGGGTGAGAGTCGCGGTGAAATTGGCGCCCTTGCGGGCCGCATTGGCGGCGGCGGCGAGGCTTTCGTCGAGCGCCACGAGCGCGGGGGAAAGGGCGTCGACCATCGTTCGGTCGCCGATCTTGGCGCCGCCGATTTCCTGCATGCGCGCGAGCCCTGCCCGCAGCGCCTCACGCATCGGCAGGCCGCTCGCAGCACCATCACCAGCGGCGGCGAAGAAGATGGCGAGCAGGACGCCGGACGAGCCGCCCATCGTCTGGCTCAGCTCCTGGCCGATGGCGCGCAAAAGCTGCGTGTGATCGGACAGCGGCAGGCGGTCGATGGCGCTTATCAACGCACGGGCGGCACCCGCCAACGTCGAGCCGGTGTCGCCATCGCCCGACTTGGCGTCGAGCGCATTGAGGTCCTGCTCGGCTGCGATCAGCACGTTGCAGCAGTTGATGAGGAAGGCGCGCGTCGCCGCATGGTTCGACGGCATCGGCGTGATCGGCGTCAGGCCGTCGGGCATGGGCGCAACCGTAATCGGCCGAACCCGCGAGACGCCCGGCCAGGCCGGGATCGCGACAGGCGTCTTGAGAAGCTCCAGTTCGGCCGTATCGGCCGGAAAGACCGAGATGGAAAAACCCTGCATGTCGAGCGAGGTCATCAGCGGCGAAGGCCCGATGGCATGGCTGATCCTTTCGCCGATGGCCGACTGCAGGAGATCACGGGCGAGAACGGACATTTCGAGCACCGAAGTGCCGCCGAGATTGTTGACGAGAGCGACATGCTGCCCCTCGCCCATCACGGCAGCCAGCCGCTCGACCATGGTGGCAACGGAGGCGCGTGCGCCGGCAAAGTCGATCTGCTCGACGCCGGCTTCGCCGTGGATGCCCAAGCCGAGCTCGGCCTTGCCGAGGGGAATGCGGTCCTCCTTGGGCGAGCCCGGCACGCTGCAGGTGTCGAGCGACATGCCGATCGAGCGAGTGCCCGCGATGACGTGTTTTGCCGCCGCCGTCACCGCGTCCAGGTCGGCACCCCGTTCGGCGAGCGCGCCCGCGATCTTGTGCACGAACAGCGTGCCGGCGACGCCACGTGCCTGCGGCAAATCGGGCAAGGCAATGTCGTCACCGACGATCACCATCGAGACGTTGAGCCCGAAGGCACGCGCCCGTTCGGCGGCAAGGCCGAAATTCAAGCGGTCGCCGGTGTAGTTCTTGACGACCAGCAGGCAGCCGGCCGGCCCTGTGACCGCCAGGATGCCTGCGAGCACAGCGTCAACGCTGGGCGAGGCAAAGACGTCGCCGCAGACCGCCGCCGTCAGCATGCCCTTGCCGACAAAGCCGACATGCGCCGGTTCGTGGCCGGAGCCGCCGCCCGAGACGATCGCCACTTTCGACTTGTCCCAGTCACTGCGCAGCACGACGCGGATATGCGGATAGCCGTCGAGGCGGGTCAGCGCGCCGCCCGACAGCGCCAGCACACCGTCGATGGCCTCGGTGACGACGTCTTCGCGCCGGTTGATGAATTGCGCCATGGATTCTGCTCCCTAAGCTAAACGCATGCCTGCCGCATCGAAATAGAGCGGCCGCGACGGTTGGATCCGGATGGTTTCGCCGCCCCTGAGCGACGTGTGGGCGTCGGTGACGGTGACGAGGTCGTGCCGCTTCAGGGTGAGGTGCAGGCGCGTCTGGTCGCCGAGATGCTCGACACGCTTGACCAGCGCCTCCTGCCCCTCGCCCTGCACGATGTGCTCGGGCCGCAGGCCGATGCTCTTGGCGCCTGAAGGTGCGCCGGCGAAGAGATCGGCCGGCAGCACGTTGATGCGTGGCTGGCCGAGCCGGGTCGCGGCATAAACGCTGACGGGCTGTTCATAGACTTCACGCGGCGCACCGAACTGCACGAGCCTGCCTTCGTTCAACACGCCGACATGGGTTGCCATCGTCATCGCCTCGATCTGGTCGTGGGTGACATAGAGCAGCGTCGCCCCCAGTTTCGCCTGGATACGCTTCAACTCGATGCGCAGGTCGGCGCGAAGCTTGGCGTCGAGCGAGCTCAGCGGCTCGTCCATGAGGAATATCTGCGGGTTGCGCACCAGCGCGCGGCCGATGGAGACGCGCTGCATCTCGCCGCCCGACAGTGCGGTTGCCTTGTTGTCGAGCTTGTGGGCGATCTGCAGGACCTCGGCGACCTCCTTCACAGTCCGGTCGATCAGGTCGCGCGGCGTCCTGAGCAGCGGTGATTTCAGCGGAAACTCGAGGTTTTGCCGCACCGTCAGGTGCGGGTAGAGCGAATACTGCTGGAACACCATCGCCACATTGCGCTCGGCCGGCGACAGCCCCTTCATCGGCCGGCCGCCGATATAGACCTCGCCGCTGTCGGGCTTGTCCAGGCCCGAGACCATGCGCAACGTCGTCGTCTTGCCAGCACCCGTCGGGCCAAGCAGAACGACGAAGGAACCGTCGGGTATCGTCAGCGACACATTGTCGAGCGCGGCCACACCACCAAAGGTCTTCGTCACGTTTTCGAGGACAATCTCAGCCATGTCCCAGCACTCCGTCATTGGCATCCGACCGCAGGGCCTTGCCGGTTTCGGCGTCGAACACCGACAGCGTCCTCGGGTCGAATTCGAGACCGACAAGCTCGTCCTCGCGAACCAGTTGGTCCGATGGAATACGCGCCTTGAGGTCGCCGTGGCTCGAGCGCAGCGTCACGATCTGGGTGGTGCCGAGATATTCGACCGCGCTGACCCGCCCCCGGTAGGCCGACTCGGTGACGAACCTGACATGTTCGGGCCGCACGCCCAGCGTCAGCTTTCCGGCCCGGCCCTCGCGCGCCGCCGGCACTTCGATCTTCGCCTCGCCGAGATCGACCGACTTGCCACCGATGCCGATCATGCCTTCGAAGTCGAGGAAGTTCATCGATGGCGAGCCAATGAACTGGGCGACGAACTTGGTCGCCGGCCAGTCGTAGATCTGCTGCGGCTTGCCGAACTGCTCGACGACGCCATGGTTCATGACAACGATCTTGTCGCCCATCTGCATGGCCTCCAACTGGTCATGCGTGACATAGACTGTGGTTGCGCCCATGCGGTCGTGCAGCGCGCGCAGCTCCTCGGCCATGTGCTCGCGGAACTCGGCATCGAGTGCGCCGAGCGGCTCGTCCATGAAGAAGGCCTTGGGACGACGCACGATGGCCCGGCCTAGTGCTACGCGCTGGCGGTCGCCGCCCGACAACCCGCCCACCGGCCTGTCCAAGATGTTCTCGATCTTGAGGATGCGGGCAACCTCCTGGACACGCGTCTTCACCTCGTCGCGCTTCATGCCCTGGCTGACCAGCGGATAGGAGATGTTCTTGCGCACGTTCATATGGGGGTAGAGCGCAAACATCTGGAACACGAAGGCGATGTCGCGCTTGCTGGCCGGCTTCATGCCGACCTCCTCGCCATCGATGAAGATCTCGCCCGAGGTCGGCAGCTCGAGCCCTGCCATCATCCTGAGCGTCGTTGTCTTGCCGCAGCCGGAAGGTCCGAGCAGCATGAAGAACTCGCCGTCTTCGATGGTGAAGGTCGAGGAGCGGACGGCGGTGAAGGCGCCGAACTCCTTGCGCACATTCTGGATTCTGATCTGCGCCACGGGCCTACTCCGGGAAATGGCTGACGATGATGAACATCACCGTGCCCAGCAGGGTTACGAGGAAGGACCAGGAATAGAGGACCAAAGCGAAGGGCTGCATGAGCATGAAGACACCGGCGGCAATCAGCACCGAGGCCAGCATTTCCCAGGCGCCGCGCCGGAAATGAAGCAATCCGTCGAAGAACCTGGTCATTTGCGTACCGCCCCGAAAGTGATGCCGCGCAACAGATGCTTCCGCAGGAGGATGGTGAAGACCATGACCGGCACGAGGAACAGGGTCGCGCCTGCGGCAACAGCCGGCCAGTCCTGGCCGCTGACGCCGATGATGGTCGGGATGAAGGGCGGTGCTGTCTGGGCGTTGCCCGACGTCAGCAGCACGGCGAAGGCGTATTCGTTCCAGGCAAAGATCAGGCAGAAGATCGCAGTTGATGCGATGCCCGTCGCCGCCTGCGGCAGCACGACCTTGTAGAAGGCCTGGAAGCGCGTATAGCCGTCGATCAGCGCCGCCTCCTCATATTCGATCGGGATCTCGTCGATGAAGCCCTTGAGCAGCCAGACCGAGAGCGACAGGTTGACCGCGGTATAGAGCAGGATCATGCCGGCATGGGTGTCGCTGAGGCCGAGCGAGCGGAACATCAGGAAGATCGGGATGGCGACGGCGATCGGCGGCATCATGCGCGTCGACAGGATGAAGAACAGCAGATCGTCCTTCAGCGGCACCTTGAAGCGCGAGAAGGCATAGGCCGCCGCTGTGCCAAGCACGATGCAGAGCACCGTCGAGCCGAAGCCGATGATGACCGAATTGGTGAAACGCTCGGCAAAACGCGACGGCCCCGAGATGACCAGGCCGTCCTTGCGCACCAGCCTGTCGTACCAGGTCTGGGGCTCGCCAACCGCCTGCAACTGCTCTTCGGTGAGGCGGGTGCGAGTCGTGAAGACGTTGACGTAGCCTTCGACAGTCGGCGTGAAGAACGTCTTCGGCGGATAGGCGATGGCGTCGGACGGCGTCTTGAAGCTGGTGCCGATGATCCAGACCAACGGCAGGATGGTGATCATCGCGTAGAGGACGACGAGGACCCCGGCGAACCATTTCTGCCGGCGCGACGGCTCGGTGACGGAATAGCTGCTCATCGCTGCTTCACCTTGTTCAGGGCTTTGACGTAGATCGAGGCCAGACCGAAGACGGTCACGAAAAGGATGACGGCGTAGGCCGAGGCATAGCCGGTGCGCCACTTCTCGAAGGCCTCACGCTTGAGGTTGATCGAGGTCAGCTCGGTGATCGAGCCCGGGCCGCCGCCGGTGAGCTGGACGACGAGGTCGAACATCTTGAAGTTCTCGATGCCGCGGAACAGCACGGCGAGCATCAGAAACGGCAACACCAGCGGAATGGTGATGGTCCAGAACTGCCGCCATTTACTGGCGCGGTCGCATTCGGCCGCCTCATAGATGCTGTCGGGAATGGAGCGAAGGCCGGCCAGGCAGATCAGCATGACGAAGGGCGTCCACATCCAGGTGTCGACGATGACGATCGCCCAGGGCGCCAGCGAAACATCGCCGATCATCGAGAAGCTGGAGGGATCGGCACCGGTCAGGAAGCCGATGGCATAATTGAACAGGCCGATCTGCGGCTGGTAGAGGAAGGTCCAGAAATTGCCGACCACCGCCGGGCTCAGCATCATTGGCAACACGATGATCGTCGTCCAGAGATCGTTGCCGCGGAACTTCTTGTTGATCAGATAAGCGAGCGAGAAGCCGATCAGCACCTGCAGCACCAGCGTCCAGATCAGGAAATGAGCTGTCGCCTGCATCGTCAGCCAGATGTCCTTGTCGGACAGGATGCTGATGTAGTTCTTCAGCCCGACGAACTCGACTTCGGCATTGGGGCGATTGACGCGGAAATTGGTGAAGCTCAGCCGGATCGTCCAGATCAGCGGAAAGATGTTGATCGCGAGCAAGAGCACGATCGAGGGAGCGACGAAGAGCCAGGCGAGCGACCGGTCAGACAGACCCCTGAACCGCTTGGCAATGGCATGCGGCGTCGCTTCCGCGACCCGATCCACCGGTGAATGCAGCATTGATATTCCCCTGATTATCAACTGTGCGGCGACGGAGCCGGCAAGCGCCGGCTCCGTACCGTAGCATGGCCCGCTGGGAGGATGCGGGACAGGGCTTTGCAGCGATCAGTACTTGCCTTCGTCGTCGAAGACCTGCGTCCAGTCCTTGGCGAGGCCATCGAGCGCATCCTGGGCAGAGCCCTGGCCGGCGACGACATAGTCGTGGAAGCGCTTCTGCGCCGCCTGCAGTAACGAGGCGTAGGACGGCTCGGCCCAGAAGTCCTTCACGATTGCCATGGAGTCGAGGAAGGTCTGGGCATAGGGCTGGCTGGTGGCGAAGCCCGGGTCTTCGACCACCTTGCGCAGCGCCGAATAGCCGCCCATCTGCCACCATTTCTGCTGGATCTCGGGCTGGGCGAACCACTTGATATAGGCGAGCGCGTCGTCCTTCTTCTCCGAGGCCGAGACCACCGAGATGCCTTGCCCGCCGAGCTGGGCGAAGGCCTTGCCGTCAGGGCCAGCCGGATTGGGGAAGTAGCCCGACTTGTCGCCACCAACATTGGCATCGGCATTGATGCCCGGCCAGGTGAAGGCGAAGTTCATGTGCAGCGCGACCTGGCCCGACTTGTAGGCGTCGATGTCCTCGGACATGTAGGCGTCGGAGTGGCCGGGCGGCGTGCAGCAATCGTAGAGCTGCTTGTAGAATTCCAGCCCCTGCACTGCCTTGGCCGAATTGACGAAACCATCGAGTTCGTAGGGCTTGTCAGGGTTCTCGTACTGGAAGCCGAAGCTGTAGAGCACGTCCATCACCCCCATGGTGATGCCTTCTGAACCACGCTCGGTGTAGATCGCGGCGCCATAGACCGTCTTGCCGTCGATCTCGCGCTTCTGGAAGAATTCGGCGATGTCCTTGAGCTCGGCAAAGGTCTTGGGCACCGCGAGGTCGCGGCCGTATTTCTGCTTGAACTCGGCCTGCAGCTCGGGCCGCGCGAACCAGTCCTTGCGGTAGCTCCAGCCGACGACGTCGCCAAAGGCCGGCAGCGCCCAGTAGTTCGGCGAGTTCTTCGGCCATTCGGCATAACCGACGACTGTCGCCGGGATGAAGTCGTCCATCTTGATTCCTTCCTTGTCGAAGAAATCGTTGAGCTTCACATACTGGCCGTTCTCGGCGGCGCCGCCGATCCACTGGCTGTCGCCGATCATCAGGTCGCACAGCTTGCCGCCGGAATTCAGCTCGTTGAGCATGCGATCGGCGAAGTTCGGCCACGGCACGAACTCGAACTTCATCTTGACGCCGCTCTTGGCCTCGAAATCCTTGCTGAGCTCGACGAGCGCGTTTGCCGGATCCCAGGCGGCCCAGCACAGAGTCAGGTCCTTTGCGCTGGCCTGGCTCGTGCCTGCCACGCCGGCAGCCAAAACGGCGCCGAATGCGGCCAATGATCTTACATGGCGAAATGTCATGGCTGGGACCTCCCTCCCATCCTTCCGACCTCCGTCGGAAGGTGAAAACGCCCTTTGCGGGCACCTGACGCGGAACGATCTTCCCGGCGGGCCAGTCTCCTCCGCGCCGCCTGCGTGGCTCGCTCAATCCTCCGGGCGACCACGATGAGAGTCATAATTGAGGTGCGCACCTCAACGCAAGTGATTTTTGAGGTGCGCACCTCAAAACTTGCTTTTCATCTGGTTTTGTTGGAGAAATCCGGTTCAGAGCTGAAAACGGGATCAAAGCGTGCGGCCAACCACAAAAGACCTGGCAGAAGCCGCGGGCGTCAGCCTGGCAACCGTCGACCGCGTGCTGAACGAGCGCCCGAACGTCAGCAACAAGGTGGCGACAAAGGTCGCGGAAGCAATCGAACGCATCGGTTTCGTGCGCAATCCGGCCGCCGTGGCCCTCGCCCGCAACAAGACCTACCGCTTCCGCTTCGTCCTACCGAAGTCGGGTGACCAGTATCTCGCCGAGCTTATCGCCCGCGTCACCGAGGCAAAGGATGCGCTGCGCGCCGATTCAACCGAGGTCGAGGTAGCGCAGATTGCGATGGGCGACCCGCACCAGGTCGCGAAATACCTCACCGGCATCGATCACGACGCGATGGATGGCGTCGCCGTCATGGCCCCGGAATCGCCGCAGGTGCGCGACGCGCTGGTGCGGCTCGTCGAGCGCGGCGTCAAGGCCGTGCAGTTCCTGTCGGGCCAGGAGCGGCTGGAGAGTGCTGACTATGTCGGCGTCGACAATTTTGCCGCGGGCGCGACCGCCGGCAAGATCGCCGGCCGCTTCATCGGCGGGCGGCCAGGCAAGATCATGGTCGTCGCGGACACGATGATGGCGCTCGACAGCATCCAGCGCCGGCTGGGCTTCGACAGCATCATCAACGCCCAGTTCCCGCATCTCGAGACGCTGCCGTCACTGGAAACCTACGGCGACGAAAAGCGTGCCGACCTCATCATCCAGCGCACTCTGCAGCACAACCCGGATACAGTCGCCGTCTATGTGCTGAGCTCGGAAGCGCGCGTGCCACTGACGGCGGTCTGGAACACGCAAGGCGCCCGCGCACTCACCGTCATCGCCCACGAACGCACCCCATTCAGCGAACAGGCGCTGATGGACGAGCGCATAGACGCCGTCATTGCCCAGGACCCCGGCCACGCCGTCCGCAGCGCGCTGCGCATCATGCGCGCCCGCTCCGACCACCGCGAGCCCCTCGCCTCGCAGGAACGAATCCGCATAGAGGTTCTGCTCAAGGAGAATTTGCAGTTCGAGTGATCAGGAGGTCGGAGGGCGCCGTCCAACTGCAGTAAGCAAAAACAGCTCGACACCGGAAAGTGACGCGCGGCTCCCGTTGGTGGCCCGGATCTTCCAATCACTTACTGTTCAACTGCACCACGTGGCGGCGGCATGGGCTTTGCCATACCTTGCCAGCGGTCACCAGCGACTTGCGATTCGCTGGACCGCCCAACCGGATGAAGCGTGATGCACGCCACGAGAGTAACGATCGCCCTTCTTGCCTGCCTGGCGGTGTCGGCCTGCGGCATGGCGAAAGCCGCGAGAACCGGCGGACAGACCTTCGACAAATACGGTTGCATGGCGCGCGACTTCAAAGGCCAGCCGCCTTGCGACCCCGCTGAAACTGCAGCGCCTACGCTGTAAAGGGCACCGGACCCTTTACGTCGCCGCTTTGACGACCTACTGCGACCGGACACAGCGACGCGGAAGGAAGAAACATGTCCGACATCATCGTCAAAGACAGCAACGGCGCTCAGCTCAATGAGGGCGACTCCGTCACGCTGATCAAGGACCTGAAGGTCAAGGGAACGTCCGAGACGATCAAGCGCGGCACGCTGGTCAAGAACATCCGCTTGAACGGCAATCCCGGCGAGATCGAATGCAACACCAAGCAGGTCAAGGGGCTGGTGCTGAAGACCGAGTTTGTAAAGAAGGCCTGAGCCGCCAAAACCACGCCGAGCCCCGTCAACGCGGTTTTAAGCTCTGAAGTCCAGACTCAGGTCATGTCTGGATTCGCCCTTCCCAAATTGAGATGGCTGGTGCTCGGCGCACTTGCTGCCGGCGGCTGGGCGATGACGCAAGACTTGCCGAGCAAGATGCGCTTCGACGATCGCTCGGCAAGAGCAACCAACAAGTCCAAGACGGAAACCGCCGAGCGCAAGGACGTCGCCGTCACCCGGCCCAAGGTCAATGTCGCGCCACGGCCGCAAGCCGACGTGGCGCGCCCCAAGGTGGATGTCGAACCGCGCAAGCTGGCTGCCGCGCCGAAGCCCAAGGCCGAGGTTCCGACCAAGAAGGTTGCGGCCACAGCTCCAGCGGCCAGAGAACGGGCGCCGCGCAAGCCGGCCGGCGAAATCGAGACCGCCTCGATCACACGCCCGCCCACGCCGTTACCGCGGCCGAAATCGACGGCCAAGGAAGTGGTGCCGAAATCGGCGGGCACCGGCGCTGCTGCCCTCAACGTGCTTTACACCAGCACCTCGGTCTATCTGCGCAAGCGCCCGAGCGTTTCCGCCCCCGTGACCTCGAGCCTCAAGCAGGGCGAGAGCGTCCGGGTGTTTGCCCGCGACGGCAAATGGACACTTGTGTCGGCTTCTGGGCGCAAGGGTTGGGTACATGGCGACCTGCTGCGGCCGGCAGACCCTGCCGCCCCTCGTCCCAAACAGACGCTCGGCCACACTGCCAACAGCGCCACACCCGGCTGACCCCACCCAAATTCGCCACCTAAACAGCCGATATCGCGCCTGACAGGGCTTTGCGGGTTGAAACCGGACGCATCCGGTGCCAAATCTGCGGCTCGCCTCGCAGGTGTTGCGAGCACACATAGGTTACCCGGTAGAGGTCAATGGTCAGCTATCTCGACGCCGCCACGGCGCCCCTCAGGAACACCGGCCAGATCCGTCTTTACGGCGCCGAGGCCTTCGAAGGCATGCGCAAGGCATGCCAGCTCACCGCCAGCTGCCTCGACGAACTGGTCGAGCGCGTCGCTCCAGGGGTTACGACCGACACCATCGACCGCTTCGTCTTCGAATACGGCATGGACCACGGCGCGCTGCCGGCGACGCTGAACTATCGCGGCTACACCAAATCGTCCTGCACCTCGATCAATCACGTCGTCTGCCACGGCATTCCCGACAACAAGCCGCTCAAGGACGGTGACGTCGTCAACATCGACGTCACTTACATCCTCGACGGCTGGCACGGCGATTCGAGCCGGATGTATCCGGTCGGCACCATCAAGCGCGCCGCCGAGCGACTGCTCGAAGTCACCCATGAATGCCTGATGCGCGGCATTGCCGCCGTCCGCCCGGGTGTTCGCACCGGCGCCATCGGCGCCGCCATCCAGACCTTTGCCGAAGCCGAGCGCTGCTCGGTGGTGCGCGACTTCTGCGGCCATGGCGTCGGCGCGCTGTTCCACGACGCGCCGAACATCCTGCATTATGGCAACGCCAACGAAGGCGTCGAGATGCGCCAGGGCATGATCTTCACCATCGAGCCGATGATCAATCTCGGCCGCCCGCATGTGAAGGTGCTGTCGGACGGCTGGACGGCGGTCACCCGCGACCGCTCGCTGTCGGCCCAATACGAGCACACTGTCGGTGTCACGGCGACCGGCTGCGAGATCTTCACGCTGTCGCCCAAGGGGCTCGACCGGCCGGGCCTGCCCGCTTAGTATCGCTTCGCCGGCTCACACATCGGCCCGAAAATCGGCAACGATTTTCGGCAAGCACGATGTGACGATCCTGGGAGCCAGAGCGTCCTTTGTGCGTTCGTTCGAACGCACGGCGCTCTGATGCCGGCGGGGGCGACATACTGGGCATGGCGAGCGACGAGCACGACGAGCGCGGTTTCTTTGGCGAGCGGTCATTGCCGCAGCTCAAGCGCGACACCACGCAGGAAAAACCCCATTATCTTGGCCATCGCGAGCGGCTGCGCGAGCGTTTCTCGGTTACCGGCGGCGACACCCTCGCCGACTACGAACTGCTCGAACTTCTGCTGTTCAGGCTGATCCCGCGTGCCGACACCAAGCCCGCCGCCAAGGCCCTGCTCGCCCGCTTCGGCACACTCGCCGAAGTGCTGGGCGCACCTGTCAACCTGCTGCAGGAGGTCAAGGGCGTCGGGCCAGCGGTCGCCCTCAATCTCAAGATCGTCGCCGCTTCGGCCAGGCGCATGGCGCGTGGCGAGATCAGCGGCCGCGAGGTGCTGTCGTCGTGGAACCAGGTGCTAGATTATTGCCGGGCGGCCATGGCGTTTGAGGAGCGCGAACACTTCCGCATCCTGTTCCTAGACAAGAAGAACGTGCTGATCGCCGACGAGGTGCAGCAGACGGGCACCGTCGACCACACGCCGGTCTATCCCCGCGAGGTCATCAAGCGCGCGCTGGAGCTGTCTGCCACCGCCATCATCCTCGTGCACAACCATCCATCCGGCGACCCCGCGCCGTCACGCGCCGACATCGACATGACAAAAACCATCATCGACATCGCCAAGCCGCTCGGAATCTCAGTGCACGACCACATCATCATCGGCAAGAAGGGTTTTGCCAGCATGAAGGGCCTGCTGCTGATCTAGGCGGCCGCCCCGACAGGCGTTGGCCGGAGCAGCCGGCCCAAGCACCCAGAATCAAAAAGGCCGCCGGATTGCCCAGCGGCCTTTTCGTTTTCATTCCAGAAGCGTCGCCTTACTCGGCGTCGCCTTCCTTGGCGGCTTTCTTCTTCGGAGCGGCCTTCTTCTTGGGCTCTTCGCCCTCGGCCTTCTCAGCCTTGTCGGCCTTCTTGGCCGAAGCCTTCTTGGCCGGCTTTTCCGAAGCCTCGTCCTCGTCGTCGGCGAGCAGCTCTTCCTTGGTCACCTTCTTGTCGGTGACGGAGATCTGCGACAGCAGGTGATCGACGACCTTCTCCTCGAACAGCGGCGCGCGCAGGTTGACCAGCGCCGACGGGTTGTTGCGGTAGAAGTCGAACACTTCCTGCTGCTGGTTGGCCGGGTAGCGGCGAACCGTGTCGAACAGGCCGCGCTGCAGCTCTTCGTCGGAAACCGTCACGCCGGACTTCTCACCGATCTCGGCGAGGACCAGGCCGAGGCGCACGCGGCGCTCGGCCAGGCGCTGGTATTCAGCGCGGGCCTCTTCTTCCGTCGTCTCTTCGTCGGCGAAGGTGCGGCCAGCGATTTCGAGATCGCGGGTCACCTGGCTCCAGATGTTGCCGAATTCGGCTTCGACGAGCTTGGAGGGCGCCTCGAACTGGTAGGCACCGTCGAGCTGGTCGAGCAGCTGGCGCTTGACCTTCTGGCGCGTCATGGCGCCGAACTGGTTCTCGATCTGGCCGCGAACGATGTCACGCAGCTTCTCGAGCGACTCGAGGCCGAGGTTCTTGGCGGTCTCGTCGTTGACTTCCAGCTTGCCGGGGGCAGCGACTTCCTTGACGGTGACGTCGAAGGTGGCTTCCTTGCCGGCCAGATGTCCGGCCTGGTAATTCTCCGGGAAGGTCACGGTGACGAGCTTCTCGTCGCCGGCCTTGGCGCCGATCAGCTGGTCCTCGAAGCCGGGGATGAATTCCTTCGAGCCGAGCACCAGCGGCTGGTCGCCGCCCGTGCCGCCGTCGAAGGCAACGCCGTCGATCTTGCCGACATAGTCGATGGTGACGCGGTCGCCTTCAGCGGCCTTGCCGGTCTTCGGCTCGTAGGAACGCGCCGATTCGGCAACGCGGTTGACCTGCTCGTCGATCTCGCTTTCCGGAACGTCGTAGACCGGACGCGACACCTTGATGTCGGTGAAGTCCTTGATCTCGATCGCCGGGATGACTTCGTAGCTCAGCGAGAACTCGAAATCGACGCCGCCAGCCAGGATCTTCTCGGCCTCCTTCTCGTCCTCGGTCATCACGACGTCAGGCTGCATTGCAGCCTTTTCACCGCGCTCGGCGATGATCGTGCGGGTCGAGTCGGTCAGGATCTCGTTGACCACTTCGGCCATGAAGGACTTGCCGTACATCTTGCGGATGTGCTGCATCGGCACCTTGCCCGGACGGAAGCCGTTGATGCGGACCTTGTCCTTGGCAGCCGAAAGCCGCTTTTCGAGACGGGCTTCCATGTCGCCGGCAGGAACCGAGACCTTGATCTCGCGCTTGAGGCCGGAGTTGAGCGTTTCGGTGACCTGCATCATCAAACCTTTGTTTTCACGTATGGCGCGGCTTGCACGGCGTCCTGCCGTTCAGCCTGCCGGAATTCGTTTGCCGGGGGTGGCTTCAAGTTCGCAAATCGGCATCCTGGCCCGCCATTGCGGCCCGTTTGGCTCCGCCATCTTCCGAAAGTCCGATAAGTTATTGTTTTTCCGACTTCTTATCGTGTCTTTCAGAGACGGTCCTTTGCGTCCCATCCTATTTGACAGGCCTTTTGTCACAGGCGAGGCCAATTTTCAACTATCTTCGCGGTTTCTCCCGGCCCGGGTCATTTCCGCTCCGAGATTGACAGAATGATGGCGGCATGTGATTGGCGGTCGCATGCGGATGTGGCGGAACTGGTAGACGCCCTGGATTTAGGTTCCAGTGCCGAGAGGCGTGTAGGTTCGACTCCTATCATCCGCACCACTTCTACCTAGCTAAGCTGTTTTTATTACATAATTTTTCGGGTCTGTGGCACCGTTTGGGGCGCAATTTGTGGCACAAAGCGCGCGCCGAAAGACAACCTACTGCTTGTCGTGGAACAGCCTTGCTGGATCTGGATGACTCGCAAGGATTTCCAGATAGGCATCTTCGAGCGCCATCATTGCCGCCACGCGGCTTTGACAGCGATCGACGTTATGGGGGCCAGCCCAGCCCCCATACCAGCGCCAATAGCTCTCGCCCTTCATGCTATCCAGACAAATGCGCCCGACGTAGCGCGGCCCGTCGAACGCGGAGTAATCCTCCCGCTCAAGGTCATCGTCCCAGGTATGGCGCCATTGGATGTCGGGAAGGTTGCTCATTGCCGCTGATCGTCATTCTTCCCGCCAGACTGGCTCGCGCCGGATCTTGATAGCGACAAGCCTGCGGGTCTTTTTGCCCTCCATCGACGTCGCCGAACAACTGAATTAGGTCCGTCGGATAATAAACGTGGGCTCGCTTGCAATAGGCGCATCGAACCTCGACGAAATCGCGGGCATCGTTCAGCTTGGACAGCAGAAAGGGTGTTGTTCGGTTCGGCGCGGGCATGAGAACGAAATAGGAACAAACTCCTTGCGGAGTCAATTCAAAACGGCTCGCGAAAATCGATCTTGAAACATGAATTTTCCTACACAATATCGAATGTGGGCCGGCGCCGCTGTCGGCGTTGGCCTATTCAAAAACGCAAACTTTCGTTCGACTTGGAGGATCTGATGAGCGATCGGATGTTCGACAGCCCTGTTTTCGTAAAGGTCGGAAACAGCCTTGTTGAGGAGATAGCCTGCCTCGAGGACGCCCTCGAATTTCTCTACGAATGGCCCAAAAAACGCCGTGGCCCGATCTTCGATACGGCGCTGAGAGCGTGCCAGCGCGCATTCGACAGCGACTACCCGATTTCCGCCGCGCGACAGGCATTCATCGGCTTTGCCAAATCCATTGGCATACTGGAAGACGTGAGCGTTCCGCTGCCGTGGATGATCGGCGGCAAGACGGGCGCAAGCGGTGTCGGCGCTTGACGGGAGGATTATGCAATGCTTGCACAGCCGTTTAGCAAGCCCGTCCGCGTGTGGGTCGGTCTTGGTTTCCCGCGTCAGCTGAACACGGTTGCCGACGCCTATCAGTTCACCATGGAATGGTGCGGCAACAGTCCGGAGCAAAGGGCTGCCATCAGAGCGTGTCGAGCTGCTTTGGCAGGCGATATCGATGCTGAAACCGCCAGGGGCGTCCTTGTCGCTTTTGCGCGCAAAAAGGACATCCTTGTTCAGGAGGGCTCCGCCCCTCCGCCTACGGGATCGGGACAACAGAGCCACGTCTGATTTATGGATCAAACAGCGGGTGGCGACGTAGGGCCGCCACCCTCACTGCATATGGATTTGCCATCGATGCCAAAAGAAACAGCGATCAAATCGCCGGAAAGTCACGCGAATTCCCTCACCTATGACGCCGAATGCCAAGGCGCTCTAACAGATCGATTGGAAAGCCTGCTGGACGATGCCCAGGCTGCCGGCTGGGATCGCACCAAGGCAGCCGCAGCATTGATGTATCTGAGTGCAAAACGCCTGAGGTCATCGGCTGGATGAAACTTATCCCAAACTGGCCGCCTTTGCAGGGAGGATGCAAGCATGGCCGACGCCAAGTATCTCAATCACAAGCTCGAATGTCCTTACTGCGGTACAATTCGATTGCGCATTCCTGAGGATGTCGAGCCTAGGACACCGATATCATGCGACGATTGTGGCGAGTATCTCGGGATTTGGGACGAACTGCTGACGGACCTTGAAAGGCAAGGCGGGACGGACGGCGTTTTCAGATTGGACAAGGGCCGTATCCGGAAGATCGGCTAACCTCGAACGAAAGCGGCAAGGCGGAGGCTCGCGGCCTTGGCTCAACGATAGCCGCGCTACTCGATCACCGCCGGCAGATATCCAAGCAATATAAGCTGCTGGCCTAGCAGTTTGCCTATAGCCGCCTGGCGGTTGCCGACGAACCCGCTGGCACTTCGATAGGCGTCTACAGCGTCGAGGACTCCTGCAGATAGCCTCAAATGCACCGCAGCATTGCCTGTCGGGGGTCGCCCCCGCTTGGGTAGCTTGTCGTCGTTCACCAGTCGAATCTCTTCCAAACCCAAGCCGACGCTAATATTCAGCCGATGGAACAGGCAAGATAGGGTGACAAAAAAACGGCACTAGGGCGGGATGAGCGGGATCTTCCGGATCGACAAGGGCCGCATCAGACGAGTGGATCACTCGGCCCCAGAGTGACAAATTGGCTAGGTCACCCTTATCCAATGGGCTATTGCCCGCAACCGTCGCGAGAGCAAAACTAAGCCTTGCACGGTGAGGTGCGACGTCGATGCAGGCCCTAAATCCGATAGTTGAGTATTGCGTCGGCTGCCACGCCCAAACCCACCGCGCAATGCAGGCGGCCCGCCTTGGCAAAGACCAAGCGGGCCGCTTTCGCTGCGGCTAGCCGATGAAGACCCAGCGACGGTCTGCATTTATTCCACCCTGCATCCCCACACTTGTTGACAAGCCGCCAGAAGGCGACCGCTGGACCCACGAAATCAAATACGACGGCTACAGGACGCAAATCCACCTAGCTGGCGGTTATGCTCGTGCCTTCACCCGCAATGGCCATGACTGGTCGACGAAGTATGCCCCGGTGCTTGGCGGGGCGCGTGACCTGATCCACCGCGACGCGGTCCTCGACGGCGAGATGGTCGTACAGGACGAAACTGGCCGCTCTGACTTCAAAAAGCTGGCAACGGCAATCCGTTGGGAGAACGCCAGCCTGGTCTTCTACGCATTCGACCTGCTGAGCGTTGACGGCAACGACTTGCGTAAGCAGCGTTGCGAGGATCGTCGGGATCGGCTGCACGAGCTCATAGGCGACCCAAGGCCCATCTCTCCGATCCAGTTCAGCCAATCGTTCGAAGGCTCGGGCGCCGAGTTCTTCGCAGCTGCCGAGAAAATGGACCTTGAGGGCATAGTCTCGAAACGCAAGGCCAGCATCTACCGGAGTGGCGACAGCAAGGATTGGCTAAAGACGAAAGCCTACATCACAGGGGAATTCGTCGTCATCGGCTATGAGCGCAAGCGTGGCGCTGCACCGTCGCTACTGCTCGCCGAAGAGACGGACGCCCGCATGCGGTATGTCGGCAGAGCGATCCCGGCAGTGCCAGGAGCGCAACGAGACGAGCTCTGGCAAGCGCTGGAATTCCTGCACACAAGCCACTTCGCAACACCCATCGGCGCAGGCAACAAGGCCGCTGTGCCGGTTCAACCCGTTTTGAAGGTAATGGCAAAACACCTGAAGGGCGAGGAGAAGCTTCGGCACGCAACGGTCACCGAGATCCTGAGACCATAAACGCAAAAAGCCCCGCCACCTTTCGGCAACGGGGCACTTGCGAAGCCAGTCGGCCATCATTTCCGGGCTTCGACGCGGATGACTGTCGGGTCGTCGCCCTTATGGACCGCCAGGCCCTTAGCCTCTAGCGAGTGGACGACATCAAAGCCGACCGCCTCCAAGCGGCGCAATAGATCATCCATCACTATGAAGCGGCGGTAGTGACCGTGGATGCGTTCGGTCGGGCTGATGACTTCGCCCTGGCGCGCCATTGGGTCATTGATCGACCGGCATTCGACGAACAGCTGGCCACCTAACTTGAGCGATCGATACGCGGCCACTAGCGTCTCGATCTCCTCCGCGAGCGGCATGGCGTGCAAGACGAAGCGGCTATAGACGGCATCGAACTCCCCGTTGTGCAGGGACGCGAGATCAGGCAGCTTGCCGGAGCGGAATTCGGCATCGATATCGCCCTTGCTCGCCTCGCAGTTCTCGATCGCCTGCTCGGACAGATCGATGCCAACGACCCTATGGCCTTGGCGCCCGAAGAAGATGCTGTCCCGGCCATTTCCACAGCCGATCTCCAGTAACGTTACCCCGCGGGGCGACAGCTTTTCGGCAACGGCCATCGCGAACGGAGAAGGCGACGCGGGCGCGGCTCCTTTCGAATAGTAGTTGCTCCAATGATCGGTGCGGCCCATGTCTGGACTGCGCCACGCGGTGTTGAGAAAGGCCTCGACGATCAAGGCGGCGCTGTCGGCCGGCGAAACCCCTCCGTGGTTGTCAATCACCACATCAGCTGCGGCGGGCTCATCATAGAGCCGGGCAACGTCACCGATGCTCCCATAGAGTTTCTTGGTCTCTTGGTCGCGGGCCCGCCGCTCATCCTCGGGCACGCGCAGGTAGATCTGCAGGCTTCTCGGGATGTGCCTCCGCATCCACTGCACCACCTCGTCGTACATGGCGACGGCGCTGATGACGACCGCATATCCTTGCGAGGAGAGATGGCTGCAGAGTCGAAAGTACACTTTAGCCAGTTCGACCCGCTGATCTCGTTCGTATCCCCAGTTACTTCCGAGGATGGAGCGCAGATCGTCGCCATCGAGAAAAATCGACGGCTGGCCGGCTTCGAGCAACTGGGACTGCACCTGCCTGCCCACAGCTGTCTTTCCAGCCGCAGAAAAGCCCGTTATCCAAATCACACCAGAGTTCAAGTCGACGTTTTTCAGACCGTTCAAAACTTCCACCGTTAGGGCAACATGAGATTAGTTTCGTGGCTACAGAATATTAGGGCCAACTACAAGACACCACTGCCGGAAGGTTTTTTCCCCGTACAGGTGCGGTCTCGCCGTTTCGAACCGATTCAACATGGCCAGATCATCTTCCACGGAATCAACAAAAGCGGGTCGCTTGCGCTCTCCACCGCCTTGCGCGCCGGCTACAAACAGGAAGCACGGCTGAACCAGTTTTTTTCGCGCTATCTGAGTATCCCGGAGCACGAGCGCGACTTCCACGAGATCATCCTAAACTCCTCCGGGCACGCGTTCTTCGTCGACCACGAAATCTACGGAGCCATTCCTCCGGCTCCCCACCGTGCCCTGGTAACCATCCTCCGCCATCCGCTTCCTCGGATATTCTCGGTCTATCGGTGGCTCGAGCGACACCATTCGAAGGATTACGGAAGCTCGATGCCCGGTTTCATCGACTGGGTCAGGAACACCAACGGCATCACCTACAGCCAGCTTGAGCAGTTCGGTGCCGGGTATGGGCCGAAAATGCACGACTTGCGAAAGTTGCCAGGCGACGAACTGCTGGAAAGGGCGAAACAAGCGTTGGCCAATGATGTCCACTGCCTTGGTTTGGCAGAGCGCTTCGAGGAAACAATCTTCTTGTTCGCCCACCTCTGCGGTCTGTCGGCCGTGCCCGCCTGGAAACGTGATGACCGAAACAGCGACCGGCCCCTAGTAAGCACTATCGACAAGAGTGATCTCGACCTGGTCGAGGAGGTGTTCCATAGGGACTTTGAGCTTTACAAGTTCGCAGTCGAGCTGTTCGAGAAGCAACTTAAGGACATAAGATTCCACGAGGGTGAGCTCGATCGCTACAAGAAAGCATGCATCGGCGAGTACAAAGACCGGCTGATCTAATTTGGTCACGGCGGCGGGCGCCCCGTCAGCCAAGTGTAGACGCCTAGCAGCCACCCGGCGGCGCCCACGATCGCAATCCCTGTCTTGAGCAAAAGCCTCCCGGCGGTGCCCGCGCCCTGCGCTTGCGTGCGCAGGTTGACCACATCATCGGTTACAGCCTGCATATTTGCTTGGCTGTGCTTCACCGAGATCACGTCGGACTCAACCCGCGTAAGTCGATGAGCGAACTCGTCAAGTCGACGATGCACCCCTGCCCGACTCTCGTCGGCACGGTCCATCCGGTCAAGGATTGCCTCGAGCTGACCTTCCATGCGCCCGAGCATCATGTCCATGCTGCGTTCGCTCACCGCCGGCTTTCCTTCCCGTGGCGAGCGCATTCGCTCTTGGTCCACACGCCGCCGGCACACAGCCCCGCCGCCGTCTCATCGATGCCAGCCTGGTCGGTCGGCGTCTTGCCCTGGGCGCCGACCAGCGAGGTGCCGACGACGGCGCGCAAGCCGTCAGTCGTTACAGGCCCCAGTTTCGAAGTCGAACACCCCGCCAACACCAACACAGCGGCGAAGCTCGCCACGCCATGTCTCAGCCGCCCTGCCCGCATCGTCGTTCTCCTTGGTAATCTTGGCGGCGAACCGCGCCTGTTCGGTCGAGCGGCCGTAGCGAAAGGCCGCTGTGTGGCTCCAGCCCAGCGCCGCGATGACAGCCACCGCGGCGACGGCAAGCAGGTAGGTCTTCATGCCGGCACGTCTCCCTCGTCGGTCTGCCGGCCCTTCCACCAGCCCCAAGCGATCCAGGCGATACCGCCGAGCACCAGCAGCACTGCGATGACTGACAAGCTGGCCGACAACCATTCGAGTCCCGGCACCCACGCCGTCTTGTCGGCAGCCTGCTCGATTGTCTGGCGCGCGGTCTCGACGCCGGCGCCGCCGACAATGCCGCCGAGCCCTTCCCGTGCCTCGCGCGTTTCGGTCACACCGAGATCGCCGGGCCGCTCGTCGGGGTTGCGCTTCAGCGCCTCGAGCTGGCGGAAGGTCTCGGGCCCGGCGACACCGTCGACCGTTACGCCATTATCCCGCTGGAACGCCCGCACCGCGTCACGCGTCGTCGGACCGTAGTCACCGTCGACCTTGACGGCATGCCCAGCGCGGACGAGCAGAGCCTGCAGCTCGCGCACCCTCGCGCCGGTCGAGCCCATGCGCAACATGCCGGTTGCCGCCGACACCGCCGCACTGCCTGTGATCCGCTCATAAGCCCTCGACATCAGCCGTTCGTAGCCATTCGCCTGCGGCCCGTTGTAGCCCCGCTTGAACGCAGGGAAGTCGAGCCGTTGCAGTTCGTCGGCCAAGCCAAACCTTTCGATGTAGCGCACCATCAGCTCGATCTGCCCGACGGCGCCCGAGCGCGCCTCGGCGACCAGCGCATCGACGCTGTCGAAGCCGAGCCTCGCCCAATGCGCGCCCATCACCTGGCCATATCCAGCGCGCTCCTGGTTGGGTTGTCGCCTCGGGCTAGCCCCTCAGACAGCGCAGCACGGATGGCCGCCTGTTGATCGGCGATGATGTTGCTGACCAGCGTTGCACTGCGCTCGCGAAGCCACGCCTCGGCGGCCAGGTTCCTCGCATCCCACCGGATGACGATCTGATGGCCGTTCGGATCACGCAGCGTCGGCATCTGCTCGATGGTGGCTACACCACCGCCGTTGAAGGCTTGCCGGACCGCCTCGTCCAGCGGCCGGAACGCCGCCTCGTCGAGGTGCATGGCCGCGATAGCACCATTGACGTCACCGCGCTCCAGACGCTCCACGATCCGGCGCAGGACGATGTTCGAGCGAATGTCGTCGATCGCTTCCATGAAGGCAGCGCGCAGCAGTGGCGCGAGATCAGCGACGAGCTGTTCGAGCCGCTCGCGAGGTGATAGGCGTTTGAGCATCTACAGCCTCGTGAGGTTCACAAATTGATTTCCGCAGTGCTCGGCATGACGTTGGCCAAGATTCTTGACCCAGCCTTGCTTGTTCCGCTCGTAGTTTGGCTCTGGTTGGTCAGAAACATCGCACTCCAATTGATTGGAGCCGTCGCCGTGGCCATTGGGTATTCGGCACTGGGATTAGAACTGGGATTCTCAAACCCAGCGCTTAGAGGTGAGAGCATCGCGGCGGCAGTATTGGCCTCGCTGACTGTCACGCTTCTTTTCAGGTTTGCCTACACAGCAGCGCCCATCATCACGGAGTGGTTTTGCCGCGAGCCCCTTCGCCGTAGGATTGGCATTGGCCTACTTCTTGCGACCGCCGTCGCAGCGACCATTGCTCCTGGAGCAATACTTTTGACCAAGGCTCAACAGAAAGCCTTAGCAGTACAGTCGGAGTGAGACTCAGGCCGCGCACCAGGCCTTCCACGATACCGCAGTCCCTGCCGGCGGGATCGGCGTCAGACTGGTGATGACGCGCTCGGCGCCATCGATGATGAGTTTGTCGGTGATCTGCGGCTCAACCTCGGGCACAGCGAACGTCACCATGTCGCCGGTCTCGACGATCAAGACGCCGTTCTCATAGCGCTGGTGCAGCCGCTTGACCGTGGCTGATAATCGCCACGTCTCGACCGTCTCTGGCGCTGGCGTCCATTCGTTGGGCGGCGTGCCGAGCGTGACGCGCTTCAGTTGGACAGTCCCCTGCCCGAGCCCGCCCTCGTCCTCAGGCGCGAGTAGTTCCCGCGCCATGTCAGCCATGTCGTCGTAGAAGCCGATCATTTGCACACCAACGTTTTTTCTTTCGCCGCGCAGCAAACTCCGCTACCGAGCCAACGGGGGATGAATAGTGTTGGAGTGACCTAATGACTGAAGTATTGCCCAAGCCGAACGACCAGCTCATTGAGCTTACCGCGGATATCGTGGCGGCCTATGTTTCGAACAATCCAGTTCCCACTGGGGAACTTCCTGGGCTAATTGCACAGATCCATTCGAGCATCAGTAAGCTCGATACGCCATTGGCACCGAAGCAAGAACCACTGACACCGCGGATACCCATCAAGAAGACCGTCACCCCTGACTACATCATTAGCCTGGAAGACGGTAAGCAATACAGAACCCTAAAGCGGCACCTTAGTAACTTCGGGCTGACCCCTGACGAGTATCGCGCCAAGTGGTCGCTTCCGGCGGATTATCCAATGGTTGCTGCCGCGTATTCAGCAAGGCGCTCGGAACTGGCGAAGAGCCTCGGCCTTGGTCGCAAACCTGCCGAAAAGCAGCCGGTCAAGAGGCCCCGCAAGGCCAAGGCTTAAACTACCCATATACCCAACCCAACGGGTGATGGCTCCAACAGAGGAGCCAATAGACCGTCAATGATCGATGCGACGGGGCCGGCAATTGCTCCCGGCTCTGCTTCGGCTGGGTCGAAGAACTCCCTCTCGATGGTATCCACTTTCTGGCGCTTCACGCGCTTCAAAGGATCGGTCACAACCGACAGGGACCCCGGCGTCCTTAGCTCGAGCAAAGCGGCCTCGTATGACGCGTTGACCACGCGAAGCGGAATGATGTCGCCGGCGAGCGCATTGCCATAAGCCGTGGCGCCGGTGCGCGGCCATGCCCGCTCCTGCTCGATGCCCCCGGTAGGCAGACCTGAGAAGCGAGCGCCATAGGTCCCGTCTATGTAGACGCTGCCGCGCTGGCGGGCCGCGCCAATATCACCAGCAGGCACAGCATAACCGGCAGCGGCGGCGTAATCGCTGAAGCCCTCATTTGTTCCGTAGCCGGCCATCTGCGATTACCTTCTCGCTTGAATGTCGCATGAGGCAATTTGCCTTTGTGGTCAAAGGCCTAGCCGCCATCTTTCGGTTGCAATCTTAAGGACCTTGGGCGCAGCGCCGATAACGGTGCCTCAAGGAGGAATTGTAAGATGCATGCCCGTCGGTTCTGTCAGTTTTGTGCAGGACCCATTCCACGCTCAGCGCCCCGCTGCCCGTGGTGCCTGAAGAGCTTCACCAGTCCTGAAAGCAGTCGCCCGCGCCTATCTCAACAGGGGGAGGACGAATGGAAGCAAACACGAAACGTGGACTCGGAGCGTTAGCTTTCAGCGGACGCTCAAGGAACAGGCCCGGCTCCAGGGTGCCGGGCCATTTAGCTTCTACGAAGTTGCCAGATCCTCAAGTGCGGCGACAATCTCGTCCTTCTTCGACGGGGTCTTGTCACCGAGCAACTTGGATGCTGCCGATTTGAAGGCCATGAAGTTGCCGTCGGCCAGCGCTAGAACATCAGCCGCCGACTTGGGTTCGCCGTTGCCCTGGTTTACCTTGGCCAACTGCGCTTCCAGATCGGCGACCTTCGCCTTTTCCGCCTGAAGTTCGGTTGTCACGGCCGCAAACGAGGCATCGAAACGCCTGCGCATTTCTGCCATTTCGGCGGTGTCGCCGTTCTCGTCGCGCTCATCACCGGCTGAGGACTTCTTCTTGCCCTTGCCATCAACGATGAGGTGACCGCCGTCGACCATGGCCTTGACTACCGGGTGGTCCTTGGCTGCCTCCCAGACTTCAGGCTCCACGACGATGGACCCGTTGCCGGGAACGACCTGACCAGTCGGGAGGCCAAAGCCTCCCGCACGGGTGTTTTCCAGAGTGACTTGCTTCGTCATAGCGATCTCCTCAGATGCCATCGAGGTAGCGCATCGCACCCGGACGGCGCACTTCAACGCCACCCGTGCGGAAGATGCCCGGAACCTCGAACTTCAGGAGACGCTGTTCGGCCTGGAGCCAACGCAGAGGCATCGGTACGTGCATCTTCACGACATCCGGCGTACGGCGGTAGGCCACCATACGCTGAGTGCCGCCGGCGCCTGCCGTTTCCAGACCGAAGACCGCCCGGATGGTCAGCGGACGGCCTGTACGTGCCGTGTAGACGTTCGCCCGCAGGACATAGTCCAGCAGGTTCACCTCCGACGTCGCATCGAGGCGCTTGCCGATCAGGAAGTTGTACCGGTCCTGACTGATCAGGATGGTATCCGCCGTCTCGATGCCGTTGGACTCGGTGAAGATGACGCCGAGAACACGGTTAAAGTCTGCAACGACCTCATCCGGGGTCTTGGTAGACCACCGGGCACCAACGCCCGAAATGACGCTCGTATCGGAACCAGGCGCTCATATCTTCGGGCTCCTTCTCTCGACCTTGACCTGCCGCCCCTTGACGATGATAGCGCCCAATGTGGCTTCCTGATCTTCAGCAGCACGTGCCGCGCGCTGTTCATGCCATGCAGCCACACCGAGGACGTCTTCAGCGACGGCCGCCCTCTCCGAGTAGATTGTCGGGTTCAGAATGCGCCGAACACACGCCTTGGCCGCTTCGATCGCCTGGCTGGCGGTGTCACACTCGACCGGAGCGCCATCCTTTCGGACATAGCGCCAGCGCTCAGATGCAAAGAGCTTGAACAGCGGGCGATATCGACCGTTCCACGGCATTGAGGAGTAATCCGGAAGGAATTCGCCGGTCATGCAGTCACCTTGATTGGCTGGCCATAGCTGTCGCTGACACGCATGGCAGCGTAGTGGACGATCTGCAGCGCCAAGCTGGTCTTGCCCTCGCCTGACGACGACAGGAGCCCGTAGAGGTTGCCGACCTCAAGGTCAGCGCCGAGGACTTCCCTGATTTGCTCGAGCGGCAACGGGATCGACGGGATTTTCTCGTTCTTGGTCGAGCGCTCCTTGAGCCTCATAGCCACAGCCTTGGCTGTGCCGGGCCCCTCTTCCTTCGGGCTTTCGGCCCTGAGCTCGGCGAGCTTGCTCTCGAAGTCACCAGCAATGGCCACGCCGGATTGTTCCGGGCCCGCCTGGAATGCGGCGTCAATCATGTCATGAGCAATGGAGACGAGTTGCCGGCGTTCGTATGCCTCCACGATCGCCAGCCCGTGCGCCTTGACGTGATAGGCGCCGACGGTTTCCGACATCAGCGCGGCCATGTACTGCATCAAGGACATACCCTCGATGGTCCGGTCGGCCGGCAGGAATGGCTTGATCGTGATCGGTGTTGCGGCCTTGCCTGCTCCAATCATCTTGGCGATGAGATCGAAAATCTCCCGGTGGATCGGCTCGAAGAAGTGGGCTGAGGTCAAGAAGGCCGACACCGCATGGAAGGCGTCGTTGCTGACGAAGATCGAGCCAAGCAAGGATTGCTCGGCCTCGACGTTGTTCGGGAGATCGATGTTGAAGTCGCCAGGATGCGCGTTCATGCAACCAGCCCCTTTTCCGCGCGTTGATTGCGATGAACATCGCGCCGTCCATATTGATCAACGGCCCCGGCTTCTCCCTCCGTGAGGTCAAGTCGGTGTCCGAAGCGCTTGAGTTCCTTGAGGAATGGCCGAAAAACGCGCGCAGCCCGTTCTGGTATCTGGCGCGCAATGCTCTGGACGCCGCTCTCACCAACTCCATGCCCACCGACCACGCCCGAGACGCCTTCGAGGCGTTCTGCAAGGAATCCGGAATTCTGTTGGTCTAAACGCCGCTTCACGCCGCCGCTCCCTGCCGGATCATCCTGAACCGCTGACAGCCCTCGCCGGCTATAGCGATGCCGACTGCCTCAGCAGCGTCCGCGTTCTTCACTTCAATCTTGAAGGCCCGGCACCGGTCGACCGCAGCGCGCTTCCATGCCGCCCTGTCGAAGCCCGGTGATCATGATGCAGGACCGCGAGCACGCGCCCCGTATGCTTCCGATATTCAGGAGGCTTGAGAGGGAGGCTGACGCGCTTCGTCGGTCTCACGACGATTTGGCCGACGTGTTTGAGCGTGCTCGACGATCCCTGGATCAAAAGGCAGAGCAATCTTATTGAGCTCGTCTCGCTGCCAGGCTAGCGCGCCGCCGCTACCATATTTCGGCCGCTGAATAGTATGGCCCATGAGGCCCCGGCGTAACTCCTCGTCGAGCCCGCCCTCTTTCATCCGATCTTCGAACGAATGCCGAAGGCTGTAGAAGGTGTGCTTGTCGGATGGCAGCAGTTCGCTTTCGCGCAGGTACTTATTGATTGCCGTCGTGAGGCTGTTTTCTTTGTCACGATAGCGCGGGAAGCCATTCGGGAAAGCGCGGAACACCGCAAGCGCCACGCCGACCAGCGGGATCGATCTCACGGACGACTCTGTCTTAATCTCGCGGGGATTGTCGTGGCCCTCCCGCGGCTCGATGCGAATGTATGGTACTTTGACATCGAGGAAGATTTCCGTCTTCTGCAGGTTGCACAACTCGCTCGGTCGGGCGCCGGTCTCGATCATGGCAAGCAGCACGCCCCTCGCCTCAGTGTTCAGCCCTGTCAGGCCGTCGCCGGCCAGAAGCTTGGTCTTGATCCACTCGGTTGGGATAGGTGGCCGCGATCGTTTCGTCTTCTCGGCGAAGCCAAGGCCGTCGAACGGGTTCTGTTTAACCTCTACCCCCATGTGCTTGTGGTAGCTCTCGTAAAGCCCTCGCAGGTTGCCAAGATCACGGTTGCCTGACGTAGGCTTGTGTGTCGGCTTCCCCTTCTTTGGCGCAATTCGTTCCAACCAATAGGTGTAGACCTTGAGGCCGTCAGCGCGCGTGATGTCCGGCATGGCCTTGTCACCAGCGAGATCGACGAAGTTGTTCACGGCCCGCTGCTTGACCTTCTTCCAGGAGCGCTTTTGGCTCTCGCTCTTGCCCTGTAACTCGTCGTGGACAATCTCGTCAGTGTAGACCTTGAACGCAGCCGTCAGGGTCACTGGAGGAACGTTCTCGGTCCCCAGAACGGCCCGGTTGGTCGCAACCGGCGTCCGCTCGTCCATGACCGCCTCAAGGCGAGACACCACGTCCCGCAGATCCGCAGTGGCGATCTCACTGGCTGGCTGATAGCTGAAGCCCATCGCCTCGACGCGCTTCACCGCGGCCTTGTATCTGGCTTGAGCCGCGACGCGGGGCTCGTCGGCTATCATGGCCGCCCATAGCTGGTCATCCGCCGCTTCGAGCGCATCGCGTTTGCTGCGTGCCAGAGCCAGGTCCGCAGTCTTCAGGGAGGTCCGAACATGAGGCGAGCGGGCATCCATGTCGACCACGACAGCCGGCACCCGCCGCTTGTAATGATAAATTCCCCGCCTCAGGATCAGGTGACGATCCTGTTCGTTTCTGCTATTCCGCATTTATGGGCGCCTAAGGTGTGGCACAATTTGTGGCACAATCTGTGGCACCAAAATGTAGATTGATGCAATACGAGAAATACAACCCACGAAAAGATATTGGTTTTTCAATATCTTATGGAGAGCCGCGCCCGCTAAGTAGGGGGCGTATCATCCGCACCATAAACGCTCTGCCCGGCGGACTTGAAACCTCTGAACGAGAGTGATCTGGCCGTGCACGCACCGACAAATCCGATAGGCGCCGCTTCCAATATCGACAGCAAAAACCTGTCGCCTTCACGACGCAGCCTGCTCGTCGCGTCCGACGCCGTCTGGCCGCCCGTTTCGGGTGGCGATCTGCGTAACTGGCAGAATGTCCAGGGACTGGCCACGCTGGGTGACGTGCTGGCGGTATCGGTCCACGAGCCGCGCATGCCGGTGAAGCTCGACGACGCCCGGATCACGACGTTGGTTCTTGCCAGCGCGGCCGAGGCCGTGACGTCGCCGCGTCTCGCCAAGCGCCTGACCCCCATCGACACACGCATCCCGCAAGTCGCGCTTCCGCGCCTCCTGGAGGCGGCACGCGACTTCAAGCCCGACACCATTGTCGTCGAAGGCATTCCGCTCTTTGCCCTGCTCGAGCATCTGCGCCCGCTGGCGCCGACGCTCGTGCTCGACATGCACAACATCGAGTCCGACCTTTTCAGGCAGATGATGCCGAAGACCGGCTGGCTGGCCGGGCTGTTTTCGAAGAAGGCCCGCCATGTCAGGCGCATGCGCGACATGGAACTGCAATCGCTGCGTTTGGTGGACAAGGTCTGGGTCTGCTCCGAACAGGATCGCGACAGGCTGCGCAGCCTGTCCGGCGGCCGGGCGCTCGCCGATGTCATTCCGAATGGCGTTCCCCGCTTTGAGCTCATCCCCGAACAACTGGCCGTCCAGCCTGCCATGACCAACGGCCAGCCGACGCTGCTTTTCGTTGGCCACCTCAATTATCCCCCCAACCTCGAAGCGGCACGGCGGCTGGCGACCCGGATCCTGCCGCGGCTGCAAGCCGCGCTTGGCGGCGCCAGGCTCATCATTGCCGGGCGCAGCCCGCATCGCAGCCTCGCTGATGTGGCAGCCCTGCCCGACGTCGAGCTGATCGCCAATCCCGATGACCTGGCGGAGCTTTACCGGCGCGCACATCTCGCCATCGTGCCGCTGGTCAGCGGCGGCGGCACGCGGCTGAAGATACTGGAAGCTATGGCCTGGGGCCTGCCCGTCGTCGCCACCAGGCTGGCTGCCGAGGGCCTCGGACTGGTGGAGGGCGTCGACATCGACTTTGCCGAGACCGACGACGAGCTTGCCGCGCGCGCGGCAACTTTATGCAAGGATGCCGGCTGGCTTCAGGCGCGGCGGCTTCGTGCCCGCGAAACGGTCACGCATCGCTTCGGTCCACAAGCCATCGCGGCGGCCGTCAGATCCAGTCTCGCGTGATATCGGAGAAACCCTCGATATCAGCTTGATAAGCCTTGCCTAATAATGCCATGACTCTCAGGATGACTGAAAGATGAGTTTGATCGGCATTACATGACGATTCCCAAAATTCTTCACCAGACCTGGAAGACTGATAGCATTCCCGAGAAATTCCTCGACTGGTCGAAGAGTTGGGAAAAACACAATCCGGGTTGGCGGCACATCTTGTGGAGCGACAGGATGCTGCTCGACTTCGTCGCCGAAAATTATCCCCAATATCTGCCGACTTACTGCAGCTATTGGAATGGCGTCCAGCGCGCAGACGCAGCCCGCTACATGCTGCTGCACCATTTTGGCGGCGTCTATGCCGACCTCGATTGCGAGTGCATCGGGTCGTTCGACGCGATCATGCACGAAGATCGCGTCGTCTTGTGCAAGGAGCCCGATATCCATGCACGGGACCAGATCCAGGTCCGAAACCTGCCATATCTTTTGTTCAACGGCACTATGGCGAGCCCGAAGGCACATCCTTTCTGGGAGCATCTGATCGCGGGCCTGCCAGCAATGCAAAACGCCTACGACGTGCTCGACGCCACAGGGCCATGCATGCTCACCGGCGCTCAACTCAGCTATGGCGACCAGGCCAGCTTCGCGATCCACCCCAGCGCCCTGTTCGCCCCAACCGACAGGAACGGCGTCGCCGCGCTTGACCCGACAGCCTCGTCACCAACACTGTCGATCCACCATTGGAGCGGTACGTGGTGGATCCGCGGCAAACCACCATCGGTTCTGGAACATCTACGGAGCGCATTCTACCGCCTGCGCCATGAGCTCACCAAAGGGTCGCAGATGGATACGGCGGCCGCCCAAGCTGCGGTGGACCCGGCAGCCGTCAAACGCTTGCCCCCTTCGGGAAACAACATTGCCATCCTCATCCCACTCAGAGACGCCGCCGACCATATCGGCCCAAGTCTGGCCGCGTTGGCACGTCTTGAGCACCCTAAGGAGTGCATCAAGCTGGTCTTCTGCGAAGGCGACAGCACCGATGGAAGCTGGGAGCGGCTACAGGAAGCCACGGCGCCGCTGAAAGACAGCTACAGAGATGTCATCCTGCTCAGGAAGAGCCTGGGCAAAAAGCTGGATCGCTCAAAACGTTGGAAGCCCCGCCTGCAACGCGTGCGCCGCTCGGGAATTGCCGCCATACGCAACCACCTCATCGAGCATGGTCTGGATGAAAGCGACGACTGGGCGCTGTGGATCGACATCGACGTCTGGCGCTACCCGGCCGATATCGTCGCGCGACTGACCGAGACAGGGCGGCGGATCGTGACGCCTGATTGCACCAAGGTTCCTGGCGAAGGCAGCTTCGATCTCAACAGCTTCGTCACCACCAGCCAGCAACAAGACTACCGCTACTGGCGTGCGATGCGGAAAGGGCTCTATCAGCCGCCGGCCAAGGGAGGGCGGCGGTTGTATCTCAGCGATCTGCGCGACGTCGAACGCGTCAATCTCGACGGCGTTGGTGGCGCAATGCTGCTCGTCGATGCGGCACTGCATCGCGGCGGGCTTAAATTCCCGGAGATTCCCTACAAGTTCCTGATCGAGACCGAAGGCTTTGCGGCGCTCGCCAAGGATCTCGGCATCGTGCCACTCGGCTTGCCCAAGATCGAGGTGCTGCACGTCCCCTGGTAAGCACCAGCGGACGTTGCCTTGTCTTTAATAAAGCGGCTCTTCGAACAGCATGGTGTCGCCGTCCATCAGCGCCTTGATCTGGCCGGTGCCGTCGCTGCCGACGGCAACCTTGATGCCGAAGCTGCGCAATTCGGGCTCCGCGCCGGAGTTGCGCTTGCGCATCTCCTCCTCGATCGCCAGCCCCTCGCCTTCCGGCACGTAGAAACGCTCGATGCCGTAGTCGACACTGATGGTGGAGCCCGGCGTCAGGCTCCAGGCGCTGGAAATCTGGCCGAGAAGGTCGACCTCATCGCCTGATGCAGGCGTGGTGGCAGCGTTCAGCCAGGCCGACGTCGCCCGCCAATAACCGTCGGCATCCTTCTTCAGCCGTACGACGACTGGCCCATCAACGCTCGTCAGATCGCCCTGGGGCAGGTTGGCGATCTTTTCCACCTCAATGCGCGAAATGTCGTAGCCCAGCCTGACATAGTCGCCGCGCAAAAGGTCGCGCGGGTCGACGGGCTCGACCTTGAGCAGGACCTCCTTGCCGTCACGCAGGATCGCCGCGCGCCCGACGATCATCCAGCCGAGAAAACCGATCTGCGCCAGCGCCAGGACGATGGCGGCGACAACGAGCTTGTAGCGGGCCATTACGCGGCTCCCTGGGCTGGCTGTGATTTCATGCGCCGTTCGATGCGGATGATCGCATAAGCGAGGCCGGCGAGAATTATTGCAGCTGCGAAGAAGAAGCCCGCCGTGCCCAGCATCGAGCCGACGGTCACCATGTAGACAATGGCCAGCTCGAAAGCGAAGCCGATATAGGCGATCCAGCGCAAGCCTCGGCTTTCGCGGCCAAGGAAGACGATCACGGCCGCAATGACCGCCAGCGCCACGGCAGCGGCGATGACAAAGCCTCCGTCATCGATCTGGTCGAGTTGGACCATGCCCATGCCGGAGAGGAAACCGATCAGCGCATGCAATGGCAGCCGCCCGCCAAGCTGGGCAAAACGCTCCGAAGCCACTGGTGCCAAGGCAGCAACGGCGAGAAGGGCTGCCGAGACCAGCGCAAGCACCAGCCCGACCTCCAGTGACTCGTAGTGAAAGCCGAGCAGCACTGCATAGAGAATGACCGACAGCGCGATCAGGTGCCGGGCAGCGCGACTCTGGGTCCAGAACGACAGCGCCCAATACGCCGCCATGAATGCAATGAAGAAATGCGGGAACTCCGTGCGGCGAAACAGCTCAAAACCCTTCGTCACCAGCCATGCGTCGGCGATACCGATAGCGGCCACGGTCAGCGCATTGGAGCGCAGTGCTGCCGCGGCGATGGCCGTGCCTATCGACCAGGTGACGATCGCCGCCGCCTCGTCGCCGGAGAAATGGTACATCTGGCCGATCAGCGCGATGGAACCGCCGAAAGCCGCGGCCGCGATCAGCCACAGCCCTTCTGCAAAGCCGCCATGGTCTCGCTGCTTGAGCAGGGCCCCGCCGACATAGCCCACAAAGATCACCGCAAACAATGAAGCCACACGCGCCGGGCGCGGTATCGCTTCCCAATTGGCTGCAACCAGGATCAGGATCGCCGCGGCAAACAGCAGTGCCGCCATCATGGCGAGGATCGAACCGAAATTGAGCCCGTTGCGCTCGTTGGCCTCGACATCGCGGATCAGCGCGTCGCCGGTCGCCCGATCGACAAGCCCGCTGTCGACCCATCGGCCGATGTCGTTCTTCACCTTGGTGGCATAGCTCGCCATATGTCGCTTCCCCCTGCCCCGGCGGCCCACATCCGAGCCAAGCCGTTGTCATCATGGCGGATTTCAGATTCGGTCACAATTATGACCGAAGGCTTAATGCTCATTAATGTTGCAATGCACAAGACGCATTGCTGCCATGCGAGCATAGCGCTTCAATTTTAGGCAAGGGCATCCTATCTACGCCCCGTACACAGAAGAGAAAAGAAAAGAACGGAAAACGAAGATGAACCTGATCCGCAATTACCGCAACTGGCGCCGCTACCGTGACACCGTCTCCGAGCTGAGCCGCCTGTCGAACCGTGAACTGACCGACCTCGGCATCACCCGCAGCGACATCCACTTCGTCGCTCGCAAGGCGATCTAACCGAAGCCGATCTACCCAAACTACCTGTCCGAACCGAAAAGAGAACTAAAATGAACTTGCTCCGCACTTACCGTAACTGGCGCGCTTATCGCGAGACGGTGAACGAGCTTGGCCGTCTGTCGAACCGCCAGCTTGCCGATCTCGGCATCAATCGTGGCGAGATCCAGTCGATCGCCCGCCGCGCTATCTAATTCAGAGCTTCCGTCAGGGTCGACCTCCTCCCCGACCTAGACGGATCGGGTCAGCTTTTTCCTCCCGATAAGCTGACCACCTTAACACACCCGCCGGACCTCCTCCCCCGGCGGGTGTCGTTAGCCCCGAGAGTCTCGCCTCTTCGAATTGGCGAAAAGAATTCAGCCAGCGCCGACCTCCTCCCCGGCAATGGCGAATAGGTCAGCTTTCTCCTCCCATTGAGCTGACCACCAATAGCGACACCTGCCGGATCTCCTCCCCCGGCAGGTGTTGTTACCCCGAGAGTTTCGCCCTCTTTGATTGGCGAACAGAATTCAGCCAACGCCGACCTCCTCCCCGGCAATGGCGAATAGGTCAGCTTTCTCCTCCCATTGAGCTGACCACCAATAGCGACACCTGCCGGATCTCCTCCCCCGGCAGGTGTTGTTACCCCGAGAGTTTCGCCCTCTTTGATTGGCGAACAGAATTCAGCCTGCGCCGACCTCCTCCCCGGCAATGGCGAATAGGTCAGCTTCCTCCTCCTCCCTGATGCTGACCACCAACAGCGACACCCGCCGGTCCTCCCCCGGCGGGTGTTGTCGTTTTGGGGCAAGCTTTCGATATTCGCTCTAATTCAATGCGCCGCTTTCCAGCACGCCGCGCTGCTTCCAGTCAGCGAGGCGGATGATGTCGGGCGCGCCGCCCATCGGCGCATACCAGGAATCGACAACCCATTTGACGCCGTCGGGCGCCCGGATCACCGCCGTCCAATGTGGATAGCGGCCGTCGAGCAGAAACCCCCTGGAATCCCTGGCTTCGACCTTGTGATGCTTGAGCAGGCCGCGACGCGCGAGATAGCGCAGCAGCGCATCGGTGTTTGTCGACTCGTCGACGCAATCCATCTGCCCGCGAACCTTCGAGGCGCCGAACTCCGACTGTGGCTGGTCGCGCACGCCGGTCACATGCTGCGCCCGCTTCTCGAAATAGCTGACCGCCCTGGCGATCGCCTTGCGCTCGGCTTCGGGCGAGGCGCGGCCGGCAGCCATGATCGACGCGAACTTCCTGTCATCGCTTGCGCCAAGAGCGAGGCGCGAACGAAACGCGCAGCCATAGCCATGGCAGATGTCGATGGATGTTCCCGGTGCTGCGACAGCTCGGTCAGTGGCCGGACCGCCGGTCATGATAGCAACGAGGCCGGCAAACAGGGCGATCGAACGTCTCATCATGGCAATATCCTAGTGACTGTCCCGCACCGGGCGCAACTCGCAAGCCGCCCAATCGTTGCATTCCCCCGGCCAAGGGATTATTCCGGCGCCATGAGCACAAAACCCATTCACATCATCGGCGGCGGTCTCGCCGGATCGGAAGCGGCATGGCAGGTGGCTTCGGCCGGCGTGCCCGTCATCCTGCATGAAATGCGCGGCGTGCGCGGCACCGACGCGCACAAGACCGACGGCCTGGCGGAGCTGGTCTGCTCCAACTCGTTCCGTTCGGACGACGCCGAAACCAACGCCGTCGGCCTGCTGCACGCCGAGATGCGGCTTGCCGGCTCGCTGATCATGAGCGCCGGCGACGCCAATCAGGTTCCCGCCGGCGGCGCGCTCGCCGTCGACCGCGACGGCTTCTCCAATGCGGTCACCGCAAGGCTCGAGGCCCATCCGCTGATCACAATCGTGCGCGAGGAGATCACCGGCCTGCCGCCCGAGGACTGGGACCAGACAATCATCGCCACCGGCCCGCTGACCGCACCTTCGCTGGCCGAGGCGATCGCCGCCAGCACCGGCGCAGACGCGCTCGCCTTCTTCGATGCGATTGCGCCGATCATCCATTTCGACAGCATCGATATGAATGTCTGCTGGTTCCAGTCGCGCTACGACAAGGTCGGTCCCGGCGGCACCGGCAAGGACTACATCAACTGCCCGATGGACAAGGAGCAGTACGACGCCTTCGTCCAGGCGCTGCTCGACGGCCAGAAGACCGAGTTCAAGCAGTGGGAAGGCACGCCTTATTTCGACGGCTGCCTGCCGATCGAGGTGATGGCAGAGCGCGGCCGCGAAACCTTGCGCCACGGCCCGATGAAGCCGATGGGCCTGACCAACGCGCATAACCCGACGGTGAAGGCCTATGCTGTCGTCCAGCTGCGCCAGGACAATGCGCTCGGCACGCTCTACAACATGGTCGGTTTCCAGACCAAGCTGAAGCATGGCGAGCAGGTCCATGTGCTGCGCATGATCCCGGGCCTGGAGAATGCCGAGTTCGCCCGTCTCGGCGGCCTGCACCGCAACACCTATCTCAATTCGCCAACCCTGCTCGACCCGACGCTGCAGCTCAAGTCGCGTCCCGGCCTGCGCTTTGCCGGCCAGATCACCGGCTGCGAAGGTTACGTCGAAAGTGCTGCCATCGGCCTGCTGGCAGGTCGCTTCGCCGCGGCCGAACGCCTTGGCCAGTCGATCAGCGCGCCGCCCGTCACCACAGCCTTCGGTGCATTGCTCAACCACATCACCGGCGGCCACATCGTCTCGGACGATGAGCCGGGCAAACGCTCGTTCCAGCCGATGAACGTCAATTTCGGCCTGTTCCCTGTGATGGAAGCGCCGAAAGTCGAAGGCAAGCGCCTGCGTGGCAAGGAAAAGACCGTCGCCAAGAAGAAGGCGATGACGGGACGCGCGCTCGTCGATTGCCGCGCCTGGCTCGGCATCGCCCCTGCAGCCCAGGCAGCGGAGTAGGCATCCAGCCATGGCGCCTCCGGAAACGCCACGGCTGAGTCTCAGGGAAATGGAACGCGGCGATGCAACCGCGATCCTGACCGTCTTCGATGACGACTATGCCCGTCGCTTCTATCCGGAGATGACGAACGAGGCTGCGGCAATCGAGTGGATCGAACGCAACCGCGCACGCTACGCGAGCGACGGTTTTGGCCTGTGGGCGATCATCGACAAGGCAAGCGGCGCGCTGATCGGCGACTGCGGCCCAACCTGGCAGGATGCCGGCGGCACGCGCGTCCTGGAAATCGGCTATCACATAGCCCCACAATGGCGCGGGCGCGGCTATGCGCTCGAGGCGGCCCGCGCCGCCATGGCCTTCGGCTTCGCCGAAACGAACGAGCCCCTGATCGGCTCAATCGTTGCCGCCGACAACGCGTCCTCGGCGAGCGTGGCGCGACGCCTGCATCGCGATGTCCGCTCCTACGTCAACGCCCGCGGCCTTGATCGCTTCCTGTTCTTCACGCGGCGCGAGTCCAGCTAGAGCAGCCGTAGTTCCCTGGCCGGTCACCTGCCTTGTAGCCCTACCCCCCGGCAACAACCGAACACACAAACGCGTAGCAAGGCCCGATCAGCTGATTCTGGTGCAGCATTGCCTCAAGATCAGCGACTTCGCTTTGGGAGCGCGACGTTTCGAACAAGCCGTGCGAGCGCGCTAGATCGACCAGAGTTTTCCGATGTCCATCTTAGTATTGCCCAGCGCTATGGACTTGCAGAAATCCCAGGCATCCGACAGATCTTGTTAGATACAACCGTCTTGGGGTGACGATAAACATTCTGAACGCACTCGATTGCAAACACATGGCAACGGCGATATCACCCCCATGGGCAATTTCTTGGGGGATTTTATCTGTGTTTAGCGAGAGCTATCCAGAGTTCATGGTGCGTTGGCATCTTTATCGTCGCTGGAAGCGGCCGCCGAACCCGACGCGAAAGGCAGAATTCACTTTCTACAAACTGATGAATTCTTCGCCTCGAGGTGGGCTGTTCATCGATCTTGGTGCAAATGTCGGGGATGTGACCAACCGTGCGCTTGGCTACGGTATGCGTGTGATCGCTTTCGAGCCCGATCCGGTGGCACGACGGGTCCTAGTCGACCGATTTGGCGCGAACGATCGGGTCACGGTCATACCAAAAGCCGTCGGTGCTTCCGCGCGAACGGCTGTATTTTATCAGAGGCCCGACATCGCGAACGTTGGCAAGACACAATCATCGTCCCTGCTTGAAACCCACGAGCATGCTGACGGCAGCCAGCTCGAGGTGGAAGTGATCAACCTCGTGGAATTTCTCCAAGACCTGCGCGAACCCATTTCGGTGATCAAGATGGATATTGAGGGTGCCGAGGTCGAATGTCTGGAGGCGATGTTTGCGTCAGGCATGTATCGCAACGTTGGCGGCATGCTAGTCGAAACGCATGATCGTCTGTTTCCGCAGTTATCCGAGCGCTTAGCCCGAATTCGAGAGCGGATCACAGCCGAACGGCTGTCTCACATTTCCCTGGATTGGGGTTGATGCGGCGCTATGTCATCAATCTTGATCTAGACACTGCGCGACTAGATTGGGTGACGGAAGCGTTTCGAAACGCAGGAATAAGTTTTGAACGCTATGCCGCGGTGAATAAAGATTTCCTACCCGACGAAGCATTCAATCGCGCATCCGGCAATCCTGACTGGTCTCGTGGCGAGATCGCCTGTTTCTTGAGCCATATCGATGTCTGGAAGACAATCGCCTCAAGTGCCGAACCTTACGCCGCAATCTTTGAAGACTACATACATCTTTCCCCCAGTGCCGCGTTCTTCCTGACTGACTCGTCTTGGATTCCGCCGGATGTGGATTTGATCAAACTTGAAACCACGCTTAATCCCGTCCGTCTTGGCGAGCGGAAGTTCGATCTCGCCGGCCACGGTCTGATCAAATTGCAAAGCTTCCACAACGGATCGGCTGGTTACATCATCTCTCGGCAGCACGCTGCACTGTTGGCGGACTCCGCGGAACAATTCGATAGACCGGTAGATGACTTTATCTTTGATTTGCACAAAGCGACCTGCTGGCAGCTTTCACCGGCCATTTGCATACAAGACATGTTTGTGCCGGGGAGTGGCAAGATAGCCAGCACGCTAGAGCGGGGGCGTCAGGATGCCCGAGGCGCAAAGCGCCTCAAGGTGCGCCAGTCACTTTCTGGCAAGCTCGTGCGCGAGGCGAAGCGGTTGGTCTCAAAAGCAAAGGGACAGCCTCACACGGTCATCCCCTTTTCGACCCAGCCCTAAAGCTTGCCTGCTTGCGCAGCATAACTCCCAACCCCGCGGTCACTCGCCAGGTATTGGCCGTGCCTCGGGCAGCCCCGGCTTGCCCGCCTCGTCGGGATTGCGCCTGACATAGGCGGCTTTCAGGCTCTCCGAGGTCTCGCGCGAGCCATCATGGCTCCAGCCTGGCGGCATGAACAGGTAGCCCAGGCGCTGGCGCAGGCTGAGCCCGGGCGCGAATGCGTCCTTGAACATGCCGATCCATTCGTGGAAGGCCACGCGGACCGGGTTGAAGGTACCGATGTTATGGACGATGCCGTAGCGTGGCAGATCCTCTTCCCTCTCTTCGACGAGGGTGCCGAACATGCGGTCCCAGATGATCAGCGTGCCGGCAAAATTGGCGTCGAGATAGCGCGGGTTGGTGGCATGGTGCACCCGGTGATGCGACGGCGTGTTGAAGATGTACTCGACCCAGTTCCACATCCGTCCGATCGTTTCGGTGTGGATCCAGAATTGCCAGACGAGGTTGAAGCCGTAGACGAAGGCAATGACCGCCGGGTGGAAGCCTAGCAGAACCAGCGGCACCTGCAGGATGAACATGCCGGTGAACAGGCCCGTCCAGCTCTGCCTGAGCGCAGTCGACAGATTGTAGTGCTGGCTCGAGTGATGATTGATGTGCTCAGCCCAGACCCAACGCACACGGTGGGCGATGCGGTGGTACCAGTAGTAGCGCAGGTCATCGAGCAGGAAGGCTGCGATGAACACCCAAAGCGACAGACCGAGGTCGAAGACCCTGAATTGCCAGACCCAGAGCAACGCCGTGTAGGACACGACGCCAAGCAGCAGGCCGGCGACAACATTGCCGGTGCCCATCATCAGGCTGGTCAGCGTGTCGCGCGTCTCGAACTCGCCCTTGGCGCGCCCGGTGCGGACCAGCCACAGCTCGATCAAGATCGCGACCACGAAGAAGGGAATCGCAAGCTCCGTGACCTTGGGAAAATCGTAGCTCTCCATCACGCCTTCTCCCTTGCGCCATATGCGTCAGATTTTCCCGAAACCGCCGCCATCACGGCGCCGGCAGCCTCGCTGTCGGTAAAGCGGAAATTGCCGCCCTTCCAGGTGAAGTCGCGCAAGCGAAGCGACACGGTCCTGTCATCGATGGCATTGAATGCCGATACATCGGCCTCGGTCACGATGCGGGTGAGAAACTTGTCGCCAAGTCCGTGGACGATGCCGACCGTGCCATTGTCGAGCTGCAGGAAGGCCGTGTCGCCGTCTTCGGTCAGAAACACCGCGTGGGCCGTGACGTCAGGAAAATCCGTGGCGAATCGTTGCAGCGCCTGGTCCGCGCCCGCCAATCGCGCCCTGGCACTACCGCCGCTGAGATGCACGGCGGCGACCACGGCTGATATGCCGACGACGACCATCGCCACCAGAATTGGCAAGCTCATGATAACAAATGTCCTCCCGAACCGCTCTTGAGGCGATTTCGGTGGCAGACTAGCATCGTTGACGTTTACGTCAACGACAGTCTAACGCCATCCACGGGAGGCGGTCGCGACCATGGTGAGATGCTTGCGCAGCGAGGACATGCCGTCCTTGCCGCGCTCGACCCGGTCGAGATAGGCGGGCGTCAGCGCCACCGGAAGGAAGGCCGGCCGCAGCGACTGCGGCAGTGCCTTGGCGCCGCGTTCGAAGGCACGAAGATGTTCGCGCGCCAGGGCAATCATGGCCTGGACCGCGACCGACGTTTTTGCAACGTCTGCGCCGGCGATGAACTCTTCCGGCGCCAGGCCGGCAGCCGCGAGGATGTCCCTCGGCACATAGCATTGGCCGCGCCTGCGGTGCACCGGCAGCAGGCGCAGCAATCCAGCAATCGCCTGGGCGCAACCGGCATGACCGGAAAGCTCCGCGTGTTTCGGAGCCTCTTCGGCGTCGAGCACCAGCGCGGACAGCTGGATCAGCGCCGATGCGGTCTCACCGCAATAGCCCTCGAGATCCGTCCGCGACGGCATCGGGTCGTCATAGAGGTCGAAGATGCGGGCTTCGAGATAGTTGTCGAAGGCAGCGATAGGTAGGCGATAGGTCTCGATCGCCGTCATCAGGGCTGTGGCGAGCGGATGCCCTGCGCCCAGTTCCTTGGTGCCCGACGCAATGACGTCACGCCACCATTGCAGCCTGATCTCGCCGGGCATCGGTTCGCTGACCCGGTCGCGGATGGCCGCAATCTCGGCGTTGAACGCATAAAGCGCCAGAAGCGCCGGGCGCTTGTCCTCAGGCGCATAGAGGGCAGCGAGATAACGGTCGCGGTCGGCAACACGCACCGCATCCAACAAGGCTTTCGCCGGATCGTTCGCGCCCTGCACGTCAGTCGACAGCAATGAAGGCTGCGGCGACGGCGCGATCTTCGGCAAGCAGCACGTTGTAGGTACGTACTGCGGCCCCCGTCGACATCGGGTCGGCCGAAATCCCGGCGGCCTTCAGTGCCGCGCGCAGCTCTTCCGGCAGTCGGCGCAGTTCCTTGCCCATGCCGACGAGCAGGATTTCAACATCGCCCGCCTCGGCGAACAGCTTGTCGAAATCGGAAGGCTTGAGCGCCTGCGGATCCACAGGCTGCCAGCCATAGATGCCAGACGGCAGGCACAGGATCGAGCCGCGATGCGACATGTCGGCGAAGCGGAAGCCGCCGTCGCCATAAGCGTCGACGGGCGCCCGTCCGGGGAAATGCGCCTCGCGGATGACCAGTCCTGCCATGGCTTACGACTTGGTCGGCTGGGCGCCAGCCGGCACCGCCGGCTTGTCCTTGTCGTCAGCACCTTCCGGCCGCAGCCTGAACAGGATGAGCAGCGGACCGGCAATAAAGATCGACGAGTAGGTGCCGACCAGGATGCCGAAGATCATTGCCAGCGTGAACGACTGGATGACCTCGCCGCCAAACAGGTAGAGCGAAATCAGGGCCAACAGGGTCGTCACGCCCGTCAGCACGGTACGCGACAGCGTCTGGTTCATCGACAGGTCGAGCAACTGCTCGATCGGCATCTTCTTGTACTTGCGCAGGTTTTCACGCACGCGGTCGTACACGACGACGGTATCGTTGATGGAATAACCAACGACCGTCAGGATGGCCGCGATACTGGTCAGGTTGAACTCGATGCCTGTTACGACATAGAGCCCGACCATCATCGTCACGTCGTGCACCGTTGCCAGGATCGCGCCGAGCGCGAACTGCCATTCGAAGCGGAACCAGATGTAGATCAACATCGCCAGCATGGCGGCGAGCACGCCGATCGTTCCCGACCAGGCAAGTTCGCTCGACACCGTCGGTCCGACCGATTCAACGCGGCGGAAATCATATTCGCTGGCAAGCTCGCCGCGCACCTTCTCGACAACGCTCTGCTCGGCATTGTCGCCGGCATTCTGCCCTTCGACGCGGATGAGCAGCGTGTTGTTGGCGCCGAACTCCTGCACCTGGACGTCGCCCAGGTTGAGTTCGCTCAGCCTAGCGCGAACCGCCGCCGAATCGGCCGTTCCTGTCTTGGACTGCACCTCGATGCTGGTGCCGCCGCGGAAGTCGATGCCGTAGTTCATCTCGACCGAGAAGAACAACACGGTTGCCAGGATCGATGCCGCCGCCGACAGCGTGAAGGCATAACGCCGCCACGACATGAAGGGGGCGCTGGTGTTGTCGGGCACAAAGCGCACGCCCTTCGGCAGTTCCTTGGGCTTGACGCGACGCAGCCAGATCGAAACCAGCCAGCGGGTCAGGGTGAAGGCGGTGAAGACAGTGGTCACAATGCCGATGGCGAGCGTGACGGCAAAGCCGCGAACCGGGCCCGAACCGAGGTAGAACAGGATAAGGGCGGCGATGAAGGTGGTGAAATTGGCGTCAACGATGGTCGCAAGCGCGCGTGCAAAACCCGAATCGAGAGACTGTACGAGCGATCGGCCGAGTTGCCGTTCTTCGCGTACGCGCTCGTAGATGATGACGTTGGAGTCCACCGCCATGCCGACGGTGAGCACGATGCCGGCGATGCCGGGCATGGTCAGCGTCGCACCCAGGATGGACAGGATCGCGATGATCAGCGCCACGTTGGCAGCAAGAGCGATGTTGGCGAGGATGCCGAGCGTGCCATAGGCGACCAGCATGAAACCTACGACGAGAATACCGGCGATCACCGAGGCGAATTTGCCGGCTGCGATGGAATCGGCGCCCAGGCTCGGGCCGACGGTGCGTTCCTCGACGATGGTGAGATCCGCTGGCAGCGCACCGGCGCGCAGCAGCACGGCTAGATCGTTGGCGCTTTCGGCGGTGAAGCTGCCGGAAATCTGGCCAGAACCGCCAAGAATCGGCTCGTTGATGCGCGGTGCCGAGATCACCTGGTTGTCGAGAATGATGGCAAACAGGCGGCCGACATTCTGCTGGGTAGCCTGGCCGAAGCGCGAAGCGCCCTTGCCGTCGAATCGGAAAGAAACAACAGCCTCCGACGTGCGCTGGTCGAAGGTCGCCTGCGCGTCGGTGAGGTTTTCACCCGACACGATGACGCGGTTTTCGATCAGGTAGGGAACGGGCGGATCGTCCTGCGAATACATGACGGTCGAGCCTGCCGGCGGGCGGCCTTGCAGGGCCTCCTGCGGCGACATCGACTGGTCGACCATCTGGAAGGTCAGCTTGGCAGTCTTGCCGAGGATTTCCTTGAGACGGGTCGGATCCTGCAGACCCGGAACCTGGACGAGGATGCGGTCGGCGCCGGCGCGCTGGATGATCGGCTCGGTGGTGCCGAGCTCGTTGACACGGCGGCCGATGACCTCGATCGACTGTGTCACGGCGTTGTTGACGCGGTAGTCGATGCCACCTTCGGTCAGCGTGTAGCGCAGAAGCCCGGCCTCGGGCTCCTCAAGCGACAGTTCGCTCACCGTACCAGTGCCGAACATGCTCGACGACAACGGAGCAACCAACGGCGCGAGCGCCGTCTTGGCCGCATCGATCTCGTTCACATCGCTGATGCGAACCTGCACGGTGGTGCCGGTGCCGGTGAGGCCGGTATAGCCGATCTTGGCATCGCGCAGCAGCGTGCGGATATCGTCGCGGGTCGCCTGCAGGCGTTCATCGACGAGATCCTGCCTGTCGATCGAAAGCAGGATGTGCGAACCGCCCTGCAGGTCGAGGCCAAGCGTGAGCGCGCGCTTGGGAAACCACCCCGGAAGGGAATCGAGCTGAGACTGGGTCAGCATGTTCGGGATGGTGAAGAGAACCCCGAGGAGCACGACGGCCCAGATCGAGATCGTCTTCCAGCGCGAGAAATAGAGCATTTGGCCTCGTCCGATAAGGCGTGAGAGCGGTGCTTTTGGTCCCGCCTACGATTACTTCTTGGCGTTCTGGTTGGCGATCGGCTCGCCCTTGACCCGAACGTCGGAAATCGTCGCGCGCAGCGCCGTCACCTTGAGACCATTGCCCAGATCGATTTCGAGCTCGTGGTCGTCGATGACCTTGCTCACCTTGCCGACGAAGCCACCACCGGTGACGACGGTATCGCCGCGGCGGATCGCCGAGAGCATCTCGCCACGCTTCTTCAGCTGGGTGCGCTGCGGGCGAATGATGAGAAAATACATGACCACGAAGATCAGCACAAACGGCAAGATGCTGACGAGAATGTCGGGCGCTCCCGCGGTGGCGGCCTGTGCGTATGCCGGCGTGACGAACATGAATGTCTCCTGAGAAAGTATCGGGATACCGCACATCGGGACCCCGGAAATGTGCGCGGAATATAGTCGCTCATGCCACCAATGCAACTACGCTTGGCCCAAGCAGCGGCGCTTTTCCGCGCAATTTGAGCGTGTTACAGCGTCGCGCACAGGTATTATCTAGAGACTGACGGGATTGGCCATGGAAAAGACCATCGAAGCGCTCAACTCCAAGCTGGATCTTCTGATCGCTGCGGTATCCAGGCTCGCGCCTCCGTCCGTTCCCGAAACCGACATCGCCACCGCCGACTGTTATGTCTGGGCGGCCGATCCGGGCTTTCTCGAACCCGTCCAGCGCGTCAACCGCGTCGACATCGACCTGATCAAGGGCGTCGACCGGGTCCGCGACATCCTCGTCGACAACACCGAGCGCTTCGCCGCCGGCCTGCCCGCCAACAACGTGCTTCTGTGGGGTGCGCGCGGCATGGGCAAGTCATCATTGGTCAAGGCAGCACACGCCACGATCAATGCCTCGGGCAAGACCGCAACGCCGCTCAAGCTGATCGAAATCCACCGCGAGGACATCGACACGCTGCCCAAGCTTATGAACCTGCTCAAGGCAGCCCCCTATCGCTTCATCCTGTTTTGCGACGACCTGTCGTTCGACCATGACGACACCTCCTACAAGTCGCTCAAGGCAGCACTCGAAGGCGGCGTCGAAGGCAGGCCGGCGAATGTCATCTTCTACGCCACGTCGAACCGCAGGCACCTTTTGCCGCGCGACATGATCGACAACGAACGCTCAACGGCGATCAACCCGTCGGAAGCGGTCGAGGAAAAGGTCTCGCTCTCCGACCGCTTTGGCCTGTGGCTCGGCTTCCACAAATGCTCGCAGGACGAATATCTCGAGATGGTCAACGGCTATGCCAGCTACCACGGCTTCGACAATGATCCGGAGACGCTGCGCGCCGAAGCACTGGAATGGGCGACGACGCGCGGCAGCCGCTCGGGCCGCGTCGCCTGGCAGTTCATCCAGGACCTCGCCGGCCGCCTCGGCAAGCCGCTCAAGGACTGAAACCTCCAAACGAAAAGCCCGCCCCTTATAGGGACGGGCTGATATGGCGGGACTGATGGAGGTCAGGCGACCCGCTTGATCCTATTCGAGGTAGCCGCTCGGATCGACCGGCGTGGAGTTCTTGCGCACTTCGAAGTGCAGCTTCGGCGCGTCGGTCGAACCGCTCATGCCTGACAGCGCGATCTCGTCGCCGCGCTTGACCTTCTGGCCGCGCTGCACCTTGAGCGAGCTTGCGTGACCGTAGACGGTGACGAGGCCGTTCTCGTGGCGCACCAGCACGGTGTTGCCGAATTCCTTGAGGCCATCGCCGGCATAGATGACGACGCCGTTTTCGGCGGCCTTCACCGGCGTGCCTTCCGGCACGGAGATGTCGATGCCGTCATTCGACTTGCCGCCGCCCTTGCCGTAGTTGGCAACGACCCGGCCACGTACCGGCCAGCGCATGCGGTCGATGCCGGTGGCATTCGGCGCTGCCTCGGCCGATTCCTCGGCCTGCTGCACCAACTTGTCCTTCTTCGGCGGCGTGTAGGCCGCGACGGCCGGAGCCTCGGGGGCAGGCTTGGCTGCGGCAACGGCGGGCTTCGGAGCGGCCGTGGCAGCGGTTGCGGTCACCACCGGGTCGACGGCGGGAGCTGCCTTGGCAACGGTCGAGGTCGCGCCGCCAGCCGGCACCTTCAGGGTCTGGCCGATGCGGATGCGGCCGTCCTGCAGGCTGTTGGCCTCCTTGAGTGCCGTCGTCGTCACGCCAAGCTTCTTGGCGATGCGGTTCAGCGTGTCACCTTCGACGACCTTGTAGCCGCCACCGGCGCCTGCCGGCTTGGCATTGCTGTCGGTCGGCGAGCCGAGCTGAGCGGTTGCGGTTTCCTTGGTCTTGGGCTGCTGCGGCAGCACCGCGACCTTGTTGCTCGGCAAGGTGGCCGGCTGCGGGTTCTTGCCCGGCACCTTGAGCGTGTTGTCCTGTGTCGTCTGCGGCTGGGCTATCGTGCCGGTCGACGTATTGTCGAGCGCAGGCGCCAATGCCGGAGCCTGGGCGGTACGAACGGGAGCCGGAGCAAGCGCTGGCGCCTGGGCGACAGGTGCCGGCAGAGGCTGCGACGATACCGGCTGCAGGCTGCCGCGGCTGACCGAACCGGCACTGGCCGAAGCGACCGGCGCCGCCATCTGGGCGTCACCCGGGAACGGCTGCTGCTGTGGCTGCTGATTAATGATCGAACGCTGGTTCGGCGTCGATGCGGTGAAGATGTCATCGACACCACCGCCGCCAAATCGCGACACTCCGGAACTGCACCCTGCTGCCATGCCGGCAACCAGCAGAACGGCGCCACCGCGCGCCAGAGAGCGTTTATTCGCCTTCAAAATACTGAAACGCATCGCACTGACCCGCGCTTTACCCGATACCAACTAGGCTTGATTAAAGCGCGTTAATGTTACTGGTCGGTTAAGAGGATCAAATAAATCAAAAGCTTCGCCAGCTCACGACAAGACGCCCGCCGAGGCAGGCTGGAGCCCCCCGCGCGCAAGCAAACTGTTGCGGATGTTGGTGGTAGCTGGCCTAGATGACGGCGGCGACGCCGCGGGCCAGCGGCTGCAGGCGGACGACGCCGAGATCCTCGCGCTCGAAGCGGCTGCCGATCTTGGTAAGCTTGCACAGCACTTGCTCGCCCTCTTCCGGGCCGATAGGCGCGATCATTGTGCCGCCGCTCGACAATTGGTCGACGAACATGCGCGGATGACTGTCAAAGGCAGCCCAGACGACGATGCGGTCGAATGGCCCCTCGCCCGGTAGACCGTTCGACCCGTCGGCCTGACGAACCAGCGCATTGCCAAGGCCGAGCATCTCGAAGCGCTGGCGCGCCAGTTCGGTCAGGGTCTTGAAACGCTCGACGGTGACGACACGGCCGGCAAGCCGCGCCATGACGGCCGCCGTGTAGCCCGAACCGGTGCCGACTTCGAGGACGCGGTTGCCCTGCTCAATGTTGAGCGCTGAAATGACCGCTGCCTGGAGATCGGCGCCTTCAATGGCCTCGCCGCACTCGATCGGCAGCATGCGATCTGACCAGGCAATGGAATGGAACTGGCCGGCCAGGAAATCGCGGCGGGGCGTCGCCTCGAAGGCGGCTATCAGGTTTTTCGGAACGATGCCGCGCCCGCGCAGGCGAAGAAGAAAGGCGGCGAAGCCCTCACGGTCGTCCGGCATCATGTTCATGCAATAGCCTTGGCCAATTGATCGCGCAGCTCATGCGCCGTCATGTCGAGCTTGAGCGGTGTGACCGAAATCTGCTTGTTGCGCACGGCATGCAGGTCGGTTCCCGGCTTCACTTCCGGCTCGTCGCGGCCGAAACGCAGCCAGTAGTAAGGCAGGCTGCGGCCGTCCCGGCGCTCTTCGACCCAGATGCCATACGCAAGCTTGCCCTGGCTGGCGACGACGGGTCCGGTGACCTCGTCGGGCGGGCAATTCGGGAAGTTGACGTTGAGCAGCACGCCAATCGGCAGTTCGGTGGCGATCAGCTTGCGCAGAAGTGCCGGGGCCAGCGCCTCGGCAGTCTCGTAGGGTACGATGCGCTCGTCGTTCTCATAGATGTATGCTTGGCTCAGCGCGATCGAGCGGATGCCGATCAAAGCACCTTCCATGGCGCCCGCCACCGTGCCCGAATAGGTCACGTCGTCGGCGACGTTCAGGCCCGAATTGATGCCGGAAAGGATCAGGTCCGGCGGCTCGGGCAGGATCTTGCGCGCGCCCATGATGACGCAATCGGTCGGCGTGCCGTTCACTGCGTAGTGCTTGTCGCTGACCTTGCGCAGCCGAAGCGGCTCCGAGATCGACAGCGAATGGGCATAGCCCGACTGGTCGGTCTCCGGCGCCACCACCCAGACGTCATCGGACAGCTGGTTGGCGATCCGCTCCAGGACAGCCAAGCCCTCTGCATAGATGCCGTCGTCGTTGGTCAGCAGAATGCGCATGTCACTTCGCTTCGATCTTGGTCAGGCCACCCATGTAAGGCAGCAGCGCTTCAGGAATCGTTACGCTGCCATCCTCGTTCTGGTAATTCTCGATGACGGCGATCAGCGCACGGCCGACGGCAACGCCCGAACCATTGAGCGTGTGCACGAAACGCGTGCCCTTCTCTTCCTTCGGACGATAGCGGGCGTCCATGCGGCGCGCCTGGAAGTCGCCGCAGACCGAGCAGGACGAGATTTCGCGATAGGTGTTCTGGCCGGGAAGCCAAACCTCGATGTCGTGTGTCTTGCGCGCGCCAAAGCCCATGTCGCCGGTGCACAGCACCATGGTGCGGAACGGCAGGCCGAGGCGCTTCAACACCTCTTCGGCGCATTCGGTCATGCGGTCGTGTTCGGCCAGCGCGCTGTCGGCGTCGGTAATCGAGACTAGCTCGACCTTGTAGAACTGGTGCTGGCGCAGCATGCCGCGCGTGTCGCGCCCGGCCGAACCTGCCTCCGAACGGAAGCACGGCGTCAGCGCCGTCATGCGCAGCGGCAGCTGCTCGTTCGCCAGGATTTCCTCACGCACCAGATTGGTCAGCGGCACTTCTGCAGTCGGGATCAGGCCGAGGCGGCTCTCGCCATGCGGCACGAAGAACAGGTCTTCCTCGAACTTGGGCAGCTGGTTGGTGCCGAACAGCACCTCGTCGCGCACCAGAAGCGGCGGTTGCACTTCGGTGTAGCCGTGTTCCGACGTGTGCAGGTCGAGCATGAACTGGCCGAGCGCGCGTTCGAGCCGGGCAAGCTGGCCCTTGAGCACGGTGAAGCGCGCACCGGAGAGCTTGGCGGCGCGCTCGAAATCCATCAGGCCGAGCGCCTCGCCGATCTCGAAATGCTCCTTCACCCAGTTCGGGCGCGGCAGCACCTTGCCAACCGTGCGCAGCACGACGTTGGCGGTTTCGTCCTTGCCGACGGGCACGTCTTCGAGCGGCACGTTCGGGATCACCGCAAGGGCTGCGTCGAGCGCCTTGTCGAGCTCGCGCTCGCGGCCTTCGCCGTCCTGGATGAAGCCCTTGATCTCGGCGACTTCGGTTTTCAGCTTCTCGGCAAGGGCGGAATCACCATTGCGCATGGCGTTGCCGATCTCTTTCGAGGCGGCGTTGCGGCGCTCCTGCGCCTCCTGCAGCTTCGAGACATGGGCGCGCCGCACCTCGTCCTTGGCGATCAGGTCCTCGACCGTCGACTTCGCCGCATCCGCCGACTGACTGCGCTTCATCAGCGCTTCGATCAGAGCTTCAGGGTTCTCGCGAATCCATTTGATATCAAGCATTTAAAAGGTTCCGGTCGCGGCAGTTGTCGAAACGACCGCGCCGGCGGATCGGGCTGTCAGCCGGCCTTGTCGGCGCTGCCTGTGCCTTCGAGCGAAGTGGATGCAGCTTGCGATTGCGGGTCGGCGGCGCTGTCGTCCGCATCCTGCTTTTCGCGCGCCACGCGTTCCTGCTCGCGCTTCTTTTCGATCATCCGGGCGGTCCAGATGGAAATCTCGTAAAGAAGGATCGTGGGAAGGGCAAGGCCGATCTGGCTTACCGGATCGGGTGGGGTCAGCACTGCCGCCACCACGAAAGCAATCACGATCGCCCATTTGCGCTTGTCGGCGAGCCCCTGCGACGTGACCATGCCCACCCGCGCCATCAGTGTCGTCACGACAGGCAGCTGGAACACCAGGCCGAAGGAGAAGATCAGCGTCATGATCAGGCTGAGATATTCCGACACCTTGGGCAGCAGCGAGATCTGCACCTGGTCGTCGGTACCGGCCTGCTGCATGGCGAGAAAGAACCACATCACCATCGGCGTGAAGAAGAAATAGACCAGCGACGCGCCCATGAGAAAGAGCACCGGCGAGGCGATCAGGAACGGCAGGAATGCCGCACGCTCGTTCTTGTAGAGGCCGGGTGCGACGAACTTGTAGATCTGAGAAGCAATGACCGGAAACGCGATGACCAGGCCGCCAAACATGGCGAGCTTGATCTGCGTGAAGAAGAATTCCTGCGGCGCCGTATAGATCAGCTCGACCTTGTGCGGGTCGAGACCGGCCCAGTTGGTCGCCCATTTGAACGGGATGACCAGCAGGTTGAACAGCTGCTTGGCAAAGAAGAAGCAGACGAGGAAGGCGACGAAGAAGCCGCCGATGGACCACATCAGCCGCGTGCGCAGCTCGATCAGATGCTCCATCAGCGGGGCCGAGGACTTTTCAATCTCGTCGTCTTCGGCGCTCACGAGGCTTTTCCTGCTTTGGTCGTCTTGGTGGTCTTTTTGGGCGCAGCCGCCTTGGCCGGTGCAGCCTTGGCTGCGGGTGCCTTGGCCGGAGCAGCCTTCACAGCCGCAGCCTTGGTCACCGGCGCCTTGGCCGCTGCGGCCGGCGCCTTTGCTTTCGCGGCAGGCTTGGCCTCTGTTGCTGCTTTCGACTTCGCAGCCGCCTTCGGCGCTTCGGCCTTGGCTGCAACCGCTGCCGACGGAACAGGCGTCGCCTTGACCTCTGCAGCCGGGAACACCGGCGCTGCCGCCGGCATCGCGTCCGGCCCTGCAACGCCTGGCATGACGGTTGCGCCGTTCTTCAGCGGCTCTGCCGGATGCGCTGCGTCCGCCGCAGGATCAGCCGGCGGTGCCGGCTGCGACGGCTTCATCGCCGCGTCGAGGCCTGCGCGCACATCGGAGGCCGCCTGCTCGAACGGATTGAGCTGCTTCCTGATCTGCTGCGCGGGGTTGAGGCTGCGCAACTCGTCGACGGACTTCTTGACGTCGTCGAGCTCGGCTTCCTTCAGCGCCTCATTGAACTTGCGCTGAAAATCGCCCGCCATGGAACGTGCCTTGGCCGTCATCCGCCCAATGGTGCGGAGCATCTTGGGCAAATCCTTGGGGCCGACGACCACGATCATGACGATCGCAATCACCAGCATTTCGGTCCAGCCGATTTCAAACATGTCGGTGCGATCCGGCTAGCAAGAGGCGCGGGTCAGCTCTTGCTGGCCTTTTCCTTGGTCGAGTTCACAGTCTCATCGTTGCGATGCTCGACCGTCTTGGAGTCATCGGCTTCGTCGTCCGACATACCCTTCTTGAAGCTCTTGATGCCCTTGGCCATGTCGCCCATCAACTCAGGGATCTTGCCGCGACCAAACAGCAGCAGCACGACGACCAGGACGATCAGCCAGTGCCAGATTGAAAACGAACCCATTGAACTCTCTCTTGAACAGTTTCCCTGCGATTGATCTAGGCTCTTTCGCTTCCGGATTCAAACACTAGAACATCCGCTTTCCGAAGCGACAGCCATATATCACGTGCTTTTGCGGACAAAGCGCCGCAGCGTATGCGCGCCCGCACCGGCGTCTCGGCACCAGGCACCGCAAGCTCGAGCAGTTCGACGACGCCGAGATAGCGCCGCGAAATGATGCGGGCCTGGGTTTCACCAGTGTCCTCGCTGACGTCGATGCCAGTCAGTCGCACAGCCACGAGCACTTCAGCGCCGTCCGAAACGTCGGTTTCGACCTCGCCCACCGGGGTCGTCGCATAACCATCGACAACCTTGGCCGAAAAGACGTTGAGCTCGGAAAAGAAGCCCGCGACAAACAGGTTTGCCGGCTTGAGATAGAGATCCTCCGCCCTGCCCGCCTGCACCAGCTTGCCATCCTTGAGCAGCGCGATACGGTCGCCCATGCGCATGGCTTCTTCGGCGTCGTGGGTAACGACGATGGCAGTCGCCCGGCTTTCGCGCAGGATCGCCAGCGTTTCGGCACGCACCGAATCCTTGAGCCGCGAATCAAGGCCGGAGAACGGTTCGTCCATCAGCAGAACCGCCGGTCGCGGCGCCAGCGCGCGGGCAAGCGCAACACGCTGCTGCTCGCCGCCGGACAAGGCGTGCGGGTAGTTGTCGGCGTAATGCTCGAGCCCGACACGGGCGAGCGCGATCAGCGCTTCCTTCCTGGCCTCCTCGCGCGACAGCGCGGTCAGCCCGAAGCGGACGTTGTCGAGGATGGTCAGATGCGGAAACAGCGCGAAATCCTGGAACACCAGGCCGATCGAGCGCTGTTCCGGCGGCAGGAAAACCTCAGGGCCCGCGATTTCCTTGCCGTTCAGCAGCACACGTCCCGAGCTCTGTGCCTCGATGCCGGCGGCGATCCTGAGCAGCGTCGTCTTGCCGGAGCCGGATGGTCCGAGCAGGCAAAGCACCTCGCCCGGCTCTGCAGCAAGGCTGACCTCGCGCAGCGTCTCCGAACCATTGCCGAAGGAATGGCGAATGTCCTCGAAGGCCAGCCGCGCAGCAAAGGTCACGCCCGCAGTGACACGCGATGCCGTCTGGGCCTGATTTGTCGTCACAGGATCGACCTCCTGCTGCCGGTTCCACACCGGCGCGGGTCAATCATCTGTGACGCGGGGTGTCAACAGGCCAAGCTCTTCGAGGTCGATGTCGGTGAGCGGGTCTTCGTCGTCGGTGAGCAGGTCCGGATCGGACGGCGGCAGCGGCACCGAGAAGCCGGGCGGCATGCGCGACGACAACAGCCCTGCCCCCTTGAGTTCTTCCATGCCGGGCAGGTCGCGTATCTCCTCGAGCCCGAAATGATCGAGGAACTTGTCGGTCGTGCCATAGGTCACCGGCCGGCCCGGCGTCTTGCGCCGGCCACGCATGCGCACCCATTCGGTTTCCATCAGCGTGTCGAGCGTGCCCTTCGACGTTTCGACGCCGCGGATATCCTCGATCTCGGCGCGGGTCACAGGCTGGTGGTAGGCGATGACCGACAGCACTTCGAGGGCGGCGCGCGACAGCTTCTTCTGCTGGATGGTGTCGCGGCTCATCAGGAAGGCCAGGTCGCCAGCCGTGCGAAACGCCCAGGAATCCGCAACCTTGACCAGATTGACGCCACGACGCTCGTAGATGCGCTGCAACTCTGCCATGGCGGCGGGAACGTCGATGCCTTCCGGCAACCGCGCGACCAGCTGCCGCTCGCTCACCGGCTCGGCGCTGGCGAAAACGATGGCTTCGGCCATGCGCACGGCTTCGGCCAGATGCAGCCGCGCCGCCGGGTTGTGCTCGACGGTCTCACCGTCCTCGTCGTCGAGGGCGAACGGGACGACATTTGATCCTTCGGTCATGACGCACCTTCGGTCTGCGGGGTCGCGGCCTGGCGTTCGCGCAGGTAGATCGGCGCAAACGGCTCGTGCTGACGGATTTCGACGGTCCCGTCGCGGACCATTTCCAGGCTGGCGGCAAATGAGCTGGCGATCGCCGTTGCGCGCTCTTCGGGGCTGGTCATGTAGCGCAGCAGAAAATGATCGAGCGCCGTCCAGTCCTTTAGTTCGCCGACCATGCGGGTCAGGATTTCGCGCGCCGCCTTCAGCGACCAGACACCGCGCTTGGCGATCTGCACATTCGTGATCGCCTGCCTCTGGCGCTGGCCGGCATAGGCGCTCAGAAGGTCGAACAGCGAGGCCGAATATTCGTTGCGCTTGTCGATGATGACAAGCTCCGGTGCGCCGCGCTGGAAGACGTCGCGACCAAGCCGGTTGCGGTTGACCAGCCGCGAGGCAGCGTCGCGCATCGCCTCCAGCCGCTTCAGCCGGAACTGCAGCACGGCGGCCAGTTCTTCGCCGCTCTCGCCCTCGTCGCCCGGCAGCTTGGGGATCAAAAGCTTCGACTTGAGGAAAGCGAGCCATGCCGCCATGACCAGATAGTCAGCGGCAAGCTCCAGCCGCAGCGCCCGCGCTTGCGAGACGAAGATCAGATACTGCTCGACGAGCGCCAGGATGGAAATGCGGGAGAGATCGACGCGCTGGCTGCGGGCCAGGTGCAGCAGGAGATCGAGCGGGCCTTCGAAGCCGGCGACGTCGACGACCAGCGACGGATCGTCGGTCATGCGGTCGTCAGCGTTCTCCGCCCACAGACGGTCCATCGGTGCTGGCTTTTGCGCCTTGCTTTCCAATGCTTCCGCCAATTTCCGTGCCTTCTCCTTGGGAGGCTATGCAACTGCCTCGAAATAATGTCCGAATTCCGCCTGCGCCACGGTTTCAGCGCGCGCATGCAACTTGCCGGCGATTTTGCAGTGAAGGACAAGATCGGCATCCGCCGCAAGGATTGCCGCGGTCTTTGCCCGGTAATCCCCAGAAAGCCGCGTCCCCAACGTGTCAGGCGGTGATTCGGTCATGCCAAGAGCTTAGCGCCTTTTGACCGGCGATTGAATCGTACCCCGCTGCGAAGGCCTCAAAACGAAAACGGCGCAGCCAGGCTGCGCCGTTTTCCAAATTTGGTGTGGCTCGCTTACTTCGAGACGAAGCAGTTGCCGCCGGCGGCCTTGTAGCTTTCGCACAGGCTGACCGCATCGTTGCGGGTGCCAGCCGGCACGCGAACGCGCCAGAAGGTGCCCTTGCCGGCGATGTCGGCCTTGACGATGCTGACTTCGCGGCCGTTCAGCACGCTGCCATAGCGGCGAGCGAGATCGGCATAGGTCGACTTCGCGGCGGCTTCGCTCGGCTGCGAGGCGATCTGCATGGCCCAGGCGCCGGAAGCTGCAGCCGTCGTCGGAGCCGACGGCGCGACAGCCGCGACCTGGTCAGGCTTGACTTCGCCAACGACATCGACCGGCTGCTCGGACGGGCGCTGCGGCGCAATCGGAGCGGTGGACGGGGTGTTGGCCGACTGGGCGGGCTTGGCGACGGGCGCCAGAGCCGGCTGGGCCGGGACTGTGCCGGTGGCTTCGCTTGCCGGCTCGGCAACACGCTGCGGCGCCGGATCGGTGGGCTCGGTGGCGGCAACAGCGGCCGGAGCCGGCTCTTCGCGCGGCACCAGCGTGCCATCCGGCCTCACCACCATGGTGCGGACCTTGCGCGGAGCGACAGCGGCCGTCTCGGTGCTGGCGTCGGGCTGATCGGCCTGCGGTGCCTGGGCAACGCGCTCTTCCGACTTCGCAGTCGGTTCAGCAGCGACGTCATCTCCGTTGAGCGGCAGGTTTTCGGGCATGTTCGCCTCGGCTTCCTGCGCTGCCAGGTCGACCGGCTCTTCAGCGTTGGTAACGAGCTTGTCCTGGGCCGGAGCGCCGTTGGTCGAGCCGCCTGCGACGCGGTCGTAGACCTTGCTGTCCTGGTTCGGCACGGTGGCGCCGCCCGGATTTTCCGGCTTGACCTTGATCGGGCTCTCGTCGGCCTTGACGATGACCGGTGCGCCTGCACCCTCGCCGCCACCGAACGACAGCGCGAAGGCGCCAATGCCACCGACAACGGCAACAGCGCCGACGATTGCGGCGATCATCATGCCGCGACGCGCCGGACGGGCTGGAGCCGAGCCGGGCAGCGTTTCCATCGCTTCGTCGAAATCAGGATCGTAATCGAACTCGTCGGCCTGGGCCTGCTGGCGCGGCGCGTTCGACTGGCTCTGCTGCATGCCGCCGAGGTCGAAGCCACCGAGACGGTCGTCGGCCTGCTGGCGACCGGCATACATCGCTGCGGCACCGGCTGCGGCAGCACCTGCCAGTTCGATCGGCTGCGACGCATCGCCATCGCGCAACGTCTTGCGATCGAAGCCGTCGGCATAGGGGTTCGACGCATAGTTCGATGACGCGGCCGGCTTGGTTGCCTCCGGCGCGTTCATCTCGTTCATCAGGTTCGAGAATTCGCCGTCGAGATCGTCATAGGCCGGAGCTGGCGGCGCGTCGTCCTCGAACGAAAGTTCGGGGATGTCGAGGTCATCGGCGAGCGCAACGGCCTTTTCCGGCACATCGACGGTCTCGATATCAGGCGCATCGTCAAAGGACGAAACAGCGGCGAAAAGCTCGGCTTCCAGATCGTCGACGACAGGCTCTGCTTGCGCATATGCCTCAGGCTCGGCCTGCTGGGCATACGCCTCAGGCGCATAGGCCACAGGCTCGGCCTGCGGCTCATAAGTCGGCGCGACCGGCACATAGGCATCCGGCTGCTGGATCACTTCCGGCTGGTAGCTCGACTGGCCTGCTACAACTGGTGCGGCAGCGCGCGGCGCCACCGGCGTACCGAGGCCCCAGCTGCGAGCCTGCTCGTAGCGCGAGGCAGCAAGCGGACGCATCGGCGCTGCGGCAGCAGCGGCTGCTGCGACGGCAACTGCCGGTGCGGCGACTTCGGCCACCTCGGCAACGGCACTGCGCTCGAGCGCCATGTCGAAGGCGTCGTCGTCGAAGCTGACGTCGATGTCGGCCTGGTGATCGTAGCTCGGCTCGGAATAGCCGGCATCGGCCTGGACGGGAGCTGCTTCCTCGGCAGCCACGAACTCCTCGACCGGCGCGTCGTAGGACGGCGCATAGTCGGTGTCGTCATAAGCCTGTGCCAGTTCCTCGACGGGCTGCTCGGGCGCCCAGAGCGAGCTCGCGAAGGTCGGCTCGGGCTCCACAGCAACCGGCTCGACAACGCGAAGCGGCGTCGGCTCGGACAGCGCCTTGGCCTGGCTGCTCATATTGCCAAGCAGCGCGTTCAGCTCGTCTTCGAGGCTTGTGTCTTCAACTGGGGCCACAGGAGCCGCGACCTGGGCAACCTCGGGCTCATAGACCGGTTCTTCGACCGTCGGTTCGACGGCTGGCGCTTCATAAGCGACCGCAGGCTCATAGGCCGGCTCCTCGTCGCGTAGCGCGTCCTGCAGGCGGCGCTCGAACTCGTCATAGTCCTCGGCCTGCGCGACAGGTGCTGCAACCGCTTGCGGCTCCTCGACCAGATCGGCATGCGAGAATGCAATTTCCGGCTCAGCCGGCTGGTATTCGCCCAGCGTCAGCTGATCGTCAGCGACGGCTTCAACGGCATAGCTGTCATCGTCGACAGCCGCGAAATCCATGTCGACATCGGCAAGGGCGACGTCGAAATCGGCATCGAGATCGACATCGGTCGAAGCCGCATAAGAAACCGGCTGCACGACCTGCTCGGCAGGCTCTTCGGCCGCCAACAGCTCGTCTTCCATCGAGAACTCCTGCTCGAAGGAAGCGGCAACTGCATCGTCGAAATCGGGCTCGGGCGCAAAAGTCGGCTCGGGCGTGAAAGCAGGCTCAGGAGCGAAAGTGGGTTCCGGAGCGAAGTTGACTTCAGGCGCCGGCTCGTAGGCGGGGGCTGCGGCATAAGCCGGCTCCTCCGGACGAAGCAGTTCGTCTTCGAGCGAGAAATCCTCGAAGCTCGCGGCAACGGCATCGTCGAACGACGCGTCGGAGGCGAATTCCGGCTCACGGGCACGCTCTTCAGCCGGCGCATAAGCAACGGGCGATTCCACGGGCGCGTAAGCTGCCGGTTCGCTTGCCTGGACATAGGCCGCGGGGGCAACGCGCTCCGGCTCCGCGACGAGATCGTCGCCGGCCAGCTCGCCGAGCAGTTCCTTTTCCAGATCAATGCTGAAGTCGTCGTCAACGGTCGGCTCGACGCGATCAGCGGGCGCGCCAACATCCTGGCGCACCACAGGCTGGCGCGGGTCGAAGCCCATGATCCTCGTCAGTTCGGCGAAGGGATCTTCGTCGGCGAAGTCATTCTTGTCTGCGATCTTCAGCTGGGTTCTGTCTGCCATTCTTTTTCCCGAACTCTCGCACTTTTTTCGGACGCAATGAACGTCGCGTAAGGTTGGCCCTTACCAGCGCAATGTGGGCAAAAGGTGACATTCAGCTCCGGAAAACCTAGCGCATTTCGGTCGGCGCATCCGCTCCGATCAACGCCAGGCCTGACGTCAAAACGTCCGAAACAGCCTGCACCAGCCCGAGTCTGGCATAGGTCAATTCTGGATCGTTAACCTTAACAAACCGTAAGTCATGGTTGTCCGTGCCACGATTCCAGTGTCCGTGGAAGGTGCTTGCGAGGTCGTAGAGGTAGAACGCCAGCCTGTGCGGCTCCATCGACTGCGCAGCCGACTCGATCAGGCGCGGATACTCGGCGAGCTTCTTGACGAGTGCGATTTCGCCTTCGTCGGTTAGCCGTTCGACAGCCCCAATCAGGCCGGCGCGCGCGAACTCTGCTTGGCCGAGCTGCTCCTTTGCCTGCCTGAACACCGAGTGGCAGCGCGCGGATGCGTACTGCACGTAGAACACAGGATTGTCCTTGGACTGCTCGGTGACCTTGGCAAAATCGAAGTCGAGCGGCGCATCGCTCTTGCGATAGAGCATCATGAAGCGAATCGCATCGCGACCAACTTCCTCAACGACCTCGCGCAGAGTGATGAACTCACCTGCCCGCTTGGACATGCGCACCGGCTCGCCGTCGCGGAACAGCTTGACCAGCTGGCACAGCAGCACGTCGAGCTTGACCGCACCATCGGTTACCGCACGCGCCAGCGCTTCCATGCGCTTGACGTAGCCGCCATGGTCGGCGCCGAGCACGAACACCAGCTCCTCGAAGCCGCGGTCGACCTTGTCCTTGAGATAGGCGACGTCGGCGGCGAAATAGGTGAAAGCACCGTCCGACTTGACCAGGGCGCGATCCATGTCGTCGCCGACCTCGGTCGAGCGGAACAAAGTCTGCTCGCGGTCTTCCCAGTCGTCAGGCTTCTCGCCCTTGGGCGGCGGCAGCTTGCCCTTGTAGACATGACCTTTCAGCGTCAGGTCGCTGATCGCCGAGCGGATCGCCTTGGCGTTGTCGGCATGCAGCGTGCGCTCGGAGAAGAACACCTCGTGGCGCACGTTGAGCAGCGCCAGATCCTCGCGGATCATCACCATCATCGCATCGATGGTACGATCCTTGATCAGCGCCAGCGCCTCGTCCTCGGGCTTCTGCAGCAGGTCGCGGCCGAATTCCTTGGCCAGCGCCTGACCGACCGGCACGAGATAGTCGCCCGGGTAGAGGCCGGCAGGGATCTCGCCGATCTCGTCGCCGAGCGCCTCGCGATAGCGCAGCATCACCGAGCGGCCGAGCACGTCGATCTGCACGCCAGCGTCGTTGATGTAGTATTCCTTGGACACGTCGTAACCAGCAAAGCCAAGGATGTTGGCAAGCGCATCGCCGACAACCGCGCCGCGGCAATGGCCGACATGCATCGGGCCGGTCGGATTGGCCGAGACATATTCGACGTTGACGCGCTTCTTCTTGCCGAAGCCGGAGCGGCCATAGTCGGCGCCGCGCGACAGCAGGTCAGCCAGGTGCTTCTGCCAGAAGCCGTCGTGGAGCTTGAGATTGACGAAGCCGGGGCCAGCAACCTCTGCCTTGGCGACGTCGGCATCCTTGGACAACTCCGCCACCAGGCGTTCGGCCAGCGCGCGCGGGTTCTGCCCGGTGGGCTTGGCCAGCACCATCGCCGCATTCGTCGCCAGATCGCCATGGGTCGCATCGCGCGGCGGCTCGACGGCAATACGCGTCAGGTCGAGCGTACCGCCCTCTTTCGGAGTCAAATCAAGCGCTTCGACGGCTTTGGTAATCCGCTCGCTGAAATCGGCGAAAATGTTCATTTCTAGGCTTTCGTAGGACGCTTCGACGTCACTTTTGACGTGACATTCCACTGAATGATGATCTCGCCCGGCCTAAACCAAATCGGGCGTATGGTCAAACAAGCGTCGGTGCTCCTTGACCGCGTATGTGTCGGTCATGCCGGCCAAGAAATCGGCGACGGCGCGTGCCTTGATGCGATCCTCGGCCCTGTCGAGCCCTTCGCGCCAGCCCTCGGGCATGGCACGTGGATCGGCGTAATAGGCGTCGAACAGGTCGCGCACGATGCCGTCGGCATTCGCCCGCACCCGCATCACTTCGGAATGCCGGTACATATTGCGGTAGAGAAACGCCTTCAGTTCCTTCTCCGAAGCCGTCATCTCGCCCGAGAACGTCACCATCACCTCGCCCGCGTTCCTCACCTCGTCAGCGCTTTGCGGCGCCAGGCGCGCAATCCTTGCGGTCGCAGTGGAGATGACGTCCTCGACGAACATGGTGATCTGGCGCCGCATCAGTTCGTGGCCGGTCCGCATCGCATCGAGCGCAGGATAACGCTCGCGCACGCCGCGCAGGATCGAGGCCGGCAGCGGCACGTCGTCGAGCATCTCCAGGGTCAGCAGCCCTGCCCTCAGCCCGTCGTCGATGTCATGGGTGTTGTAGGCGATATCATCGGCGATCGCCGCACACTGCGCCTCCAGGCTGGCGAAGCGGTCGAGTTCCAGGTCATGCAACTCGGAATAGTCGCGGATCGCCTGCGGCACCGGCCCCTTCAGGCCCTTGCCGGCGGCGTCCGTCAGCGGGCCGTTGTGCTTGACCAGCCCCTCCAGCGTTTCCCAGGTCAGGTTCAGCCCGTCGAACTCGGCGTAGCGGCTCTCGAGCCGGGTCACCACGCGCAGCGACTGGGCGTTGTGGTCGAAACCGCCCCAGGCCGCCATCTTGTCGTTCAGCGCATCCTCGCCAGTATGGCCGAACGGCGTGTGGCCGAAATCGTGCACCAGCGCTATCGCTTCGGCGAGATCCTCGTCGCAGCGTAAAGCGCGCGCCAGGGCCCGGGCGATCTGCGCCACCTCGATAGTGTGCGTCAGCCGGGTGCGGAAATGGTCCCCTTCATGGGCAACGAAGACCTGAGTCTTGTGCTTGAGGCGGCGGAAGGCGGTCGAATGGATGATGCGGTCGCGGTCGCGCTGGAACGGCGTGCGCGTCGGGCTCTCGACCTCGTCGAACAGGCGGCCGCGCGAAGCCGCGGGATCGCAGGCATAGGCCGCGCGCGGCCGGTAGCCGAAGCCGATATCGCCAAGTTGCCGTTCGCCTGCCATACTCCCCACCTGTTGACTTGCCCCAGGTGGCTTCATACCTATCATAAGAAACCGAAAGCAAGGTGACGCCAATGGGCGCTGATGCCAAGACCGCCATGAAGGTCGACATGACCGAAGCCGCAGCGAAGCGGATAGCCAAGATCGTCGCCGGCGATCCGGGCAAGATTGCCTTGCGCATCTCGGTCGAAGGCGGCGGCTGCTCGGGCTTTTCCTACAAGTTCGACCTCGTCGACGGCCGCAATGACGACGACGTCGCCATCGAACGCGATGGTGCGACGCTTTTGGTCGACGATCTGTCGCTGATCTATATGGGCGGCTCGGTCGTCGATTTCGTCGACGACCTGATGGGCCAATCGTTCCAGATCAAGAACCCCAACGCGGTCGCCGGCTGCGGCTGCGGCACCAGCTTCTCCATCTAGCCATGCGCAGGCCGCAAGCGCTCCGTCAGGTGGCGCTTTCGGCCGGTCGCGACATCGACGCGACGCTTGCCTTCTGGCTCGACGTCTTCGGACTTCCCGTCCACGCCCGCTACGACCCGCCCGGCATAGCCTTCATCATCGTCGGTGGCATCAGGCTGTTTTTCACCGGCGGCATCCCGCAGGCGACCATCTATCTCGACATAGACGACCTCGACTCCTTCTACGAAACCGCATCCGACAATGGCGTGGCGTTCACCACCGCGCCCACGCTCGTCCACCGCGATGCGGCGGGCGAATTCGGCCCTGCCGGCGAGAGCGAGTGGATGGCTTTCCTGAAGGACCCCGCCGGCAACACGATCGGGCTGGTCGAACGCAAATAGGCTTGCGCATTCCTCCGAACCGCTCCATCTCGTCGCGATGCGCCGCTGCCCCCGGGCGTTCTAAGATTCCGAGCGTAAGGGAACAGCATGCATATCCGTCGTTTTGAACCGCGTGACTTCGATGCCGTGGTGAACGTCATCCTGCCCATCCAGCGAGACGAATTCGGCTTTGACGTTACCGTCGACCACCAGCCGGACCTCCGGATCATTCCAGAATTCTATCAGCGCGACCTTGGCGATTTCTGGGTCGCCGAGGCAGATGGCAAGATCGTCGGGACCATCGGCCTGGTCGACATCGGTGATGGGCTCGCCGCCTTGCGCAAGATGTTCGTCGCCGCCGAGTGGCGTGGCCGCGAACACGGCATCGCTGCGAGACTGCTGGGCCTCTTGCTTGCCACGGCCCGCGAACGCGGCATCCGCGCGGTCTATCTCGGCACGACCGACAGGTTCCTCGCCGCCCATCGCTTCTACGAGAAGAACGGCTTTGCAGAGGTCGCAAGATCCGACCTGCCGGCGAACTTCCCGGTCGTGTTCATCGACACCAAGTTCTACGTTCACCGGCTGGATGCCTGAAAACCAGAGGGCCCCACGCAGGGGCCCTCGTCTCTCTTGTCAGTTGTTCCGCATCAAGCTTCCGATGCCATCGCCGCTTCGCGGATCTCGGCCTCGTTGACCTTGGTGCCGTTGAAGAAGGCGTTCAGCACCACCGCCGAAACCGACGCCAGAAGAATGCCCGACTCGATCAGCGGATGGATGTCGTGCGGCATCCACATCTTGAAGTCGGGGGCGACGAGAGGGATCATGCCGAAGCCGATGGAGACCGCGACCACGAACAGGTTGTTGCGGTTGGTCTTGAAGTCGACATTTGACAGGATGCGGATGCCTGTCGCTGCCACCATGCCGAACATCACCAGTCCTGCACCGCCCAGCACCACTGTCGGCAGCGCCTCGACCAGCGCGCCCATCTTGGGCACCAGTCCCAGGATCAGCAGGATCACACCACCGGCAACGCAGACGAAGCGGCTCTTGACCCCGGTGACGCCAACGAGGCCGACATTCTGCGAGAAGGAGGTGTACGGGAAGGTGTTGAACAGGCCGCCGATGATGGTGCCGAGACCATCAGTACGCAGACCGGCCGACAGCATCGGCTGGCTCACCTTGCGGCCGGTCATGTCGCCGAGAGCCAGGAACATGCCGGTCGATTCGATCATGACGACGATCATCACCAGCACCATCGTGATGATCAGGATCGGGTCGAAGATCGGCATACCGAAGCGCAGCGGGGTGATCAGTTCGAACCAGCCAGCGGACGCCACCTTGTCGAAATGCATCATGCCAAGCGACGCCGTGAGCACGCCGCCGATGAGGATGCCGAGCAGCACGGCAATGTTGGCCACGAACCCCTTGCCGAACTTGGCGATGACGAGGATCGACAGCAGCACGACCGCCGAAATGCCGACATTGACCATCGGTGCGTAGGCGGCGTTGGGCGCGGTTGCGGCGAGCGCCAGCTTGGCCGGGATCGGCGGGATGGTGGAGCCGGTGGCTGCCGCCATCTCGGTCACCGTCTTCAGCCATTCGGCATGCTCGGGCGCCACGAGCCTGGGCGCGGTCGGGCCCACCGGATTGCCGAAGATCCAGTTGATGCCGATGCGCATCAGGGATGCGCCGATGACCACGATGATGGTGCCGGTGACGACGGGCGGAAAGAACCTGAGCATGCGGCTGACCAGCGGCGCAATCAGGAACGCCACGATGCCGGCACCGATGATGGCGCCAAAGATCATGCGGGCGCCGTCGGGGCCCTGGTTGGCGTTGGCCATGGCGACCATCGGGCCGACGGCTGCGAAGGTGACGCCCATCATGACCGGCAGCTTGATGCCGAACCACTGTGTCGCACCGAAGGACTGGATGATAGTGACGAGGCCGCAGACGAAAAGATCAGCGGAGATCAGGAAGGCGACCTGCTCCGGATCGAGCTTCAGGGCTCGTCCGATGATGAGAGGCACCGCGATTGCACCGGCATACATGACCAGCACGTGCTGGATGCCGAGTGCAGCTAGGCGAGGCGCTGGAAGCACCTCGTCCACAGGATGAGTACTGTTGGACATGGCATTTGTTCCCCTTTTGCCAGCCGGTCCGAAGAATGCCGAAGAGGACCGGTTCCCTTCTCCCTAGGGATGGTGCAGGATCGTCTGGAACCGCCGTGCAGGCTATCAAGAATTATTTGAAATCATCGCGTGAAATTCATGAAGATCGTCACCTGGAACATCAACGGTGTCCGCGCCCGCATCGAAAACCTGGTGCATTGGCTCAAGGAAAGCGATCCGGACATCGTCTGCCTGCAGGAAATCAAGACGGTCGACGAAGGCTTTCCGCGCTTCGAGATCGAGGCGCTCGGCTACAACGTCGAAACGCACGGCCAGAAGGGCTTCAACGGCGTCGCCATCCTGTCCAAGCTGCGTTTCGACGAGGTCAATCGCGGCCTGCCGGGCGATGAAACCGACGAGCAAGCGCGCTTCATCGAAGGCGTGTTCTCGACCGACAAGGGCGTGTTGCGCGTCGTCTCGCTCTATCTGCCCAACGGCAATCCTGTCGGCACCGAGAAATTCCCCTACAAGCTGTCATGGATGGCGCGGCTGGAGCGCTGGGCGGCGGAGCGGCTGGCGCTGGAAGAGGCGCTGGTGCTCGCCGGCGACTACAACGTCATTCCCGAAGCCGTTGACGCCCGCAACATTGAGGTGTGGCTAGGCGATGCGCTGTACCAGCCCGAGACGCGGCAGGCATTCCGCCGGCTGGTGAATCTCGGCTTCACCGAGGCCGTGCGCTCGGTCACCGACCAGCGCGACGTCTATACGTTCTGGGATTACCAGGCCGGCGCCTGGCAGAAGAACAACGGCATCCGCATCGACCACCTGCTGCTGTCGCCGGAAGCCGCGAACCGCTTCGCATCAGCCTCGATCGAAAAGCACGTGCGCGCCTGGGAAAAGCCGTCCGACCACGTGCCGGTGGCGATCGACCTCAATCTTCAGGCGGCCTGAGAGACAGCCAGAGCTCCGGCTCTGGCGCGCTTACAACATCATGCTTGAGAAAATGCTGGGCGACCGCAATGGCGGTCTCGCCGAAAGGCGCATGCAAACCAGCGGCGGTAATCGTGCGTCTACTGGTTGCCCTTGGTCAGGATGTCTTCGGCAAGCGAGATCGCGGTGCGACGATCGGATTCGTCGGCAAGGGCAAAGGCCTCTTCCTGCATGCCGCGGATCCAGGGCTGGTCGGAGGGCTGGGCGCGTTCGAGGGCGGCGGTCATCATGGCAAGGCCACGCACCACCTTGCCACTCTGGAACAAAAGGTTACCAAGCGTCGCCTGCGCGCCGGCATGGCCTTTTTCCGCTGCCAGCTGCAGCCAGCGTCCGGCCTGCTTGACGGAAGCCTTCACGCCACCATCGCCCTTTAGGAACATCTTGCCCATCTCGTACTGGGCATTGGCGTTGCGGTAGTTGGCGGCCGCGCGCATGTAATATTCCTGCGCGGCGACAGGGTTGGCCGACACCGGGCTGCCCGGGATGCCCTCCTTCATGTAGCCGCCAAGCGCCACGAGCGCGTCGGAGACATAACTCTCCTCGGGCGAGCCGGGCTCGACGTCCTGCTCGGCGATCTCGGTGAAGAACTTGAACGCCTCATAGTCATCCTGGGCCACCCCGTCGCCTTCGGCATACATGCGTGCGAGCTTCCAGGTGGCGCCAATCTGGCCATTTTCGGCAGCGTAGCGATAGGCCTCGACGGCCTGATCCTTGTGACCGCTCTTGTAGGCGGAGAAGCCGAACTGGAACACCGCCCACGGGCTCGATTCCGGCTTCACGCCGGTCTTGTCGTCGAACACCTTGTCGTCAAACGCCAGCGCCTCGCCTGCGGCGCCCAACAGGGAAGCCGCGACAAGCGCCGAATAGGCTGATGCTCTTACCAACTCAGATATGCGCATAGCAGTACGTTTCTTCCGCCCACCTTGGTGGGTGACCGTGTCCTTGCCGTCCGGCGCGGACACAATTCCTGAGCGCGCCCGACCGATCAGCCGGACCCGGAGTGCATTCTTTCGCCCTCTCCACGCTTTCTCTGTCGGACCGCGCCAATCCAGCCTCTGCGGCCGTCTGCGCCATGTCCACGACATCGATCACATCAAGATGCGCGTTGTTTTCGACCAAACTACGGCCAAGGCCTTGCAAGAAATCGTGATCGGCGGCCACCTGCGCGATCGATCCAGCGGAGAGTTTGGCGACGCCAATACTTCCGCGGCCGGTGCGAACACTCGGTGCGAGGCAGGAAGAGCGGCGTCCAAAGGCCGATGCGGCCGTCTTTCGACGGCTGGGCAGCTTGGCCATGAAGGTCGCCTTGGCGTTCATTTCTGTTCCTGCCGCAACATCGCGGCTTTGCTGTTGGTTCCATTGCCAACGGCCCGCAACCGGGCGCTGGTCCGAAGACCCATTCGAGGTGCGCCGGGTTTATGGCGGGAAATTGGCAATGTCCCCGTCATGTTCATTAGCCGATAGCTTGATTAAAAAGTGTTGCCGATTCGTCACAACTGTTGCCGACTTGCCGCGCCATGGTTTCCAAAATGGAAACGAGAGGGGTCGGCGATACGGCAACAAAAAAGCCGGGCACGAGGCCCGGCTTTTTCTGGATCAGATGTGGAGGTTACCACTTGATGGCAAGCGAGAGATTTCCAGCGTAGCCGACGTCGCTTTCAGCAGTGAAAAGCCCCGGAGCGGGGATGTCAGTGCCAGGACCCGATTGACGGAAATCTTGCGATCCAGCCGCTATGAACAGCACGCCGAGTCCGCCGCGAATTTCGACATTGCTATTCGGCTTGTAGGACGCACCGAGGCCAAGCGTCCACGTATCCGTAGAGATATCGTGCCCAGTGCCAACGCCACGATCCCAAGTGATGCTGGCTGTACCGGCTAGACTTTCAGTGAAGGCGTGGGCGACACCGCCAGTGACCGTCCAACCGTCCTGCCAGAAGAAATTCAACGTCTGGTTCAGGGGGTTCAGTGGCGTCTTGTAATTGATGACGTCCATCACGCTCCAGTCGGTCCATTTGACCGAACCGTACACAAGCCAGCCAGGCGCAACACCAGACTGAACCTTTGCCTCGAAGCTCTGTGGGAACTTTCCCCATCCCGTTGCCGGTCCAAGAACAGCTCCATTGGAAGTAAAGCTAAGATCGCCAGACGCATCGATATCAGTTGCCGAGCGATACATCACTTGAGCACGGAGAGCGATCTCCTTGATCTCGTATGCTGCGCCAATGCGATAGCCTACTTGTCCATCGCTGAGGCTGAACTTCAAAGGCCTCGTAGGACCGCCAACCCACTGCTCAAAATCCAGAGTCTGGTAGAAAAGACCGCCAAGGAGGCTGAAGCGCCCCTTTCCCGCCTCAAAACCATAAGCGCAGGTACCGCCAAATTCATGCGTCACGAACTCTTGTTCGGAGGAGGCCGTTAGAGACGTCGGATCATAGCCTGCAGGGAACGGCGAACCTTTGAAACCGGTATAGTCAGAGTGCCCACCGAATGGCGTTGTGTAGGTCACAGCGCACGCTAGTGCATCATTGACTTTGTACTTCGCAGCCACCGAAGGAATAACGTATGTCGGGTTCTCAAAACCGGACATCTGGTACGTAGTGCCACCGACCTTAAAGGTATCCTTGCCACGGTTTGGCTGGACAACCGTGACGCCGGCCCTTGCCGCATTGCCTTCTTCAAACAGAATATCCGTATCGGCCGTGCCGCGCGAAAAACCGCCGGCCTGGGCTGCGCCTGCCGCAACGATCGTCAGCGCCGTTGCCCCCAGCAGCGCTTTGAGACGCGAAATGTTCATGGTGGTCCTCTCCCGAATGCCTCGTGACGAGAATTGAACGAATTCAGCCTGCTCACGCAACATTGATTTTTTGCAAACAATGGCCGCCCTGCGGCAGCGGCGTGACCGAGGTCCTCGCCTTCCGCTTACGCAAACGTCAATTTTAGCCAAATCCGTATCAATCGATCCTGAATTCCCAAGGAAATCCGGCTTCAGAATGCAAAAACAGCCCGAAATCGGGCTGTTTTGGAGGCTTGTTACATTATGGCAACAATCGGGCGCAAAATGGTTACATTGGCCACAATTTACGCTGAGGCATGCCGTTTCTGACAGCACAAGCAAAACCTGCCGCAAGGTCATGGCGCGGCAGGTTTTGAGCTTCGAATCGTCAGCCGGCGTCGCGGACGCGGGACAGCGCGGTGTCGAGCTTCTCCTGCGTCCGGCGGTAGTCCTCGAGCTTCTCGCGCTCGGCCGCGACGATCTCCTCAGGTGCCGAAGCCACAAACTTTTCGTTCGACAGCTTCTTGTGCAGCCGGGCGATCTCCTCGGTCGTCTTGGCGAGCTCCTTCTGTAGGCGCGCAGCCTCTGCGGAGAGGTCGATCAGGCTGCCGAGCGGCAGGCAGGCGGTTGCTTCGCCAGCGACGATCTGGGCCGCGCCCTTGGGTGCGGCCGCCTCATGCGTGATCTCGCCGACGCGGGCCAGGCGCGCAATCGCCGACTGGTGTCGCTTCAGGCGCTCAAGCGTCTCGGCATTGGCGCCGACGAAGACCAGTGGCGCGATCGCTGCCGGCGGCACGTTCATCTCGGACCGAACCGAGCGGATGCCGCTGACGAGGTCGACGAGCCAGTTGATCTCGGCAGCCGCGCCCACGTCCTCGAAATCTGGCGCCGGCCAGGCGGCATGGCACAGCAGCGACGTGCGCTCCTTGCCCTCGCCTGCCGTGTGCGCCCACAGCTCCTCGGTCATGAACGGCATCATCGGATGCAGCAGCTTGTAGATCTCGTCGAGCACGAAGGCCGCGACCGCCTGGCTTTCCGCCTTGGCGGCCTCGTCATCACCCATGAAGATCGGCTTGAGCAGTTCGAGGTACCAGTCGCAGAAGGTGTTCCAGACGAAGCGATAAGCAGCACCAGCCGCTTCGTTGAAGCGGTAGGTGGTGATCGCGGCCGTCACCTCGCGCGTCGCGCGGGTAAGCTCGGTCAGGATCCAGCGGTTGACCGTCAGCTTTGCGTCGTTGAGCCAGAACGCGTCATTGCGCGCGACGCCGTTCATCTCGGCAAAGCGCGTGGCGTTCCACAGCTTGGTGCCGAAGTTGCGGTAACCGGCAATGCGCGCCGGATCGAGCTTCACGTCGCGGCCCTGCGCCGCCATGATCGCCAGCGTGAAGCGCAGCGCGTCGGCGCCGTACTCGTCGATCAGTTCCAGCGGGTCGATGACGTTGCCCTTCGACTTCGACATCTTCTGGCCGTTCTTGTCGCGAACCAGCGCATGGACGTAGACCGTGTGGAACGGCTCTTCTTCCATGAAGTGCAGGCCCATCATCATCATGCGGGCGACCCAGAAGAAGATGATGTCGAAACCGGTCACCAGCACGTCGGTCTGGTAGTAGGTGTCGAGCTCAGGGGTCTTGTCCGGCCAGCCGAGTGTCGAGAACGGCCAAAGTGCTGACGAGAACCAGGTGTCGAGCACGTCCTCGTCACGGGTCAGGATCTTGCCCGGCTCGAAATTCTCGAGACGCTCCTCAACCCAGGCCTTCCAAGGCCCTTCGAGCGCCAGATAGTGCTGGATAGCCGCATCGAGCGCCTCTTCTTCGCTGCGTTCGACGAAGACCTGTCCATCCGGGCCATACCAGGCCGGGATCTGGTGGCCCCACCACAGCTGGCGCGACACGCACCAGGGCTGGATGTTCTCCATCCAGTCGAAATAGGTCTTTTCCCAGTTCTTGGGCACGAAGTTGGTGCGGCCCTCGCGCACCGAGCGCAAGGCAGGCTTCGCCATCTCGGCGGCGTTGACATACCACTGGTCGGTCAGGAACGGCTCGATCGGCACGCCGCCACGGTCGCCATGCGGCACCACGTGCTTGTGCGGCTCGATCTTGTCGAGGAAACCGCCCTCTTCCATGATCTGGACGACCAGCTTGCGCGCCGCGAAACGGTCGAGGCCATGCAGTTGCGCCCACACGCCGTCGCGCTTCTCGGTGCGCTCGACGCCTTCGAGGAAGTCGTCGTTGTCGACGATGTTGATGCTGGCTTCGACGGTCAGGATGTTGATCTGCGGCAGGTTGTGACGCTTGCCGACCTCGAAGTCGTTGAAGTCATGCGCCGGCGTGATCTTGACCGCGCCCGAACCCTTTTCCGGATCGGAATATTCATCGGCGACGATGGGAATCTTACGGCCGACGATCGGCAGGATAACGTTCTTGCCGACGAGTGCCGCATAACGCTCGTCCTCGGGATGGACGGCAACGGCGGTGTCGCCCAGCATCGTCTCGGGCCGCGTGGTCGCAACCGTGATGTAGGTGGCCGGGTTTTCCGGATCGTAGACAGCGCCCTCGAGCGGATAGCGGAAGTGCCAGAGATTGCCGTTGATCTCGTGCTGCTCGACCTCGAGGTCGGAAATCGCGGTCAGGAGCTTGGGATCCCAGTTCACAAGGCGCTTGTCCTTGTAGATCAGGCCCTGCTTGTGCAGCGTCACGAACACTTCGACGACGGCCTTGGACAGGCCCTCGTCCATCGTGAAGCGCTCCCGCGACCAGTCGCAGGAGGCACCCAGCCGCTTGAGCTGGTTGAAGATCATGCCGCCGGATTCGTCCTTCCACTCCCAGACCTTGTCGACGAACTGTTCGCGCGTCAGGTCGCGGCGATGGATCTGCTTTTCCATCAGCTTGCGCTCGACCACCATCTGGGTGGCAATGCCGGCATGGTCCATGCCCGGCTGCCACAGCACGTTCTTGCCGCGCATGCGCTCGAAGCGGACGAGGATGTCCTGCAGCGTGTTGTTCAGCGCATGGCCCATATGCAACGAACCGGTGACGTTGGGCGGCGGGATGACGATGGTGAACGGGTCGGCGCCCTCGGGTGCGCCGGCGCCTGCCTTGAAGGCGTCGGCATCTTCCCAGGCCTTGGCAATCCTGGGTTCGACTGTTTTGGCGTCGTAGGTCTTCTCAAGCATCGGAATTGGTTCCGTTTTGGTCCGGATCTGTTGGTCCGGTGTAAATCGGATGGGTGCGGCCAAGTCAACAGCGCGGCCGGCGGCAGCTGGAAACGAAAACGCCGCCCGAAGGCGGCGCTTTCATGTCGGCAAGGCCGAAATCACTGCGCGCCGCGCGCCACGCGTTCAATCTCTTCGCGTACCAGCCGCTCGACCAGCGTCGGCAGGTTGTTGTCCAGCCAGTCCTGCAGCATCGGCCGCAGCATCTCGGTGGCGATGTCGTCGAACGACTTGCGGCTGCGCGCCGCATAGGCGTCGTTGAGCTCACCGAAAGCCGCCGAGATCTGGCGGCCCGCCTGCTCCGAGATGATCGCAGACTTGGGGGCGGCCTGCTCTTCGGTCAGAACAGGCTCCGGCGTTGCTACCACGGCCTGGGCCACGACCTGAGGCTTCTCCGCTTCGCGCGGACCGGCCAGGCGCTCCATCTGCTCGACGGCGATCGTCGATTGCGGCGCCCAGCTTGCAGCCGACGGGCGCGCCGCAGCAGGCGCCTCGACAACGGGCGCTGGAGTTTCGGCAACGGTTGGCCGCAGCGGCATTGCGGTTGCGGCAGCTACCTTCGGCTCCGCCGACGGCCACCTGGCGGGCTCATCGCGACGCGGAGCTTCCTGCTTCGCTACCACTGGGGCGGCCTCTGCCGGTTTCACCTCGACCGGCGCCGCCTTGGCAGCCTGGAACTCAGCCCGGAATGCCTCGACTTCGATGATGTTGCGTTCGCTGCGGTCGTCTTCGGGCTCCGGCCGCATCTGCTCGAAGTCGACTGCCGGACGGCGTCCGGTATCGTTGTCTTCGATGATCCTGCGGATGGAAGCGAGAATCTCTTCCATCGAGGGTTCGCGCTGAGCGCTGCTAGCCTGGGCCATCGTCACATCCGCCGCCTTTGTGACAGGATACAAAGTGCGCCCGCCAAAACGGGCGTCGAATCAGAGCCCAAGCGTAGCTGACTGATTCCCCTTAGAGAATCCCCAATCGGGCACCCCCGGCGATTTCAACAGAATACAGTGTTCCAGCCGCTTGCCGGCAAAACGAAAACGGGCGCCGGCTCCATCGGAGCAGGCGCCCGCCTGATAAGTGCCGGCTCGCTGAAGCTTAGCGGCCGTCTGGCGTCCGGAGACCGATCCACTTGTCCTTGACGGCGTTGTAGTGCTCAGTCGGGTCGTACTTGGTGACCTGCAGGTTGAGCCGGTCGACGGAAAGGTTGCCGGCGGCCGACAGGATGGCGTAGCTCGCCACCACGACATCACGTTCGGCATTTGCCAGATTGATCTGAGCGTCGATGACATCCTGCTGGGCGTTCAGCACGTCGAGCGTCGTGCGCTGACCGACATTGCGCTCCTCGATGACGCCGTTGAGCGCCAGCTGAGCTGCGGAGATCACCTGACGATTTGCATCCACTGCTTCGCGAGACGCGGTGTACTGCGTCCAAGCGGAAGTCACTGCCGCGCGCACCTGGTCACGGCTGACGTCGACTTCGATGCGGGCTTGGCCCAGCGATTCCTTGGACTGACGTACGGTCGCCGAGGCACGGCCGCCCTGGTAAATCGGCACGGTCAGCGTTGCGCCTATGTTCGCCGACGTCGTCCAGCCGTCTTGACTGCCGGGTGTCGGATTGGTGTCGCGATGACTTTGGGATACGCCCGCCGAAGCCGACAGCTGCGGCAGCAGCGCGCCTTCTGCAGACTTCACCGAGAAGCCCGCCGCGTCGACCAGATGCTCGGTCGCCTGGATCGCCGGATGCTGTTCGGCCGCCAGGGCCGTCGCGCTATCGAGGCTCCTGGGCAGAAGCTTGGCGAGCGGCGACGCCGCCTTCAGGTTCTTCGGTTCGTCGCCGATGACTTGACGGTAGATGGCAGCGCTTGACAGCGCCGCGGCGCGTGCCGCGGCCAACTGCGCGAGTGCCGCCGAGCGCGAGGCGTCAGCCTGAGCCACGTCGGTCCGGGTGCCCTCGCCCACGTCGAAACGCGAGCGCGCGGCGCGAACCTGTTCGCCGAGGAACTGCAGATTGCGTTCCCGCAGCGCCGCGATCTGGCGATCGCGGATCACGTCCATATAGGCGCTTGCCGCGTTGAACAGGATGTTCTGCTCGGTGTTCCGCAGGCTCTCGTTCGATGCCCGCACGCGCGCTTCGGCCGCCGCGACATTGTTCTTGGTCTGGAAACCGTCGAACAGCGACTGCCTGATCTCGATACCGAACGAACCGGTCGTCAGACGGCTCGTCGAGGAATTCCGCGAGTTCCGCGTTGTCGAGTAGTCGATGCTGGCCGAACCGTTGATGGTCGGGCGCCAGCCAGACTTGGCGATCGCCACACTCTCGTCGGTCACGCGCACACCGGCGCGGGACGAATTGAGCTGGGAATTGTTCTGATATGCCTTTGCCAAGGCTCCAAGGATCGTTTCCGCGGAGGCTGACAGCGGCGACAGCGCTGTTGCGGAAACCAATGCTACGGCAAACACACTTTTACGGAAAAACGACACGCGCGTCCCTCATTCATTCTGCGGCGAGCTGCCTGAAGACAGCTATAGATGCCCCTCGCCGAATCCGACAACAAGCGACCAATCTGGACCAGAACAGTCCAGAATCAATCACCCTCGTCCGCTCCTTAGATCATCACGGCGCATTGCCCGCCGCAAGAAAAAGGAGATCAGAACTCAAATTCGTGTGTGCGATTGAAGCCGGGTAGTGGCTTAACTGCCGCATTGAAAGCACGGCGGGCCGTCACTATGGCGCCGGCCTTGAGGTAGACGCTGGCGACGCCAGCGTTGCCGCGACCCTCGACGACGACCAGCCGGCCACCATCCTTGAGCTGGGCAAGAAGTGCCTCGGGGACCTGCTCGACGCTGCCGCCGACGAAGATGACGTCATAGGGTGCCTGCGACGGATAGCCGGCGGCCAGAGGTGCCGTGACCACGACGACATTGTCATGGCCGAGCGATGAAAGCGTCGAGGTTGCCTTCGCAGCGAGCGTGGCATCGCTTTCCAGCGCGATAACCGAGCTTGCGAGGCGCGACAGCACCGCCGAGGAATAGCCAGTGCCGCAACCGACATCGAGAACGAAGTCGCTCGACAGGATTTCGGCCAGCTGCGCCAGCTTGGCGAAGGGCGACGGCTCCATGAGATAGCGCGGCTGATCGGCATCGGCGGTCGCGCCGTAGCGCATGTCCTCGTCGATATAGGCAAGCTCGCGCTGGCCGCTGTCGACGAATTCTTCGCGTGGCACGGAAAGCATGGCGGAGAGAATGGCTGCGTCGGTCACATCGGTGGTGCGGACCTGGCCGTCCACCATCTTCACACGACGTTCGGAAAAATCAGCGTTCATGTTCAACTGGCCCGCCTTCGACGCGTGATGCGCAACTGCTACTGCCCGAATGGGTCCTCGGCGGCGGTTGCCGAGGAAGCTGGAGGCCTCGCCCGGAATCGAACCGGGGTGCAAGGATTTGCAGTCCTCTGCGTAACCACTCCGCCACGAGGCCTCGCCGCTTCGGGCGTCTACAGCGCTCCAATAGGTTGCCAGGATTCCGCCGTCAAGCGGGAGACGACTCTTTCTCCGTGGGTTTTGGCTGCCGCCACGGCAAAGGACTGACGGAGCCGCATCAAAGCACTCGATCGCTCACTGCTGCACGAATCCTCACCCCGGCCTCGTCTTGGCTCTCGACGGGATTCGGCCACGCCCAAGGCAACGAGTCCTTGTTCGCCACTGCAGTGTCAGGCGAATCCCTCGTCGCGAGTGCGCTAGTTGGCCGGGCGCTTGCGCCGCTCCCACCAGATGATCAGCCTGCGGCGTACGCGGCGCACGACATGGAATTCGTGCGACAGGACCAGAAGCCCCAGCGGAATCATCCAGAAGCCAAGCACCGGCAGGAAGCCCAGCAGGCCGAAGAAGCAGAGTGCGACGCCGATGCCGATGCGCACCCCTCGCGAACGCGGCATGGCGAATTCGCGGCCGAAGATCGAAATCTTGCGTCTGGGTGGCTGCTGGGGAGTGGAGCTGATCATTATCCCTGCATTTGTTCGGTGAAGCCTGTGCGCCCGAATGACGCGCCAAGCCGGCGAAAGGCTTGGTAAAGCGGACATATGAGGCCGTCCCGGGGTGATTACCAGAAAGCTCTCGGGGAAAAACTCGCAAAAAGCTTCGATTAGCGCTTTGCAAATCGGATTACCGTTGCTATACGCCGCCTCGTTCACACCAGAGCGCTGTTCCCCGGTAGCTCAGTGGTAGAGCAACCGGCTGTTAACCGGTTGGTCGCTGGTTCGAATCCGGCCCGGGGAGCCACTTCATTCTCAAAAGCATTGAAGTCTTGAAAGCTACCCTCGCCCCGGCGTGGTTGCTCATGCGGTTCGTGTCGCCGCGCAAACCCTTCCTGCCTGCCTGCAACCCTTTGTTCGGCCTATATCGCGTTAGGCCGCGCCCGACTCAGTATTGATCGGCCCCGTAAGCCACTGCCACTCCAGCGATTCGCTGATGATTCGTCATCTCAACAATTGCACATGCGGCTTTAAGCAACCTGCAATATGTCATCACTAGATGTGCAACCATATCTACATGTCATTTGTCAGGCGCACGATGATACGCTTCCTTTCACTGGGCATTCTAACGCTGCTGCTGGCCGGATGTTCGGACAGCGATGCGCCACCACAGGGCAATCCTGCTGATTCCTTGAGAACGGACCGCTTCGGATATCAGGTCGGTTCGGACGTCGTTGTCGGAAAGGACAACTCGCTCAGTTGGCTCAAATCAGTCGTCACGGGCTACGCACCCGTCGAAGGCGAGCGCCCGGCCAAGATCGGCTGGATCGAGACCACGCCAAGCTGCAAATTTCCGCTTCCGTCCGTCGGCGACAAGCTCGTCCAGGTCCACACCAACGGGACCAAGCAGGTTTCCGACGTCTTCGCCCTGTCGCAGGCCGATGTGCTCGAACGGGCGCAGAACTATGTCTCGCAATGGCAGAACGACGGAAAGGACCCTGGCATCAACTCGAACCGCTCCGGCGACCGGCTGCGGGTGGTCGACGTGATCGTCACAGAAACAGAGGCGCCGGTCTATCTGGTGCTTGCCGGCGGCTTCGACACGCTCTGGAACATCCAGAAATCGGCCAAGGCCCGCATCTCCCGCGTCGCCATTATCGGCACGCGTAATGCAGGCATCGTCAACCTCGAGCCCGGCACGCCGGTAACCGTGCTGGCTGGCAACGCAGTCAAGGATTGCAAGATCTCGCCGTCGCGCCGCCCACAACCGTTCTGGAGGGTCGTCGAGGCTGCCAAGGGCGGTGACCAGATCTCGAAAGAGGCCGTCGCCAGCCGCAATGCGATCTACAACAGATACGACAGCTGGTTCCGGGCCAGCTTCGGCAAGGCCAGCGAAGAGGTCACCGTCGGCATCGACCAGATGAACCACGCCATCGTCGGGCCGCTGCCGGCGTCACCGGACGAGCGCCTGCCTTACCGCGGCATCACCGACGCCACCGTGCAACTCGCCCGCACCGACTACGCCTTCGTCGCCGCCTCCCGCGACGATTACGATTCGAAGCATACCGAACTCGTCACCAAGAAGGCGCAACAGCTCGCCGGCGGCGACCTCTCCTCACTCAACCGGACGCAGTGACGGCCATGCAGGGCAGTTTCCTCAAAATCGTTGTCGTCGTGCTTCTGCTGTTGGTCGGCGCGCCGCTCATCGGTAGTCTGATCTTCAACGTCGCCGCCGCCGCCTACATCATGCAGATGATGGGCATGATGAGCGGCAGCCAGCAGGAGGCGGCCGAACGCCGCGCCACGGACTTCCATGGCGTCAAGGTCGTGCCCGAGGGCGCGCTGGGTCTGGTGGCGCTGCGCAACTTCGACGACTTCGAGCAGACGCGCACTGTATCCCTCAACATGCATATGCGGCTGACGGACATTCGCCGAGGCGACCAGACCGCGTTCGACGGCAACGACGCCGACGGCTATCTCGCCTCTCGCCTGCCTGTCCTTGCGCGCGCCGAATGCGACCTGATCGTCAAGGCCTTCGCCAGCAAATGCGCCGTCAACAAGGTCTCGGCCCGGCCGACGGAAGATCTCTACCAGGTCAACATGCGGCTGACCTTCGTCCAGCGCGAGCCATTCGGCGAGGTCGCCAAGGCGCCGGAGCTCAACTATGTCGAAATCCCGCTCAACCTGAATGACGGCGACGACAAGTCGATCATGCCCGACAGCTGGGTTTCGCAACGGTCGAAATATTACGACGCCGTCGCCAAGGGCTGCGCCAAGGTCCGAGCCCAGAACAAGAACTGCGCCGTCATGACGGTGACGATTGCCTCGACTCCGCAGCGCGGCAGCTCGGCCATCAAGGTCAACGCCGGCGCTCGCTACGCGATCCTGCAGTGACAGGCTGAGCCGAAGCAACGCCTCGGTGACAGTGCCTCGTTCACTGGAAAACCGTTGGTGCTAGATCGTGTGGAACGGCACCGGGGCGTGCAAAGCCACCTCCCCGATCCATTGAGCTAATTGTCCACGGGTTGACGCGAAGCGTAATATTCAGGCTTGGGAAGGCGGGATTGTAGGCTGGCGCAATGCCTTACATCGACGAATGAGCGTTGCGTCGGCTGCCCGTCACCCCAAGCCTAGCAACAGGCGGTCCGACTTGGCGATGTCCGAGCGGGCCGCTTTTGTTTGCCATCCTCCCAAATGCCGCCCACCCCGATACCAGCCCCGTTGCCACGCATGCGACGGAACCAACCCCGCCTAAAGGAACCCTTGCTCCTTGACGAAACGATACGGGCCGTTTAGTTATTTTCATATAAACGATCCGTTTCGTTTTGTATGAAAGGAGCATTTCTATGATCTACCCCCGTCTCGTCGGCATGGCGGCCTCGGCCCTGCTGCAAATCACGCTTCTTCACGTCCCTCCAGTCAGCGCGGAAACCATGGCAGAAACCAGCACAGCCCAGCTATCGTCCGCCACCACAGCTTCGCCGCAAGGCGTGCTTGCTGCCCTCCCCGTCCCTGCCGGCTATGCCAACGTCGAACAGGGGCCGGTGGAAGTCGACGGCGAAAGCGCCCTGCTCATCCGCATGGAACGCGCCGACGGCCGCAATGGCGGTCTGGGCGGCGAGCATTTCAGCGCCGTGACCGCTCCCTCCGGCAAGCTCAAAGGGTTCGTACGCATGGACCTCGCGCTGCGCGACGGCGCGCTGCCGAGCCAAGATGAGGCGCACGACATCGCCATGCATTTCCTGTCCGTCCATGCCGCCGATCTTCTGCTACGCCATGCGGTCAGCTTCATCGCGCCGCATGACGAGACGATCCGCGCCAATGGCGAGAGCACGGCGCTGACCGGCATGAAGGTGAAAATGCGAAATCTCGCCGACGGCCGCTGGTTCTGGGTGATCGTCGGCGCCGATCGCGAGGTCATGGTGTTCGAGCGCGACATCGTCTGGGCCAACCTGAAAGGCCGCCGCCAGACCGAAAAATGGCTGCATGACAGCTGGCTGGCGGAGCAGCGCAAGGCAGGTGGCGCCTGAGCGAGTCTCTGCCCGGCCGGCGATACTGGCCGGCACAGCCTCAGCGCGAAGCGAAGATCGACCAGTTCATCCTTTTGGTCAGCCGTTCCAGCGCGATCGAGCCCAGCATTGAATTGCCGCGCGCGTTGAGCCCCGGCGACCAGACGGCGATCGAGGCAATCCCCGGCACGATCGCCAGGATGCCGCCGCCGACGCCGCTCTTGCCGGGGATGCCGACGCGGAAGGCGAACTCGCCCGAGCCGTCATAGTGGCCGCAGGTCAGCATCAGCGCGTTGATGCGGCGGGCGCGTTCACTCGACACGATCGAATGGCCCGATGATTCGATGCGTCCGGCATTGGCCAGAAACCGCCCGGCATTCGCCAGCTGCAGGCAGCTCATGGCGACGGCGCAGTGATGGAAATAGACGCCGAGCGTCATCTCGGGCGCGTGGTTCAGGTTGCCGAAACCCTTGAGGTAGTTCGCCAGCGCGAAATTGCGGAAGCCGGTGGCGCGCTCGGAATTGGCAACGTCGCGGTCGATGATCACCGAATCGTCGTCGGCCACCGTGCGCATGAAGCTCAGCACCTCGCCGATCGCCTCGCGCGGCTGGTGGCCGGACAAAAGCACGTCCGAGACGACGATCGCACCCGCATTGATGAAGGGGTTGCGCGGAATGCCGTGTTCGAGCTCGAGCTGGACGATGGAATTGAAGGCCGTGCCGGAGGGTTCGCGCCCGACGCGATTCCACAGTTGATCGCCGACGCGGCCGAGCGCCAGTGCCAGCGTGAACACCTTCGAAATGCTCTGGATCGAAAACGGCTCGTCGGCATCGCCGGCGGCAGCCACCTCGCCGTCGTTCTTGACCACAGCGATGGCGAATCTGGCCGGATCGACCTTGCCCAATTCTGGAATGTAAGACGCAACCTCGCCGCGCTCCGGCTGCGCTGCCATTTCGGCGACGATCTCGTTCAGCGTATCCTGGAGGCTGGGCATGGCACTTCCTGCAAGCTCTTCGACCGGCTCGAACCGGCAGGCCGTTCTACATCAAGTCGCGCGCGCCGCCATCCGTCCCCTCTTCATCAACCACCCATCGCAACCCCAGCACTTTGTGCGCTGTCTGCAGCCGAATCGATAAAAGAAGTGCCGAAAGCGAAACTTTTGTAGCCGCGATTCACGTATCCCTCACGTTGCGTCAACACGGCACTGTTACAAGCAACCTCTAATGTTCGTTCAACCCACCAAACGGAGAAGTTGCGATATGCGTTTTTCTGATGTGCGTGAGAGCCTGCGGAGCATCGGCGTTGTCATGAGCAAGCGTGGCGAAACCATCCGTCTCAACTATTTCGGCGGCCTCGAAGATACGGCCAAATATGCAACCGACCTGCAGGAAGCGCTCGCGCTCGGCAGGGAACTCGCCGGCCCGCGCCGCAGCAACAGCTCGTCGGGGCGCTGAATCTTCACGACTGGCGACGCGACAGCGCACGATCTGCGCGTCGCGATCACCGAGGCGATTGCCTAAACACTTGGCGCGTGAGGGATATGTGCCCCATTTGATGGCCCGCCAAAACAGCATTTCACGGCTGCTTTGACGTTTCACTCACGCCGCAATCACCCCGCCTACCCTAACGTCCTTCCGAAATCAGGCCGGAATCAGCTCCGGCAAGAGTGGTGAGGAACGCTGGAATGCTGCAGGTTTTGCCCGGTGCCAGAAGCATACAAGCACGCGCACTTGCCGGAATGTCGTTGTATGCTCCCGATGGAAGTTGCGAGGACCACAGGCGATTCGACCTGTGGTACCCTCTTCAGGGGCATGGACGACCTGCAGCGAAGGTCCGCACGATGGCTGGTGACGACGCCAGTACGCTTTGCAATATCTACCTGTTCGGGGCGCTGGCCGTCACCGACGCAGCCGGCGCGTCGTGCACGCCCAAGGCGCAGAAATCGCGCGCGCTCATGGCCATGCTGGCACTTGCCCCACGCGGTGCCCGATCGCGCATCTGGCTTCGCGACAAGCTGTGGAGCGACCGCGGCGAGGAACAAGCCGCAGCCAGCCTGAGACAGGCGCTCGTCGACGTCCGCAAGTCCCTGGGTCCGATCGCCGACAGCATCATCATTTCCGACAACCACACCATTTCGCTCGATCTCAATCGCGTAACGGTCGACGCCCTGCAGCTGCTCGATCCGTCGCGCCAGTCGGTGCCCAGCGAAGTGGAACTTGAATCCTGGCCGGAATTGCTCGAGGGCCTCGACATCGGCGACCCCGAATTCGAGGAATGGCTGATGCTCGAGCGGCAGGTCTGGCAGGGCCGGCTCGAAAACGCACTCGGCCAACGCGACGTCAGCCCCAAGGACAGGCGCAGCAACGGTCTCATCCCGGTCCAGGGCCAGAAATCGGGACCGAATTCCTCCGACGGCGGAAACCGCAAGTCGCTGCCGCTGAACGGCGGCCGGACCGGCTGGTCGGTGGCGCTGCTGCCGCCGGCTATCTCGGGCGATGCCTTCGAGGCGGAATCGCTGCCCGACATGTTCGCCGAATTGCTGGTGCGCTCGCTGCTCGAAGGCGGCGAACTGACCGTCTCCGACCTGTCGCGGCCGGACCTTTCACCGGGTCAGGAGCCGGATGCGACATTCGGGTCGGTGGCGCTGGCCATTCAGGTCCGCTACCGCTTCTCAGCCCACCAAGCCTACATCAGCGTCAGCGTTCATCGCACCGCCGACAAAAGCCTGCTGTGGATGGGCGGCGCTACCCTCGAACGGCGTGCCGTCGAGGCGGGGGAAACCTCGGCCGCGCACCAGCTCATCAACGAGGCGATGGACGAGCTGCGCAAATACTTCATCGCACGCTCCGAACAGACCGACGACGCCATGGAGGCGGAGAGCCTCTATGCCGCCGTCAACGCCATGTTCCGGCTGTCGCGCAACGACCTCGTCATGTCCGAGGCGTCGCTTCGGCGCATCATTGCCCAGCGGCCGTCGTCACAGGCCTATGCCTGGCTCGCCTTCCTGATGACCTTCCAGGTTGGCCAGCGCTTCTCCGACTCCGCCGTGGCCATCGAGCAGGCCCAGCACTACGCCCGCAAGGCACTGGAGCTTGATTCCAGCAATTCGGTCACCCTGGCCCTCGTCGGCCATGTGCATTCGTTCCTGTTCGGCGAATACGACTACGCATCGGGCCTGTTCGAGCGCGCCATCCGCGCCAACCCGACCCAGGTGCTCGGCTGGGACCTCTATTCGATGCTGCATGCCTATGCCGGCCAGCCGGACAAGGGCCTCAGCCTCGCCAACTGGGCGCGCCATCTCGGTGCCTACAGCCCCTACCGCTACTATTTCGACACCTCGCGGCTGATCAACGCGACGCTCGCCGGCAATCACCGCGTCGCCATCGAAGCCGGCGAGCAGGCCCTGCGCGAGCGGCCCGACTTCAACTCGCTGCTTCGCTATCTCGTGGCGAGCCACGCGCAACTCGGCGACATCCGCGCCGCCCGCTCGCTTCTCGACCGGCTGAACGTCGTCGAGCCCAATTTCTCGATCAGTTCGCTGATCGACGCCCGCTATCCCATCATGCGCACCGAGGGCGGCGCCAATCTGATCTCCGGTCTGATCAAGGCCGGCGTCAAAAAAACATGACGGACGCGCCGAGCACCGCACATTTCGATCAATTCAATGGGGAATTCAGTGTCTGGCAACGACAGCTCCGCGCCTGTTGAGGGCGGCTTTTCGCACTTTATGGATCAGTACCGCTTCAAGATCGCCGGCGACGACGTGCTGCCTTGTGCGGCCACGGACCGGCCTCCGATCGTACTGGAAACCAAGTTCGCATCAGGCGCCGAGGCGATGGTGATGTCGGCAGGCGTCGCCAGTGCCGTCATGAGCCCCGGCGTGCTGAACAAGGCCTCACTCAACAAGAACAAGAACAAAAATAAGAACAAAAACAAAAACAAGGGCAGCGCCATTCAATCAGGTTCGGGCGGCGGCTCGCAGGCAAGCCTGATCCCGGCCTTCGAGCTCAGGCGCCTGCATACGTCGCCCTCGCCACACGCGTTTACGGCGGCGCGCAAGTTCACCTGGGAGCAGCTCGACATTCCGCTGCCGCCCGGCCCGGATGTCACCCGGCTCGAAACGACAGTCATGCTTTCGCTCCAGGCCCGCGACCGCGAACGCTCGCGCCGCAAGGAGGACATCGAGCGCGAAGCTACCCTCGACATCTCGGACTTCACCAAGCCGCTTGGCATCGACGGCATCAGCGGCTTCGACCAGACCGAAGGCCTGTTCCAGTCGATCCTGACGGCCTGCGAATATGTCGGGCTGATCTACAAGGCAAAATTCAACCGCACCCGGCCCAACCAGGTTGAGCCGCGCCTGCGGCTGATGCTGCCCAACCCGGCGCACCAGGCCTATCCGAGCAACCACTCGTTCCAGTGCCATTCGATTGCCTTTGCCTTCAACGCCATCCTGCCGGAGCACCCGGCGACGGAAGAGCTGTCGCGCATCGCCCGCAAGGTCGCGGAAAATCGCGAATGGGCAGGTCTGCACTATCCGAGCGACACCAATGGCGGCCGAGCGCTGGCGCAGCGCTTCCAGCCCTATCTCAGGGACGCTTTCATGGCGAATTATCTCGCTGCACAGCGCGAATGGCTTTGAGGGGGCGATCATGGCAAACGGCAACCCATTCTCCTTCCAGCACCCTCAGTCCTATTACTACCTCTGGCACCTTGCGGCGCTCGGCGTCATCGATGCCACCTTCGGTCCGCTGACCCCGGGCGGCGAGGTCGACTTCTCCTCGCCCACCATCAACGGCACCGTCTGGGACACGATCGCAGAGGCTTTCCCGGCAGCGACCGCTCCCGCGACCGTCGCGCTGATCGACGTCGGCGTCAGCCGCAGCCATCCCAACCTCAAGAGCCGGCTGGACGCGGTGAAGTCGATCGACCTGGTGAGCCATCCCTATGGCGCCAAATACGTCGCCGCCCCTGCCGCCAGCCCCTACGACCCGGAGGTCAAGGCTGCCTTCTTCGCCGGCATCTCCACCGCGGGGCTGGGCGCGCTCAACCTGACCGGCCCTGAGACGGCCTATCTTAGCAGCCTGATCGCCGAACTGGTGGCTTCGGAAGGCGTGCTGCACACGCTGATCGAGGGCGACGAAACCTTTGGCAGCCATGGCACCGCCGTTGCCGGCCTGGTCGTCGGTGAACCGGCGGCAACAGTTGCACCCAATCCGGCAATTGCCCTGCCCGACGTGCTGGCCGCCGACGACGGCAGTGCGGCGCCGAACCCGAACCGCAACATGCTGCCCTATTTTGGCGTCGATCCGCTGTCGCGACTGATCTCGATCAGGACCGGCTTCGAGCAGCAGCCCGACCAGTTCATCGCCGCGTTCCTCTACGCCTTTGCCAACGGCGCCGACGTCATCCTGTTGCCGCGCGGCATTCCCGACCCGGTGCGCAGCGTGCTGAACGCCAAGTCGGAGCTGTCGCAGGACCTCGACGACCGCGCCAACTGGGAACGCGCCGACCTGTTTGCTCGTCTCGAAGAGGCGACGCCGCCGGCAAGCGAGATCAGGCCGCATGCGGTCGGCAAGACCGGCAACCGCGAAGTTGCCTGGAACACGCTCGCCAAGCTCATCGTCGCCATCAGCCGCAAGGTGCCGGTCGTCTGCGCGGCCGGCAATGACGGCGAAAGCCAGCTGATCTACCCGGCCAATCTCGCTGCCGCCAACAACGGCATCGTTGCCGTCGGCGCGGTGACGCCGCATGGCTACCGCTCGGGCTACAGCAACTATGGCGCCAAGCTGACGCTGGTTGCACCGTCCGACGATTTCGAGATCTACAACCGGCACCAGCTGCGCGTCGACCGCACCGACCCGATGATCGACCAGCACTACTACCATCCGGGCAAGGGCAAGGTCGTTCCGCACAGCCACTTCTCGCTGCTGACCACCGACCTGCCCGGCACGTTCGGTTATGCCGGCGGCTCCGATCCCTATTCCTCGATCCTGCCGCCGCTCGATAACCAGGGCATCGGCGGCGGCTACTACACCACCTTCGGCGGAACCTCCGGGGCGGCAGCTCTCGTTGCCGGCGTCGCAGCACTGACGGCACGCGCCCACAAGGCAAAGCACGGCGCTGCGGCCAGGTTGGACGGCATGGCGTCCAAAGCCAACCTGATCGCCGCCTGCGACCAGAACGCTTCGGTGAAGCCGGGGGCAACGCCGCTCACGCCCGATCCGATGAACGCGGACAACGAACCGGCGAAGGGCAAGACCTATTTCTTCGGCGCCGGCCTGCTTGACGCCGGCAAGGCGGTCGCGGCGGTGCTTGGACCCTGACCGGTCGCAAAACGCATGTCGGAATGCGTGCTGTGGGGGGCTACGGCATTCCGGCGCTCAGGCGGCAAAGCCCATCCTCCCCTTTGCCCCTGTCCGCCCCGTTGGCACGACCGACGGGGCGGTTGCATTTCAGCGCAGCCAGCGCTCCAGCCGGTCCATCGCCTCGATCATTTCGTCATGGCTGCCGGCATAAGAGAATCGCATGTAGCGGTGGCCTGCGAGCGGGTCGAAATCCCTGCCCGGCGTCGCCGCGACGTGGGCCTCGGCCAGCATGCGGCTGGCGAACTCCATGCTGTCATTGGTCAGCCGCGAGACATCGCAGAAGGCGTAGAAGGCACCGTCCATGGGTGCGGCGAAGCTGAAGCCCAGTTCCGGCAACCTTTTGGCCAGCAGCTCGCGGTTCCAGGCATAACGCGCCTTGATGACCTCGAGCTCGTCGGTGACGTTGAACGCCTCGATGGCGGCGACCTGCGACAGCTCGGGCGCCGAGATGTAGAGCGATTGCGCGATGCGCTCGACCGGCCGCACCAGCCGCTCCGGCAGCACCATCCAGCCGATGCGCCAGCCGGTCATGCAGTAATATTTGGAGAACGAGTTGATGACGGTGACATCAGCGTCATAGGCAAGTGCGGTCACATCGGGCGCGCCATAAGCGAGCCGGTGGTAAATCTCGTCCGAGATCACCGCAATGCCGAGTTCGCGGGCGGTATCGACGAGTGCCTTGAGGTCGCCTGCCGGCACGACGGCGCCGGTCGGGTTGGCGGGACTGGCAAACAGCACACCTTTCAGAGGCTTCTGTTCGTGCGCGGCACGCAGGTGTTCGGCATGCAGATATGCAGCCCCCTGCAGCTCGATCTCGACCACGTCGAGGCCAAGCGCGCCCATGATGTTACGATAGGCAGGATAACCGGGGGCTGCGATGGCCACACGGTCGCCGGCATCGAACATCGCCAAGAAGGCGAGATTGAAGGCAGCGGACGAGCCGGTTGTGACGGCGATTCGCGAAACCGGCACGTCGATGCGGTAATGTTCGGCATAATGCACTGATATCGCCTTGCGCAGATCAGCAAGCCCGAGCGCGTCGGTGTAGCCGATGCGGCCGAGCCTGAGTGCTGCCGCCGCGGCATCGCGCACCCGCTGCGGTGCCGGATCGGAGGGCTGGCCAACCGCCATCGAAATGACCGGCGCGCCCAACGCCTTGAGCCTGTTGGCTTCGGCCAGGATGTCCATCGCATGGAAGGGCTCGACCTCGCCGCGCCGTGAAATCGCAACCGCCATCTTCGTCCACTTTCTACTGTCGCCCACCAGGCAATGTGCCGCACAAATGCCTGATTGATATGGGGATCACAAGTTGATGAGTTTTTTGAACCAGCCTTTTCACAGCCCGATGGCTCGTTTACGAGTGTTCCCCGCTATGCAGAGCATCACAAGTCTTTCGCGTTTCGTCGCAAGATCAACACGCGCGGTCACCGCGCTTGCGCTGTCGGCCGGGCTTGCTCTCGGCGCGACGGGAACTGCTCATGCGCAGGGTGTTCCGATCGTCCGCGACGCCGAGATCGAGGCCCTGGTTCGCGACTACGCCCGGCCGATCCTCAAGGCGGCGGGGCTTGCCAATTCGAACATCAACATCGTGCTCGTCAACGACCCGGCGTTCAACGCCTTCGTCGCCGGCCGGCGCATGTTCATCAACACCGGCGCGCTGATGACCGCCGAGACGCCGAACGAGATCATCGGCGTCATCGCGCACGAAGCCGGCCATATCGCCGGCGGCCACCAGGAGCGCCTGCGCGACCAGCTGGCACGCGCCCAGACGATGGCGATCGTCGCCGCCCTGCTTGGCGCCGGTGCGATGGTCGCTGGGGCCGCCACCGACACCAGCGGCCTTGGTGCTGCGGGCGCCGGCGTCGTTGCCGGCGGTTCGGAAATGGCGCGGCGCAGCCTGCTCGGCTACCAGCGCTCGGAAGAAGTCACCGCCGACCGCTCGGCGATCACCTATCTCAATGCCACCGGCCAGTCGGCGCAAGGCATGCTGAAAACCTTCCAGCGCTTCCAGAACGCCCTGTCGCTGTCGGGCGCGCGGGTCGACCCCTACCAGGTCAGTCACCCGATGCCGCGCGAGCGCATCGCCAATCTCGAGACGCTGGCGCGCGAAAGCCCGTATTTCGACAAGAAGGATTCCGAGGCGCTGCAGCAGCGCCACGACATGATGCGCGTCAAGATTGCCGCCTACACCCAAGGCCAGGCCGCCACCTCGCGCCTGCTGCGCGGCACTGACGGCCTCGCCTCGCGTTATGGCGACGCCCAGTCGACCTATCTGTTCGGTGACCTGCGCTCGGCGCTCAGCAAGACCGACGCGTTGATCAAGTCGCAGCCGAAGAACGCCTATTTCCACGAGCTGCGCGGCGACATCCTGATGAAGTCGAACAAGCCTGCAGCGGCAGCGGAGGCCTACACCACGGCGGTCAAGCTCGACACGGCAAAGTCCGGCATCCTGCCGATCCAGCTCGGCCAGACCTATCTCGCCATGGGCACGCCAGACGCGCTCAAGAAGGCTGTCGTCGAAATCCGCAAGGGCCTCGACCGCGACCGCGAGAACGCCTCGGGCTACCGCTACCTCGCCCAGGCCTACGGCATGCTCGGCGACGTCGCCGACGCCGATCTTGCAACCGCCGACGGCCACTACTACAGCGGCGCCTATCAGGACGCCAAGATCTTCGCGATGCGGGCGCAGCAGAAGCTCAAGCCGGGTTCGCCGGGCTGGGTGCGCGCGCAGGACATCATCAACTACAAAGCGCCGAGCAAGAAAAAGAAGTGAACCTTCTTTCGGCGGACAGCGACAGAGCCGAAACGGCTGGAGACTCAGGGACCATGAAAAAAGCACTTCTTCTCGGCACGACCGGCATCGCTGTCGCCCTCGCCATGCTGGCGTTCGGCCTCGCCGGTTCGCCAAACGCCGCACATGCGGAAACAGCGGCTGCTGCTACCCTAGACAAGAAGCAGGTCGAGACGATCGTGCGCGACTATCTGCTCAACAACCCTGAACTGCTGCTCGAAATGCAGGGCGCGCTCGAAGCCAAGCAGAAGGAAGAGCAGCGCATCGCCAGCCTGAGCGTGATCAAGGACAACAAGGACGAGATCTTCAGCTCGAAGTTCGACGGCATCGTCGGCAATCCCGACGGCAAGATCACCATCGTCGAGTTCTACGACTACAATTGCGGCTACTGCAAACGCGCCCAGGCCGACATGAACGCTCTGACCAAGGCCAACCCCGACCTGCGCTTCGTGCTCAAGGAATTCCCGATCCTCGGACCGGATTCGCAAAAGGCCCATGTCGTGTCGATGGCCTTCCGCAAGCTGATGCCGGAGAAGTACGGCGAATTCCACGACAAGCTGCTCGGCGGCGAAGGCCGCGCCGGCGAGGACAGCGCCATCAAGCTGGCGCTCGAGCTCGGCGCCGACGAAGCGAAGCTGCGCGAAGCGATGAAGGATCCGGAGATCGGCGAGGCCTTCAATCGCACCTACGATCTTGCCAACAAGCTGCAGATCAGCGGCACCCCATCCTATGTCGTCGGCAACGAGGTCGTCTTCGGCGCACTCGGCCAGGACGTGTTGGCTGAAAAGATCGCCGCGGCAGCCGCCTGCCAGGCAAATTCCACCTGCTGAGCAAGCTTTGTTCAGCGCGAGCCGTTGTGGACAGCGCAAGAAGTCGCTTGCGCTCTTTCCGCGACGGCTTATGCCGATTATAGAGGGTCCGCCGCGCCAGAGAGGATCTGGCGGGTGGAAAGGTCTGTAATTTGAAAACGGTTTACGTCCTCAACGGTCCGAACCTTAACATGCTGGGCAAACGCGAGCCCGGCATTTATGGCGGCAAGACCCTGGCCGACATCGAAGCCGACTGCCAGGCGGCAGCCGCCTCGCTCGGACTTGCGATCGAATTCCGCCAGTCGAACCACGAGGGCGTTCTGGTCGACTGGATTCACGAGGCGGGCGAAAAAGCCGCCGGCATCGTGCTCAATGCAGGCGCCTATACCCACACCTCGATCGCGCTGCAGGACGCCATTCGTGCCGTCTCGCCCTTGCCGGTCGCCGAGGTGCACCTTTCCAACATCCACGCCCGCGAGCCGTTCCGCCACAAGTCGATGGTGGCACCGGTGGCCGTGGGCATGATCTGCGGCTTCGGGCCGCTCGGATACACGCTGGCGCTGCAGGCGCTGGCCGCCCGGCTCTGACCGGAAACAGGAAGAGAAAAGGCTAGAAAATGGCGACGAAGAAGACCGACGGTGTTGATCAGCAGCTCGTCCGCGACCTCGCAGGAATTCTGAACGACACCAACCTGACCGAGATCGAAGTCGAGCTCGGCGATCTCAAGGTGCGCGTGTCGCGCCAGGCAGCAACTGCTGTCCAGGCCTATGCAGCACCGGCGCCTCTCCCGGTCGCAGCCGCTGCACCGGTTGCAGCCGCCGCTCCTGCCGTCGTCGACACCTCCAAGAACGCAGTGCCCTCGCCGATGGTCGGCACCGCCTATCTCGCGCCGTCGCCGGATGCCAAGCCGTTCATCGAGGTCGGCTCGGTGGTCAAGGAAGGCCAGACCCTGCTGATCATCGAAGCGATGAAGACGATGAACCAGATTCCGTCGCCGCGCTCCGGCACGGTCAAGGCGATCCTGATCGAAGACGCGCAGCCTGTCGAATACGGCATGCCGCTCGTCGTCGTCGAGTAAGCCGGAAGGCTGCGCGCAATGTTTCAGAAAATCCTGATCGCCAATCGCGGCGAAATCGCCCTCAGAGTGCTGCGCGCGGCCAAGGAGCTCGGCATCCAGACGGTTGCCGTCCACTCCACCGCCGACGCCGACGCCATGCATGTGCGCCTCGCCGACGAGAGCGTCTGCATCGGACCGCCGCCGTCGCGCGACAGCTATCTCAACATCCACCAGATCGTCGCGGCCTGCGAGATCACCGGCGCCGACGCCGTGCATCCGGGCTACGGCTTCCTGTCGGAGAACGCCAAGTTCGCCGACATCCTGGCGGCGCACAACATCACCTTCATCGGCCCCTCGGGCGACCACATCCGCATCATGGGCGACAAGATCGAAGCCAAGCGCACCGCAAAGCGCCTGGGCATTCCGGTCGTTCCCGGGTCGGAAGGTGCCGTCAGCGACGAGAAGGAAGCCAAGCGCGTTGCCGCAGAGATCGGCTATCCCGTCATCATCAAGGCGTCCGCCGGCGGCGGTGGCCGCGGCATGAAGGTGGCGCTCACCGAGGCTGACCTTGAAGTGGCGCTGCAGACGGCGCGCACCGAAGCCGGTGCTGCCTTCGGCGACGACGCCGTCTACATCGAAAAGTACCTGCAGAAGCCGCGCCACATCGAAGTGCAGATCTTCGGCGACGGCGCTGGCAAGGGCGTGCATCTCGGCGAACGCGACTGCTCGCTGCAGCGCCGCCATCAGAAGGTCTGGGAAGAGGCCAATTCGCCCGCGCTTAACGCGGAAGAACGCTCGCGCATCGGCGACATCTGCGCCAACGCTGTGGCCAATCTCGGCTATTCCGGCGCCGGCACGATCGAGTTCCTCTACGAGAATGGCGAGTTCTACTTCATCGAGATGAACACCCGCCTTCAGGTCGAGCATACGATCACCGAAGCGATCACCGGCATCGATCTGGTGCATGAGCAGATCCGCGTCGCCTCGGGCGGCGGCCTATCGGTCACCCAGAACGACATCCGCTTCCACGGCCATGCCATCGAGTGCCGCATCAACGCCGAGGACCCGCGGACCTTCGTGCCCTCGCCCGGCACGATCACGCATTTCCACACGCCAGGCGGCCTCGGCATCCGTGTCGATTCGGGTGTCTATTCCGGCTACCGGATCCCGCCCTACTACGACAGCCTGATCGGCAAGCTCATCGTGCACGGCCGCAACCGCGTCGAATGCATGATGCGCCTTAGGCGCGCGCTCGACGAATTCGTGGTAGATGGTATCAAGACGACATTGCCGCTGTTCCGCGAGCTTGTCGGTAACCCCGACATCGCGAACGGCGACTACGACATCCACTGGCTGGAAAAACATCTCGCGAAAGGCGAGTAAGTAGAATGAGGGTCGCATGACCCGACCTTATGCGCCCGGCTATGGCATACCCACGGACCTTCTGCTGAAGGCCTATGCGTCGGGCGTCTTTCCCATGGCGGAAAGCGCGTCGGATCCGGAAGTTTTCTGGGTCCGGCCCGAGACACGCGGCATCATTCCGTTCGACGGCTTCCATGTGCCGCACAGCCTCGCCAAGACCATCCGGCAGGGTCATTTCGAGATTCGCTTCGACAGCGACTTCGAAGCCGTCATTGACGCCTGTGCCGAACGGCGCGCCGGCCGGCTCTCGACCTGGATCAACGCGCCGATCCGCGAGGCCTACACACACCTTCACCGCATCGGCAACGCCCACTCGGTCGAGGCCTGGCGCGAAGGCGAGCTTGTCGGCGGGCTTTATGGCGTCTCGCTCGGCCGTGCCTTCTTCGGCGAAAGCATGTTTTCGCGCGAGACCGACGCATCCAAGGTCTGCCTCGTGCACCTCGTCCAGCGGCTCAGGGAGCGCGGCTTCCTGCTGCTCGACACCCAATTCACCACCGATCACCTGAAGCGCTTCGGCGCGGTCGACGTGCCGCGCGACAAATACGAGAAGATGCTCGCCAAGGCCCTCATTGGCGAAGCCACATTCATGCCCTGAGGGGCTAGGCTAGCTCTTCTTCTGAGCGCCCTGCGCTATCGGCGTCTGGGCATGGAACATCATCTTCCAGCCCTGCAGGCGATGCACATAGCCGGTGCTCACCAGTGCCTGATACGGCTCGCCATTGTCACGGATCGCCTTGGCCTCATAGGTCAGCATGACGATGTCGCTGCCCGGCTCGACGATGCCTTGCACCTTCATCTCGAGATTGCGCCAGCGGTGCGGCTTGGTCGCGGTCGCGGCGAGCTCGGCATTGCTCATCACGCCGGCCATCTCGGGAAAGGCGACAAGGCATTCCCTGTCGGCGTTTTCGGCAAAGAACTCCTGGTTTCCGGTCCAGAATTCCCGTTCGAGCTCAAGCAGTTCGTCACGGTTGACGGTCACGGCACGATCCTCCGTTGGCGTTGCTCACGACGCCAAACGTCAGGGACCCCAAGCGGTTCCGAAAAAGGATCAGTTGGTCTTGGCGGCTTCCGGTGCCGGAACGTCCGACTTCTGCTTGCAGGCCTTCAGCCAGACGTCATAGACGGCGTGCTCGACGGCGTTGAGGCCCGGGCTTTCGGCAAACATCCAGCCGGTGAAGATGCGCCTGATCTTACGGTCGAGGGTGATCTCGTCGACCTCGACGAAGGAATCCGTCTTCGGCTCTTCGTTCTCGGGCCTCGAATAGCAGACGCGCGGCGTCACCTGCAGCGCGCCGAACTGCACGGTCTCGTCGACATAAACGTCGAAGGTGATGATGCGGCCGGTGATCTTGTCGATGCCGGCGAACTCGGCGACGGCGTTCTTGATGCGCTGGGGCGGGGCCGCAACCTTGGGTGCCGCCTGTGCGTCGCTGGGAGCCGGCTGGGCCTGGTCGGGAGCGGGCTGGCCCTCGCCCGGCAAGGGCGGGACGTCGATGGCCGGAAGATCGTCACCCTGCTCGACCTGCTGGTCGAGCGGCAGCCGCTCGATGCTGTCCTGGGCCGCTGCCTGGCCAAGCCCTGCGCACAGCGCCGCGGCCACAAGCAGGGCTTTCGCCTTCGATCGTCCGCTCGACGGAATCCGGCCAGGAAAAATCATTCAGTCGTTACCGCCGTTGCGCCCGGAGTGTGTCCCACTCGCTGATTCCCACGCGCCAAGGCTAATCGCCTGACGCCAATGGGCAAGGAGTTAGCCGCCAATTGTGGCGACAAATGTCCGCGCCGTTAAGCTGTCTGTCTTATGCGCCGGGCGTCCAGGCGTCGTAGTCGCCGGTGACCTGTGGGCGATGCGTGTTGCCCAGCACCGAACCCTTCGGGCGGTAAGCGCCACCGGTACCGGTCAGGTTGGGCTGATGCGGCTTCTGCCAGTCGCGCGGAATGTAGTTGTCGCTCGGCGGCGCCACGTCGACGCGGTGGTGCATCCAGCCGTGCCAGCCCGGAGGAATCATCGAGGCTTCGGCATAACCGTTGTAGATCACCCAGCGGCGCGTGCGGCCTTCCGAATCCTTGCCGCCCTCGTAATAGACGTTACCGAATTCGTCCTGGCCCACCTTGGTGCCTTTGCGCCAGGTGTGGAAGCGCGTGCCAAGGGTCTGGCCGTTCCACCAGGTGAAAAACTGGACAAGGAATTTCTTCATCGGATCCTCGCGGCAGGCGCGTCGAAAGTCTCCTGCTTATGGCGTCACGCTGGCGCGAAGGCAAGAGTTTAGAAGGCCCATCTTGCCGCCTGCGACGATTGGCAGACGATCCATCAACACCTACTGTTCGTGGCGAGCACCAGAATGGACGTAATCCATGCCCTTTATGCAGATCCTCGAAATGCTGAGCATGCTGGTGACGATCTTCGGCTTGCCGCTGGCGATCTTCATCTTCGTCTTCGAACAGCGCAAGGAACGGGTCAACGAGGAGGAAGAAATCTACCAGATGCTCTCCGACGGCTACACCAACTTCCTGACGCTATCGCTCGACCATTCCGACCTCTACCTGCAATCGCAAACGGCAACGAAGGACCTGACGGCCGAACAAAAGGATCGGCTGCTCGCCATGTTCGCCATCCTGATCTCCCTGTTCGAACGCGCCTATCTCGTCGCTTACGAACCCGAAATGTCCGAGCGCAAGCGCCGCCGCTGGGCCTCGTGGGAGGATTTCATGCGCGAATGGTGCCGGCGCGAGGATTTTCGAAATGCCCTGCCCCAGTTGCTGCCCGGCGAGGACCCGGAATTCGCCGTCTATATCAGGCGCCTGGCGCAGGAAGAGGCACAGCAGCGCTCGTCCTGATGGACGATGCCATCTCGCAGCTGCTCACGCCTTCATCTCGCACTTGCAAAATGCTTAGCCGGTCCGTAATGGACTCCGGCCCGTTGGGCTCTCGGACCGGCTCGAGCCGGACCGTCGAGGGAGGAAAAGACATGGCTTCTGACGCGCCTGCGGCTGCCGGCCGCATCACGCCCGCCGCTCTGTTGGCCCGCAAGGGCAAGGAGCCCATTGTCTGTCTCACTGCCTACACCTATCCGATCGCCCGGCTGCTCGACCCGCATGTCGACCTTCTGCTCGTCGGTGACAGCGTTGCGATGGTGCTGCATGGCCATCCAAACACGCTTGGCGCGACGATGGACATGATGGTCGCCCACGGCCAGGCGGTGATGCGCGGCTCGTCCCGCGCCTGCGTCGTCGTCGACATGCCTGCCGGCAGCTACGAGGACACCGTCGAAAACGCGGTCACCTCCGCCAGCCGCATCATGCGTGAAACCGGCTGCGATGCGGTCAAGCTCGAAGGCGGCGTGGCCATTGCCGCGCAGATCGCGGCCATCGTCGCGGCAGGCATTCCCGTCATGGGTCACATCGGGCTGTTGCCGCAGTCTGTCGAGAAGGAAGGCGGCTACAAGATCAAGGGCCGCTCCGAGGCCAATGCCGAGGCGCTCTACGCCGATGCCAAGGCGGTCGAGGCAGCAGGCGCGTTCTCCGTCGTCATTGAGGGCACCGTCGAGCCGGTCGCGGCCGAGATCACCCGGCGTATCAAAATCCCCACCGTCGGCATCGGCGCCAGCCCGGTTTGCGACGGCCAGGTTCTGGTCATCGACGACGCCGTCGGCCTGACCGTCGACCGCGTGCCCAAATTCGTCAAGGAATATGCGCATTTGCGCGATGTCGTCGCTAATGCGGCCGCGTCTTACGCCCGTGACGTCCGCAGCCGCGCCTTCCCCGGCCCTGAGCACCTGTTTTCCCTGAACAAGGACAAGGCATGACTGTTGTCGTCGAAACCATCGCCGCCCTTCGCGCCCAGGTGCGGGCATGGCGAGCCGAAGGCCTCAAGGTCGCGCTGGTGCCGACAATGGGCGCGCTGCATGACGGCCATGTTTCGCTGATGCGCGCCGCGCTCGAGCGCGCCGACCGCTGCGTCGTCTCGATCTTCGTCAATCCGCGTCAGTTCGCCCCGACCGAAGATCTCGACAAATATCCACGCCAGCTGGCGCTCGACCTCGACAGGCTGGAAAAGGCCGGCGTCCACCTTGCCTTCACACCTGGCGTCGACGAGGTCTATCCGCAAGGCTTTGCCACCTCGATCTCGGTCGGCGGTCCGTCCGCCGGTCTCGAAACCGATTTCCGCCCGGCCTTCTTTGACGGTGTCGCCACCGTCGTCGGCAAGCTGTTCATCCAGTCGGAGCCCGACCTCGCCGTGTTCGGCGAGAAGGACTACCAGCAGCTCTGCGTGGTGAAGAAGCTCGTGCAGGACCTGAACCTGCCCGTCGAGGTCGTTGGTTCGCCGACGATCCGCGATGGCGAAGGCCTCGCCATGTCGTCGCGCAACGCCTATCTCAGCGCAGCCGAGCTCGATATTGCGCGCCAGCTCAACAAGGTGCTGCGCAAGGCCGCGTCGGCGCTCGAAGGCGGTGCCGGCGAAGCCGCGACGATGGCCACCGCGCGCCAGCAGATCCTCGATGCCGGTTTCGACGTCGTCGACTATGTCGAGGCGCGGGAAAGCGTGACGCTGGCGCCGTGGCGCAAAGACCGCGACGGCCGCGTCCTGGTCGCAGCCCGCCTCGGCAAGACGCGCCTCATCGACAACGTCGAGATTTCGGCCAGCTAAGCCTGGTCTGTCTCAGCCCAGCTGCTTCTCGAAGATCAGCGCCGGGATGCCGGACTGGTCGGCGCCGCAATTGGCGGTCGCACCCACAGGCACGAAACCATTCGCCCCGTAGAAGGCAATAGCACCGGCATTCGCCTCTTCCACTTCGAGCCGCAGGGTGCGCGCTTCGGGAAAACTCTGCTCGACCTCGTCGAGCAGCAACCGGCCAATGCCCGCGCGCTGGTTCCCGGGGTGTACGTAGAGCTGGTGGAGCACCAGCGCCTTGCCATCGCTGGTCGCGGCGGCAAATGCCATGCCGGCAATCTTCTTGCCGTCGTCGGCAACGAGGAACTCGGAATTCGGCCGTGTCAGCCGCGCCTTGAGCGAGGCCAGCGAATGCCACTCGGCGGTGATCTCGTTGACCCGCTCGACGCCATAGATGGCGTCGTAGGTGGCGTGCCACGTCTCGGCGAGCAGCGTCTTGATCGTCTCAAGGTCGCGCTCGCTCGCCGTCCGGACAAACATCGCTCTACTCCTCGATGCCGAGCTTGGCCTTGACCAGGTCGTTGACCGCCTGAGGGTTCGCCTTGCCGCCCGTTGCCTTCATCACCTGGCCGACGAACCAGCCGGCCATTGTCGGCTTGGCGCGGGCCTGGTCGGCCTTGTCGGGGCTGGCGGCGATGACGTCGTCGACGGCCTTTTCTATGGCGCCGGTGTCGGTCACCTGCTTCATGCCGCGCGTCTCGACCAGTTCCTTGGGGTCGCCGCCCTCGTTCCAGACGATCTCGAACAGGTCCTTGGCGATCTTGCCGGAGATCGTGCCTTCCTTGATCAGGTCGATGATGGCGCCGAGCTGATCCGGCGAAACGGGTGCGTCTTCGATGTCCTTGCCGGCCTTGTTCAGCGCGCCGAGCAGGTCATTGATGACCCAGTTGGCGGCCGCCTTGCCGTCGCGGCCGCTCGCCACCTTCTCGAAATAGTCAGCGATCGACTTTTCCGAGACCAGGATCGAGGCGTCGTAGACCGACAGGCCGAGCGAGTTGACCAGGCGATCCTTCTTGTCGTCGGGCAGCTCGACGAGATCCTTGGCGAGCTCATCGACATAGGCCTGGTCGAATTCCAGCGGCAGAAGGTCCGGATCGGGGAAATAGCGGTAGTCGTGCGCTTCTTCCTTCGAGCGCATCGAACGCGTCTCGCCCTTGTTCGGGTCGAACAGGCGGGTTTCCTGGTCGATCTTGCCACCGTCCTCGAGAATGGCGATCTGGCGGCGCGCCTCGTATTCGATGGCCTGGCCGACGAAGCGGATCGAGTTGACGTTCTTGATCTCGCAGCGCGTACCGAACTCACCGCCGGGGCGGCGCACCGAGACGTTGACGTCAGCGCGCATCGAGCCTTCGTCCATATTGCCGTCGCAAGTGCCGAGATAACGCACGATGGTGCGCAGCTTGGTGACGTAGGCCTTGGCCTCGTCCGACGAACGCATGTCGGGCTTGGAGACGATCTCCATCAGCGCCACGCCCGAACGGTTGAGGTCAACATAGGACATTGTCGGATGCTGGTCGTGGATCGACTTGCCGGCGTCCTGTTCGAGATGCAGGCGCTCGATGCCGATCTCGATGTCCTCGAACTCGCCCTTGCGGTCAGGGCCGACGGATATGGTGATCTTGCCCTCGCCGACGATCGGCTGCTTGAACTGGGAGATCTGATAGCCCTGCGGCAGATCGGGATAGAAGTAGTTCTTGCGGTCGAAGACCGACTTCAGGTTGATCTGCGCCTTGAGGCCGAGGCCGGTGCGGATCGCCTGCTTGACGCATTCCTCGTTGATGACAGGCAGCATGCCGGGCATGGCCGCGTCGACCAGGCTGACATTGGCGTTGGGCTCGGCGCCGAACGCCGTCGAGGCGCCGGAGAACAGCTTGGCTTCCGAAGTGACCTGGGCATGGACCTCCAGGCCGATGATGACCTCCCAGTCACCGGTGGCACCGGAAATGAAGCGCTTGGCGTCGGGCGTGCGGGTATCGATGAGGGACATGGCGGCCTGCGTCATTGGATCGAGAAGATGCGGATCGAGAACGAACGAAACGCATAGTTTAGTGTGCGCCTTCGCTAGTGCAAACAGCCAATGGAGGCAAGCGCTGCCTGCGCGGCGGGCGCCTCGGCTCGCGTTCTTGTCTTGTTTTCAGGGCATCGCCTGGGCGGCGACAAGCCCTCTCGGCAGGTCGAGCTTGACCACGAGCCCGGTCGGACTGTTGTCGTCGAGCTCGATCCTGCCCCCATGGCCGTGCACGATGTCGGCGACGATCGACAAGCCCAGGCCGAAGCCACGCTTGGCGTTCGCGCCGCGTGAGGCGTCGACCTTGTAGAACGGTTCGAAGACGCGGGCCCGCACGGTTTCGGGGATGCCGGGTCCGTTGTCGCTGACCTCGATCAGGGCCGCATCGTCGGTGGCGGTCAGCACCACCTCGACATTGGGCGCGAATTTGACGCCGTTGTCGCAGAGATTGGTGATGGCGCGCGCCAGCGCATTCGGCTTGCACCAGCCGGGCAGCCGGTCGGGACCGGTGTAGGAAACCGAAAACCCGACATCGGTGAACTCGGCGCACACCGTCTGCAGCACACTGGCGATGTCGGCACGCTGCAGCTCTTCGGTCGAGACATCGTGGCGCAGGTAGGTCAGCGTCTCGTCGATCAGCCCCTCGATATGGCCGATGTCGGACAGCATGGCGCCGCGCAGCACGCCGTCGTCCATGCGTTCGGCGCGCAGCCGCAGCCGAGTCAGCGGAGTGCGCAGGTCGTGGCTCACGCTGCGCAGCATGCGGGTGCGGTTGTCGATCATCGTGCGGATTCTTGCGCGCATCGTGTTCAGGGCACGCGCCAGGCCGACCATTTCGATCGAGCCGCGCTCGATGAACAGCTCGTCGTCATTGTCGAGCTCGGCGGAGCCGACAGCAGCCGAAATCCGCTTCAACGGGTCGGTCACCGCCCACACGGCGAAGAACGAGAACAATACGAACAGCACCACAAGCGCCAGCAGGTAGTAGGTGGCGGGGCTGACGAACTGGGACGTCAGCAACGTATCCGGCGCGCCGAACAGTGCCGCAGCGGTGCCCTGGTCGAGTGCGAAAACGAGCGCTGGCTGGTCGGCGATCATTAGCCAACGGCCGCCCAGCGGTGGCTCCCTGTCGGGCGGAAACAGCGTGTTGATGATCCGCCCTATCGTCGTGCGCTGCTGCGGAGAGGACGTGCCGGCGAGTTGTTCCTGGCTCAGCAAGCGGAAATCCAGCCCGGCATCGTTGGCAGCCTTGAGAATCACCGCCCGCTCTTCGGCTGGCGCCTGCCGCAGCAGAGCTGCAACCACGCCGGCGCGCTCGGCGACGATCTCCATGTCGGGCACGTAGCCGGAATTGGTGATCCGCTCGAAGGCAGAGCCGATGACGATGACGACAAACATCGCCACCAGGATGATCGCCATCAGCTGGACGCGCAGCGATTGCGGCACGAGGCGGCGAAGCAGCGCTTTCATGCCTCCTCCACCGTGGCCGTGAACAGATAGCCGCCGAGCCGCACGGTCTTGAGCAGAACCGGGTCTCGCGCGTCCTTTTCGATCTTCTGGCGCAGCCGACTGACATGGACGTCGATGCTGCGCTCGATCGGCCCGGCAAGCCCGGCGTGGGTCACACCAAGCAGCTGTTCGCGCGAAAGCACCCGCCCGGCATTGCGGCAAAAGGCGAGCAGCAGGTCGAACTCATGCGTCGTCGTCGCCACCCGCGCATTGCTGGGGTCGTGCAGCTGCCGGCGGATCGGGTCGATCCGCCAGCCATTGAAGCGCAGGATCTTTGGCCGCGCGCGCTCCTGCGACGGATATGCCGTGCGCCGCAGCAGCGCCCGGATGCGCGCCATAAGCTCGCGCGCGCTGAATGGCTTTGTCACATAGTCGTCGGCGCCGATCTCAAGACCGACGACGCGGTCGACCTCCTCGCCAAGCGCGGTCAGCATCAGGATCGGGATCGTCGTTTCCAGGCGCAGCCGCTTGCAGATGCTGAGGCCGTCCTCGCCGGGCAGCATGACGTCGAGCACGATGAGATCGAATGTGCGGTTGCGCAGCAGGACGTCCATTTCGGCGCCGCTTTCGGCGATTTCGACGGCCATGCCACCTTCGACGAGCGTTTCGCCGAGCATGCGGGCGATCTCGAAGTCGTCCTCGACGATCAGGATGCGCGCGCCTGGCTTCGGCTGGCCGGCCGTGTCGTTGTCCTGGACAGCAAGACCGGAACTGAACCCACTCTCGGACATCGCGATCCCGCTTGAAGATTAACTTGCTTCAGAACTTGTAGCCGACCAGCAGCATCGCCGAAGGTTGAAGCTTTTCCAAGACGACCGGGCTGTCGGCAGCATCTCCCAGCAATACACCGAGCTGTGCTTCGCCGCGCACGATCCAGTTCTGATTGATACTATAGGTTGCGGAAAGCGAGAAATCGGCGCGTTTCAACCCGGCACCGGCATCGAAGCGCGCCAGCCCCGACCGCGTCGCCTGTTCCGCACTGACGCCGAAATAGGCCTGCATGTGGTTTTCGTCCGCCACGACGGCGGAAGCCGAAGCGCCAAGGACGAGCCTTTCCGAAACCGGCTGCGCCACCTCGAGCCCGACCCTGCCGACAAGGCCTTCGCTACCGCCAATGGTCTTGTCCACCAGCGCGAAAAGCTCGACCGGGCCGAGTTGGACGGCGGCTTTTGCACCGACGGTGGCGCCGAAATCGATATCGCCCATGCCCCTGAGATGGTCGGAATCATCCTCCTGTCGGCCCAGTTCGTAGCCAAGCCGCGCGCTGAGCTCGAATGCGTCACGCTCGACAACAGCGAGCGTCGCGCCGGTTGGATCAATGGTCAGGGTGTCGAACAACGTCGCCGAGACGAAGGGAACCGGCGTGACCTTGAACTTGTCGGACCCTTCATATTCGGGCTCGATCATCGCGCCGCCGCCGGCAACTACATGCCATTCCGCCAGTTTCTCGCCGATGCGTCCGAAGCGGCTGGGATCGGGCACGGCGGTCAGTTGCTCCCCGGATGACGTATCCGCAGCAAGCGCGCCAGAACATCCCCAGAAGCTGACAGCCATGACAGCCAGCGGTGCCTTGAAGGCAAGCGTTGCAGAACCCGTTTTCGCGAACATGCGCACTCCAAAGCCGAATGATGTGAGCGCCCCCCGCCCGCCAGGCGGCGAACCCGGCGCACCACTCATCCCAGTTCGGCACCGCGACCTGTATGAAGTAATGTTAAGTTTTGTTGCGGGCCTTGGTGCCGTAGCAGTGTGGCCGCCATGCAACGCGCACGAGCGCTAGCTTCTGCGGGATGGTATTTCGCCCGGATTCTCGCTATATCAGCGCCATCCCGATGGAGTGTGGATGTTTAATCTGGCTGAGTCCCGCTAAGGCCCCGACCTTCTGAGAAGGCGGGGCATGAAAACCTGAAACCCCGTGCCGCGAGCAATCGTGGCGGCGGCTTTTTGTTTTGGCTGCTTCAGCACATTTTCTGTCGCAGCCTGGTTTTCCAGGACTCATCCAACAATGGACATATCGCGCATAGAGCAGCGCATTCTGCACTTGCTCGCCCAGGGCGGGCGCATTGAAATCGAAAAAGACGACAACAATAGGATCGAGGACGTGATCTGCCTCACCCGCGAGGGCTGGCGCTATCCCGGTTTCGATCTCGAGCTGTTCCGGAAGCTGAAGCGAAAGAAGGCAGTCGCCTCGTCGCAAGGCGGGCCTTACCGCATCACCAGGGTAGGCCTGAAGCTGGTTCGCCCGGAACTCGACAACAGATAGCCGAACCTGCGCATGGGCGCCGTGTCTCCCAAAGAGGCACGGCGCTCAAATGCATAGGCTGCGTAAGGGGCTCAGGCCGTGGCGATGTAAGCCTTGATTTCCTCGGCCTCGCGCTCGACATCCTCGATGCGGCGCTTGACGACGTCGCCGATGGACACGATGCCATAGAGATAGCCGTCACGCTCGACCGGCAGGTGGCGGAAGCGGCCGACGGTCATGATCTCCATGACCTGGTTGACCGTGTGGTTCTCGTTGCAGATCTTGACCTTGGGGGTCATCACGTCGCGCACCGCCTTTTCAAGGGCGGCACCGCCTTCCTTACCGATGATGCGCACGACGTCGCGCTCGGACAGGATGCCGACGATCTTGCGGTCGCCATTGGTCACGACAAGGGCACCGATACGGTGTTCGGCAAGAATGCGAACCGCTTCCGACAGCTGTACATTGGGCCCAATGGTAAAAACGTCGTGGCCCTTCTTTTCGAGAATTGCCTTCACAGTCATTGTGGCCTCCTGCTGCTGTCGATCAGTCAAATCACTCCATGCCGGCCCACCGGGCCAACTGCATCGTGCGCTGCATTGGGTCGCATTTCAAGTAAAACGCGCTCAGGCGAACTCGCGCTTGCGGTCGAAAAACCTGATGCCGAGAAAGCCTGCCAGAAAGCCGCCAATATGGGCTTCCCAGGCGATCTGGCTGGCCTCACCCGGGGTAAGTCCGACGAGCCCGGTGACCAGGTTGATCACCATCCACACGCCCAGGAACGTCATGGCCGTCCGCGAGCGGAAGACATCGCGGATCGGCAGCGGCGCACCAGCAAAGGCCGGCTTGCCCTGCGAGCGGTCGACCTGGAAGCTGAAACGTGCAGCAGCGCCCATCATGCCTGAAATCGCACCCGACGCGCCGACCAGCGGCGCAGCATCTGTCGAATGCAACACATAGTGTAACGCCACCGCTGCAAGCGTCGTGACCGCGAAGAACGCCGAGAAGCGCATGTTGCCGAGACGGTTGGCAAGCGGCGATCCGAAGGCGGCCAACCACACCATGTTGATGATCAGATGGGCAAAACCACCATGCAGGAAGGCATAGGTCAGCGGGCTGGTGAACGCCCAGATTTCGAGATCGTATTGCCCGGAGTAGCGGATCGGAATGAAAGCCGCCCGTATCAGCAAGGCTACATCCTGGTCGGGGCTGAGAACGTAGACGCGGATCAGATGGATCGCAACGCAGGCGCCGATGATCGCAATGACGATGCCAGGCAGGTTGAACACCGGTTCGCGGCGCTGAGGCTCGGCCTCGATGATCTCGTCGGTGGCGTCGTTTTGGCTTGCTGGGTCGCTCATGCACTTCCGATCCGGTTATGGTCCGGCGTGCGCCAGCCTCTCGTTCCATCTAGAACAGCCCGGCTGAAAGCGCAAAAAAGAAAGCCGCCCAGGGTTTCCCCTGGACGGCTGGTCGAGCCCCCCTGCCCGTCCCCAAAAGTAACTCTTGACTGAAGTGCTGCCGACCGCGCCTGCGCGGCCACTTCATGGAGTGAATTGAACGTGCCACGTATGCCCGGGCACAGCAACGTAAACCCTTTGTTAACCTTAACGTCCCCGACCCGTTAACAACTGTTACCAAGACTGGCACGCGTCCTGCTCCGCGCCTCATGTAGTCCTCAAGAATGAAGCGATTCTGTCCAGAGATGGCACATCAGGCACAGAAGAGCTCGGAGCGGAGCAATATGAAACAGAAAGGATCGCTGGCACTGTTCCAATATTGGAACCGCCTTCGCGACGGCCGACCCGCGCCCAAACGTACGGAAGTCGAGCCGGCCGAGATCAAGGCCCTGCTTGCAGACACTTTCATCCTCGAACGCGACACCCGCGGCGAAGCGGTCTTCCGCCTCGCCGGCACCCGGCTGTGCGCCACCTTCGGCCGCGAGCTCAAGGGCTTTTCGTTCCCCTCGCTCTGGCGTCAGAAGGACCAGCGGTTGATGGCCCGCCTTGCCTATGGCGTGTTCCAGCAGAAGTCTGTGGTCGTGATCAATTTCGAAGGCTTCACCTCCAGCCTACGGACGACAAGCTTCGAGATGCTGCTCCTGCCGCTTGATGGCGGCGTCGAGAACCCTCGCAGCCTGGGCGTTCTGTCGAGCGTCGACCGGCCGTTTTGGCTCGGCTCCGACCCACTCACCGATGCTTCAATCGAAAGCGTGCGTGTCGTCGATCCGGACCTGGAGCCGATGTTCCTCAAGAACCGCCCGGCGGTCACCGTGCCATCGCTCGCGCCCAGCGACACCGCCCTTTCGGGCGAACCGAGCCCGCTCGATGGCGCGCGTCGCATACGTCATCTGTTCGTTCTCGAAGGCGGACGCGAAGAATAGCGCAGCCGGGCCGCTCCAAAGGCCCGCTGCTAGGCGTTTTGTTAACCTCTTTGGCGCTAGTTTCCCGCGATAGCTCCCCGATGCGGTTCGGCGGGAGTTTGCAGATATGAGGGTAACATGAGGCCAGCGGCGATTGACTACGCGCCGTCACGGGCGGAACGGCGCAACTTCCAGCGCGTCCGCGTGAAGATCTATGGCCGCTTCATGCTCGAGGATCGCACAGAGCATGCCGGCCAGGTCGTTGACATGTCCCCCGGCAACGTTGCCTTCCGCACTGACCGCTCAGGCGCACCCGGCGAGAAGGTCATCGCCTATATCGACCATATTGGCCGCGTCGAGGGTGTCATCACCCGCACGCTTGCGGACGGCTTCGCCATGACCGTCATCGCCTCCGAGCGCAAGAAGGACAAGCTTGCGGCGCAGCTGACCTGGCTTGCCAACAAGCACGAACTCGACCTGCCGGAAGACCGCCGCCACGAGCGCGTCGCGCCGCGCAATCCGATCAGCGCACTTCAGCTCATGGATGGCCGGCAATATCCCTGCCGCATCATCGATCTCTCGCTTTCCGGTGCTGCCCTCGAGATCGAGGTCAAGCCGGCGATCGGCGTTCAGGTTACCCTCGGCACCATGCGCGGCCAGGTCGTTCGCCACTTCGAAGACGGCGTCGCCATCGAATTCGCCGTCATCCAGCGCCCGGAATCGCTCGACTCGGAATTCAACCGCCCGCGCACCTGACGGCCCAGCCTTTCACCAACAAGCACAGCCCGGCCTTCACAGAAGGTCGGGCTGTTTGCTTTTGGCTAGACTTTTGCACGCCCGCTTGCGCGCCAGAATGAAATGGCCGCACGACTGCTGTTTCATTCCAGCACAGGTGAACCTGAACCGTCACACCAGCTCCAGCCTCACGGCATGGATCCTCGGGTCAAGCCCGAGGATGACGAAGCGGAGAGGCCGCTCCCAGCAACCGGGGCTGCCCACCCCAGCTTGCGAAACAGTTTCGTGCCATTCGGAACTGATAGTCCGTTCCCTGCGGCGTGCATCTTCGCCATGCCAAATTCGATAAAATTGTAATCAAATTTTCTGTAAGTTTTATTCTTATTCTATTCTTTGTTTACGCGAGTTCTCTTTTGTTTTTACTCAACATCTACTTCGCAGCTTTGCGTCAAATAAATCCGCGCCTGTCATTGTCACCTCAAACGGGGAGACAACAAAATGAACATGCGTCGGGGATGGCTTCTGCTTCTGGCCACGACAATTCAGGCTGGTGCTGTCAGCGCCGCCTTGGCGACACCTGCCGTGATGCAGACCAACGGCCGCACCACCCAGCCGGTCGGCCACTATGAGCTGTGCAAGCGCTCGCCGGTCGAGTGCAGCGAAAAGACCGCGAGCAACAAGCCGGTCGAGCTGACCCGCAGCCTGTGGAAGGCGATGATCGCCATCAACGACAAGGTCAACACCGATGTCGCGCCGCGCACCGACATGGAAATGTGGGGCCAGGAAGAAGTCTGGTCCTATCCCGATAACGGCGCCGGCGACTGCGAGGACTATGTGCTGGCAAAGCGCCGGCAGCTGATGGAACTGGGCGTTCCGGCCGGCAACCTTTTGATCACCGTCGTTCGCCAGCCCAACGGCGACGGCCATGCGGTGCTCACCGTGCGCACCAGCCTCGGCGAATACATCCTCGACAACCTCGACACGCGAGTCCTGGCCTGGGACGAGACCGAATACACCTATCTCAAGCGCCAGTCGGAGCGGAATTCAGGCGTCTGGATTGCGATCAACGACGGCCGCGCCGACGCGGTGGCGTCGGTTCGCTAAGCGCTGCAGGCCCGAGCGCGTCCATCACGGACGCGCCAAGGCCGCCGCAGCGCTCGGAATCGGTGCATGACCTTCCGAAAATCGGCTCCGGTTTTCGGGGGCATGCGCTGGTGAGAAAACCCGGTCGCGTCCCCACCCTCCCCGTCCCCAACGACCGGGTCTAGGAGCCGGCCCAATCCCCGGGCCGGCTCCGCCTTTTTTCGCGATAGGTTGCCTCGCCTAGTCAGCCACCTTCTTCAGCCCGCCGGAAAACCGCTGCTGATTGGCGACATAGTGGTCCGCCGACTTGCGCAGCCTGTCGGCTGCGGCTTCGTCGAGGACACGGATGGCTTTCGCCGGTGATCCGACGATCAGCGAATTGTCGGGAAATTCCTTGCCTTCGGTCACCAGCGCGCCGGCACCGACGAGGCAGTTCCTGCCGATGCGGGCGCCATTGAGCACGATCGCCCCCATTCCGATCAGCGAATTGTCGCCCACGGTGCAGCCATGCAGGATCGCCCTGTGGCCAATGGTGCAGCCTTCGCCGATGGTGAGCGGAAAGCCCGGGTCGGTATGCATAACCGCCTGCTCCTGGATGTTGGAGCGCGCGCCGATGGTGATCGGCTCGTTGTCGCCACGAATGGCGGAGCCAAACCAGATGCCCACATCGCGTCCGATCCTGACGTCGCCCACCACTGCCGCATCGGGCGCGATCCAGCTGGTTGCGCGGTCCTCGAACTGCGGCTCGACCCCGTCGATTGCGTAAAGCGGCATCGTCAAATCCTCTTCGTTGGCGCGCGCAAACTATGGAGCGCACCGCCACAAGGCAAGCGCGCGTAGCTGCCTTAACGCGCCATTAACCATGCGCACGCAATGTCGGAAAGATATCGGGCTCCCGAAAGCACGGGAGCTGGGGTTACCGACCCGGCAAGGCGCATAACGCGAACGCAAATGCCAGCCGTGGCTGCTCTGGAGACATCAGATGAAGCACGAGACGGCCGAACATTCCGGTTTCGACGTCGTCGATTCGGCGCTGATGATGAAGGTCTTCTACGGCTTTGCCGTGCTGGCGGTGCTCTCGGTGGCAATCAGCCTGGGCGGCCGCTGGTTCGGCCACACCATCGCCATGGCCGGCTACACGGATGAGGTCGCGCCGCGCGAGATCGTCATCGGCAACGACGTCATATCAGCCCCCGCCAACATGATCCGTTTCGAAAAGGCCCGCCGCGACGGCATTGCCGGGCGCCTCGACCTTTACTTGCGCTGGCCTGAAATGGACGGCTACAGCGAGGCGGCGCGGCCGGCCTTCAACAATCTCGACGGTCAGAAGCGCATCGTCTTCCTCAGCCTCGAACCGCGCATGATGACCCGCGACATGAGCGGACGCCTTGCGCCGATCTACAGCGAGCTCACAGTCAAGCCGGGTGTACCAGGCCCCGAGGGCATGACGCTGTTCGGCTTCACCGAAAATTCCGGCTATCTCAACGAGGTGCTGGCGGTTGCGTCGCGCAGCGGCGAGCCGCCCTTCGTCGCCCGCTGCCTCAGCGGCACGGAAGCGGAAGAATCGCTCGCGCCCTGCGAACGCGACGTCTTCGTCGGCAAGGATCTGAGCCTGACTTACAGATTTCCGCGGGAGCTGTTGGGAGAGTGGCGTGCGCTGGACCGGGCGGTGATCGCCAAGGCGAATGCCATGCTGCACGTGAAGTAGCGGCCGCGCGATCGTCGCCGCGCGGCGCTGTGGCCGACCGAAAGATCAGGCCAGATCGACGTCGAGAATCGCCATCGAGAAATTGTAGTCGCCGTCGTCCTCGTCCTTGAAAACGATGCCGAGGAATTCGTCGCCGATATAGACCTCGGCCGAGTCGTCCTTGCGCGGACGGGCCTTGACCATGAGGTTGGGGTTCTGGAACTGGCGCTTGAAATAAGCGTCGAGCTTTCGGATTTCTTCCGGCTTCAACTGGCTTCTCCGGCTTGTCGTTAAGAGACGCGCTTCTGACACGCCAACCATGGCGCTGTAAAGGCGAGGCTTGGCTTACCCCCGCGCAAATCGCGCCAGCGCCCGTCATGGGCGCCGGCGCTTGGTCTCAGATATCGAAGCTGACGACGTGATCCATTGTCTGCGACGGCAACAGCTGGTCCATCTGGCTCGACGGGCGGTCGCAGCCGGTTTCGCCAACGACGCGCGCCGGAACGCCCGCCACCGTCTTGTTGTGCGGCACTGGCGACAGCACCACCGAACCGGCGGCAATCTTGGAGCAATGGCCGATCTCGATGTTGCCGAGGATCTTGGCGCCTGCGCCGATCAGCACGCCGTAGCGGATCTTGGGGTGGCGGTCGCCGCCGGCCTTGCCGGTGCCGCCCAGCGTCACGCCATGCAGGATCGAGACGTCGTCTTCGACGACGGCGGTCTCACCGATGACAAGGCCGGTGGCATGGTCGATGAAGATGCCCTTGCCCATGCGCGCGGCCGGGTTGATGTCGGTCTGGAACACCGAGGACGAGCGGCTCTGCAGATAGAGCGCGAAATCCTTGCGGCCGCGGTTCCACAGCCAGTGCGCCAGGCGGTGCGTCTGGACGGCATGGAAGCCCTTGAAATACAGCACCGGCATCAGATAGCGGTCGCAGGCCGGGTCGCGGTCGTAATAGGCCTGGATGTCGGTGCGCACGGCGTCGCTCCAGTCCGGCCGGTCTTCCAGCATCGCATAGAATGTCTGGCGGATGAGATCGGCGCCGAGATCCTGATGCGCCAGGCGTTCGGCCAGGCGATGGATCACCGCCTCTTCCAGCGTGTCCTGATTCAGGATCGTAGCGTACAGAAACGCCGCCAACAGCGGGTCGCCCGCCACCGCGTCCGTCGCCTCGTCGCGCACCGATCGCCAGATTGGATCGACCGGCTTCACCGAACTCGGGCGCGCTGCGGATATGGTGTTCATCGACGGTCTCCGTTCACTGCCGGCTTGTGCAATCCCGCGCGGGACATATAAGCCAGATGTTAGCACGATTGAACTCAATTTTCCTTAGTGCTCGATCAAGTGGATTTGGTTCGCGGATATTCAAGGCGCCATGGAAACTGAACCCTTGCTGGTCACAACGGCCGATGGCATCGCCACGATCGTCATCAACCGCCCGGCGCGCAAGAACGCCGTCACCGGGGCGATGTGGGTCGATCTGGCCGATCACGTGCTCCGGCTGTCGTCCGGGCCGGACATCCGCGTCATCGTCCTGCGCGGCGCGGGCCAGGATTTTTCCGCCGGCGCCGACATCTCCGAGTTCGACACGCTGCGCGGCGACGCCGACAGCGCGCGCGCCTATGAGGCGACCAATTCGGCAGCTTTCGCCGCCCTGCGCAACAGCACGGTTCCCGTGATCGCCGCGATCCGAGGCATCTGCTTCGGCGGCGGTTTTGGCCTGGCCGCTGCCTGCGACCTGCGCGTCGCGACCCCGGACGCCCTGTTTGCCGTGCCTGCCGCGCGCCTCGGCCTCGCCTATCCGCAGGACGCGATGGGCGACATCGTCTGGGCCGCCGGCCCGCAGATGGCCAGATACCTCACCTACACCGCCGGCCGCATCGATGCGCAGGCCGCGCTTTCGGCGGGCTTCCTGCTCGAAGTCGTCGAACCCGCGCGATTCGACAGCCGCATCGGCGAGATCGCCCGCACGATCGCCGAAAATGCGCCGCTGTCGGTGCGTGCCTCCAAGGCAGCCATCCGCGCCGCGTTGAGCCACGATGCCGGCGAAATCGCCCTTGCCCAGGCCGCCGGCGATGCCACCTTCCTCAGCGACGACTATGCCGAGGGCCGCGCCGCCTTTGCCGGCCGGCGCACACCCGTGTTCAAGGGGCACTGACATGTCTTTGATCGACGACGCCACCAGGGCGGAACTGAGTGGCCTCTATCAGGCCGACGACCGCCACTACCACGGCATCCGCCACATCGAAGCGCTGTTGGGCCTGCTAACGGAGTACCGCACCCAGTTCGCCGATCCCGAGGCGGTCGAAGCGGCGATCTGGTTCCATGACGCGATCTACGACAGCCGCGCCAAGGACAACGAGGCGCAAAGTGCTGCCCTTGCAGCCGGCAGGCTCCACGGCCATGTCGACGCCCCTCGCCTTATCAGTATCGTCAAGATGATAGAAGCCACCGCCACCCATGAGGTGCCTGCCTTCGCAGATGCGTCAGCCAAAGCCGACGCCGCCCTGCTGCTCGACATGGATTTGTCGATCCTCGGCGCCCCGGCAGATATCTTCGACGCCTACGAAGACGCCGTCAGGCGCGAATATGGCTGGGTCGGCGACACCGACTGGCGCGCCGGCCGTGGCGCTGTGCTGCGCAATTTTCTCGCACGGCCACGCATCTTCCACACCGACATTTTCGTGACACGCTTCGAAGCCCAGGCCCGGGCGAACATGGAGCGCTCGTTGGCAAAGCTGGGCGGGTGACGAACATCAGTCCGGGAAGCTCTCCACGCGCTGCATGTAGGGCTTGAAGCCAGCGCGCCGATAGGTCGGTTGTGCGCCGGCGTGGTCATTGGTGTCGGTGTGCAGCCACACGCGACGTGGCGCCAGCGACCAGATCGCGCGCACCGATTGGTCGAGCAGATAGGGCCCAAGCCTCCTGCCCTGGAATTCTGGGATCAGCCCGAAATTTGCGAGTTCCACGTCTGCACCGCCAGCGCCTACGAATTCGCAAAGTCCGACTGCTTGCCCATCGACACGCAGGACGTAGACATGAGTCGTATTGTCGCTGAGCAAGACCTGCAGCGCATCCGACGGCATGCGCAGCCGCTGGTCCCATTGCAGCGGTTCACCGATCGCTCGATAGAGCGCGAGATAGTCGGATCGTTCGGGCTGCTCCCTCGCAACCCACGCGTCGGGAACCGGAGTCGGAAACGGCACTCCACCGGGCGCTTCGTTCATCTCCATATAGGTGACGAGCAGATCGACCATCACCCTTAGATCGGATGCCCGGCATAAAACTCCAACACGCGCTTCTTGAACGTCCTGTCGCCGACGGCCAGCATGTGGTCGCGGCCTTCTATGTCGAAGCTTTCGCCATGCGGCATCAACCGGGCGAGTTCCTCGGGTGAACCGGCGATGTCGTCCTTGGTGCCGACGGCGACCAAAGTCGGCTGCATGATCCGCCTGATGTCGTTGTCGGTCACCAGTTCCCGCGAGGTTGAAATGCAGGCTGCGAGTGCGTGTCTGTCGCTGCGCGTCTGGTCGGCGAAGGCGCGGAACATCTTTGCCCGCGGCTGCGTGATCGTAGCGGGATCCTCGGCCAGCAGTGCGGCTGCGATCGGGTCCCAGTCGCCGACGCCGTCGACCATGCCGATGCCGAGGCCACCGAACACCAGCGTCGCCACCCGGTCGGGTGCCTCAAGCGCCATGAACGCCGAGACGCGGGCGCCCATCGAATAGCCCATGACATGGGCGCGCTCGATGCCGAGATGGTCGAGCAGCGCCACCGCGTCGCCTGCCATCTTGCTCGGCGTGTAGTCGGCCTCGTTGTAGCTCTTGGTCGTGCCGCCATGGCCGCGATGGTCGAAGGCGATGGCGCGGTAGCCGGCTTCGGTCAGCGTCTTGAACCAGCCCGGCGACACCCAGTTGACGAAGTGGCTGGAGGCAAAGCCATGGATCATCAGCACCGGTTCGCCGCTGCCCGCTCCCGTCGGCGGCAGGTCCAGATAAGCCAGGTCGAAACCTTCATGGGAAAAATGATCGATAGCCATCGTTGCTCCGAATGGTCTTTGCCGAGGTCTAGCCTCAGCCCGGATTGCCGGCAGCGGCCGCGATCGCGCGATGCTTGAGCATGACGCCGTCGGCGATGCCGGTCCTTGCGGCGGTGCCTGCCTTGAGTTCGAGCACGAAGCGCGCCGGCTCGTCGGGCGCGATCACGGCTTCCGAAAACGGCGTTCCCGGCAAAATGTCGAGCACCTTGCCGTCGGGGCCGACAAACACCAGATCGAGCGGCAACGGCGTGTTCTTCATCCAGAAGCCGACCGGCTGGGTCTGCTCGAACACGAACAGCATGCCCTGGTCGTCGGCGAGATCCTTACGGAACATCAGCCCCATCGAGCGTTCGCCCGGTTCGTCGGCGATCTCGATGCGGAAAGGCACGTCGCCTTTGGCTGTGGCAGCGATCAGCGGCTCGGCGTCCGTAGGCAGCTTCATCGCCTCCTGGGCGATAGCGGGGCCGGTCGGGACGAGCGAAACGACAAAAGCCGGCGCCGCAAGCAATGCGGCACCGAAAGCTCCGGCCAGCAACGATTTACGTGTGATCATCAAATCCCCTGCGGCGGCCTCGACCTAGTGCGAAACCGGCAAGGTCCCTAGATCGGGGTGAATTTCGGCAGCCATAAGGCCTTTGTCGCCCTTGCCGAAACGAACCAGCACAACCTGCCCCGGACGAAGCTCGGTGACGCCGAAGCGGCGCAGCGTTTCCATGTGGACGAAGATGTCCTCGGTGCCCTCGCCGCGCGTCAGGAAGCCAAAACCCTTGGTGCGGTTGAACCACTTGACCAGCGCGCGCTCGAGGCCGCTTTCGGGCGTGACCGAGACATGGGTGCGCTGCTCCTGCATTTCGGCGGGATGCACGGCGGTCGAATTGTCGATGGAGAGCACGCGGAAGGCCTGCAGGCCACGGTCGCCCTGCTTGACCAGGCAAACGACGCGGGCGCCTTCGAGCGCGGTCTGGAAGCCATCGCGGCGCAGGCAGGTGACGTGCAGCAGCACGTCGCTGCCAATGCCATTGTCGGGAAGAATGAAGCCGTAGCCCTTGGCCACGTCGAACCACTTGATGGCGCCTGAAAGCTCGACCAGACCGACACCGTCGTTGCTGTCGTCGAGCTCGAAAGCGTCACGGCCAGTGCCGTTCTGCACCACGAGAGAGGCCTTTTCCCCCATCAGAACGCCCCCTTTCCTTGCAAACGCCATTACTGATTCTTGAGATAAGATTAACACTTCCGTTTTGGTCTTACGCAAGGGCCGACCGGCCATTTTTCGACTTGCCCCCCGGATAGACACAAGCTTCGCGCCAGTTCCGCAGAAAACGCACCGCCATGGTTGCCGAGCGTGCGGGGGCCGCCCTATGTATCGCGCCGAACCCCAACTCAAGGAACAGCGATGCGCTATCTGCACACCATGGTCCGCGTCAAAGACATCGACGCCTCACTGGACTTCTACTGCAACAAGTTCGGCCTGAAGGAGATCCGTCGCTCCACCAACGAGAAGGGCCGCTACACGCTGATCTTCCTCGCCGCCGATGAAGATGTGGGCGCCGGCAGCGAGCGCCAGACGCCGCTGCTTGAACTGACCTTCAACTGGGACACGGAAGACTATCAGGGCGGCCGCAATTTCGGCCACCTCGCCTATGAGGTCGACGACATCTACGCCACCTGCCAGGACCTGATAAACAAGGGCGTGACCATCAACCGGCCGCCGCGCGACGGCAACATGGCCTTCATCAAGTCGCCCGACGGCATCTCGATCGAGCTGTTGCAGAAGGGCGAGCGCCAGGCACCGGCGGAACCCTGGCTGTCGATGCCGAACATCGGCGGCTGGTAACAGCACCGGCCGAAACCCGGACCGGTTTCGAAAGCAGGACGTGCAGGGGCCAAAAGCCCTCAGGCCTTCTGGGCCATCTCGAGCAAGGTCAGCACGGTGCGCCAGTTGCGCATCGTGCCCGGCACCTTGAGGGTGCGCGGCAAAACTTCGGCGAACTTCGATTTGCCGAGACCATCGGGCGCGTGAAGGTAGAGCACGTCGCCCTTGACCTCGAAGCTTTCTGGACCTGTACAACGCTCCGCCAGCCGCGCGATCTCTTCTGCCGTCGGCTCCCGCTCCAGCGCGCTCGCATGCAGCTTGGTATGGTCCCCCGCCACCTCCGGATAGGGATTGTTCGCCACCAGCCTCTCGAGCCAGCCGAGGTCGCGCACCATGATGCGCGAACGAAAGCCCCAGCGACTTTCGAAAGCCGCCTCGATGTTCTCGGTCAGGGTGCCGGCGTCGGCAGCTGCGACCCTGAACACCACATTGCCGCTCTGGATGTAGGTCGCGACATCGGCGAAGCCGAGTTCTTCGAAGAATGCCCGGAGCTCAGCCATCTTCACGATGCGGTTGCCGCCGACATTGATGCCGGAAAACAGCGCTACGAAGACGCTCATATGATGAAGCCGCCCAGCGTTTCGTTGTCGGTGATGTCCTGGTACTGCACACCCTCGAGGTCGAAGCGCGCCTTGAGCAGGTCGAAATTGCGCCGGTCCTTGGTTTCGATGCCGATCAGCACCGAGCCGAAATTGCGTGCCGACTTCTTGAGGTATTCGAAGCGGGTGATGTCGTCGTCCGGGCCCATCAGCTCGAGGAAGTCGCGTAGCGCACCTGGGCGTTGGGGGAAGCGGATGATGAAGTACTTCTTCAGCCCCTCGAAACGCAGCGCACGCTCCTTGACGTCGGGCAGGCGCTCGAAGTCGAAATTGCCGCCCGACACCACCGCGACTACGGTCTTGCCCTTGAGCTCCTTCTTGGAAAAATCCTTGAGCGTGTCGATCGCCAACGCGCCTGCCGGTTCCAGCACCACGCCCTCGATATTGAGCATCTCGATCATTGTGGCACAGAGGCGGTTCTCCGGAACCAGATGGACGCTATCGGCCGGAAAATCCTTGAGCAGGCGCAGCGGCTCGCGCCCGAGTTCGCCCACGGCAGCGCCGTCGACGAAGTTGTCGACCTTGGCGAGTTTTACCCGTTTGCCGGTGGCCAGGCTGTCGCGCAGGCTCGGCGCGCCGGCGGGCTCACAGAAGACGAAACGAGGCGTAGCACCTGTTTCGGCGAAGTAGCGCGTCACCCCTGCCGACAATCCGCCACCACCGACAGGCAACAGCACCATGTCGGGGGCACGCCCGTTCGGCATCTGGGCGGCAATCTCGAGGGCGACGGTCGCCTGCCCCTCGATGATGTCCTTGTGGTCGAACGGCGGCACCATGTGACCGCCAGAGCTTTCGCAGAATTCCAGGGCGGCGCGATAGCAGTCGTCGAAGAAGTCGCCGACAAGCTTGATCTCGACGAACTCGCCACCGAACAACCGCGTCTTGTCGATCTTCTGCTGCGGCGTGGTGACAGGCATGAACACCACGCCCCTCTTGCCAAAATGCCGGCAGACGAAGGCAAAACCCTGGGCGTGATTGCCGGCCGAAGCACAGACGAACAGCTCTGCCTCGTTGCCGGCGGCAAGCGTCTTGCGGAAGAAGTTCAACGCGCCGCGGATCTTGTAGGAGCGCACCGGCGTCAGGTCTTCGCGCTTCAGAAGCACGCGCGCCCCAGTCTTGCGCGAGAGATAGTCGTTCTCCTGCAGCGGTGTCTCAGGAAACAGTTGCCTCACCGCCGCAGCTGCCAACGAAACCCTTTCGGCAAAACTGGTCATGGCTTGGGCACTCCTGAAATCGACCGGGCAAATGCTGTGGCCCGCGTCCCCGCGCTATTGCATATTCGGCGCCGTGAAGCCACTGTCCGGCTCCCGCCGCTAGGTTCAGGCCGACAGATTGGCTCGCCGCGATACATTGGGGATACGTCTCGGTGAACAGAATTGCCGTCCGCGCCGCGATCCACATCGCAGCCGTCTTTGCCATCTACCTGTCTGTTGCAATGCTCCTGCCGGCGGCTGTCGACCTCTACTACGGCAACGACGACTGGCGTTCCTTCGCCTTCACGGCCCTGTTCATGGGAGGGCTTTCGCTGGCGATCGCACTCGCCACGCAAGGGCGCGTGCCGCCGGCCAACACCCGCTTCGGCTTCCTGCTGGTCAATTTCCTCTGGATCACGCTGGCGATCGCCGGTGCGGTGCCATTCATGACCTCGTCGCTCGGCCTGAGCGTCACCGATTCCATCTTCGAATCGGTCTCGGGCGTCACCACCACCGGCTCGACCGTCATCAACGGCCTCGACACCGCACCGCCCGGCATTCTGCTCTGGCGCTCGCTTCTCAGCTTCATGGGCGGTCTGGGCGTCATCGCCCTCGGCCTGTTCCTGCTGCCGTTCCTCAACATCGGCGGCGTGTCCTACTTCAAGATCGAATCCTCCGACATCGAGGACCGTCCGTTCGAACGTTTCCAGACCTTCACCGTCTCGCTGATCGGCATCTACACGGTGCTGGTCATCGCCTGTACCATCTCCTATGTCGCCGCCGGCATGGAAGGCTTCCACGCCGTCAACCACGCCATGTCGACTGTCGCGACAGGCGGTTTCTCCACCCACGACACCTCGTTCCTGCGTTATGCCGACAATCCCGCCATCCTGTGGACCGGCATCATCTTCATGTTCATCGGCGGCCTGCCGTTTTCGATCATGATCCTGTTTGCCGTGCGCGGACGGCTCGATGCGCTGCGCGACCCGCAGATCCGCGTCTATGCCGGCTACTGCATCGTCTTCGCCGTCGCGGTTGCCATCTACCTGCGCGTCAACATGGGCATGCCGTTTTTCAATGCCCTGACCCACTCGACCTTCAACCTGATGTCGATCATCACCACTGCCGGCTTTGCCAGCGACGACTACAATCAGTGGGGACCGTTCGCCATCGGTTGCATCTTCGTCGCCACCTTCCTCGGCGGCTGCTCCGGCTCCACGACAGGCGGCATCAAGGCCTACCGCTTCCTGGTCCTGTTCGAACTGTTGTCCAACGGTCTGCGCCGCCTGATCTACCCCAACACGGTAACACCGGTGCGTTATGGCGACCGCACGGTGGCGCCCGAGATGCAGAGCGCGGTCGTGCTGTTCATCGCCTCCTTCATGGTGCTGTGGGCCATCACCATCGTGCTGCTCAGCGCCACCGGGCTCGACTTCATCACCGCCGTCACCGGCTCGCTGACCTCGCTCACCAATGTCGGCCCCGGCCTCGGCCCGATCATCGGCCCGGTCGGCAACTTCTCCTCGCTGCCTGATGCCGCGAAGTGGATCTGCTCGGCGGCGATGCTGCTCGGCCGTCTCGAAATCCTCGCCGTCCTGGTGATCTTCACGCCAACTTTCTGGGGTCGCTAACTCCGTGAACTCAGGTGCGGAAACCCTTGTTTTCGCCACAATTTCGGCAATCCGGCAACACTCGTCCACCGACTTCCGCCGAAGCTGATACTTTCGGCTGGACCCGACTTACTTCCGCCACTATCAGCCGGTCGGGAGGAAGGCATGCTGAACGCACTGCCCGTCAGAGAGATCATCAAAGTGTCGCCGTCGAAATACTGCCTTGTCATCGCCGCCCTCCTTTTGTCCGGTTGCATCGGGCAGCCGTCCGGCGCGCTTTTGACAGGTGCCGTGGTCAATGTCCCGGTCCAGGAGATCGCCGGCAACCATGCGATCTTCGTCGCCTCGACGCGCCAGTACGCCGCCGACAACAAGGAGGTCTTCGACCGCGACCGTTCGGCGATACTGAACTTCGCCCGCGTCGACGTGACCGTTCCCAAAGTCCACAAGACCGGACAGATCGAGCTGCGCGGCCGCAAGGACCCCGATCCGACCAAGTTCTTCACCGCCACCAACGCGGTCGGCTACCAGACGCAGCCTGAATTCTCCAAGGCGCTCAGCGCCGACATCGCTGCGCGCGGCGGCCGCGCCATGCTGTTCGTGCACGGCTACAACACCTCCTTCGACGCCGGCGTCTATCGCGCCACCCAAATCGCGCACGACTCGGGCTACACCGGCACACCGGTGCTGTTCTCCTGGGCCTCGGGCGGCAGCACGACCGACTATGTCTATGACAGGGAAAGTGCCGCCGCCGCACGCGACCAGCTCGAAGTGACGCTGCGCATGCTCGCCCAGTCGGGTGCCCGCCGCATCGACATCGTTGCGCATTCGATGGGCACATGGGTAACCATGGAAGCGCTGCGCCAGCTGGCGCTCACCGGTGACCGCGACCTTGGCGGCAAGCTCGGCGACGTTGTGCTCGCCTCGCCCGACATCGATGTCGACGTGTTCAAGAGCCAAATGCGCCGCTACGGCAAACCGACCAAGCCGTTCTTCCTGATGACCTCGGGCGACGACCGCGCACTCAAGCTGTCGGGCATCCTGGCCGGCTCCAAGCCGCGCCTCGGCGACTACAAGAACGCCGCCGATCTCGCTGAATACGGTGTCATCGTCGTCGACCTGTCGGATGCCAAGGGCGCTGACAGCTTCAACCACACCAAGTTCGCCGACAACCCGCAGATGGTGAAGCTGCTCGGCCAGCGCCTGCGTGCCGACGACGGCTTTGCCAGCGACCGCGAGGTCACCGACCGCATCAACATGCTCGGCGGGCTGCAGTAAGACCGGCTTCAAGAACGAAAAAGGGCGCCTCTGGCGCCCTTTCTTTTGTCTTCATCCTTGGCGCTCCCGCTCAGATGAACAGGTCGACCTTCTCGAAGGTCCTGACGTCGACAAGCCCGACATCCGAGATGCGCAGTTCGGGGATCACCACCAGCGCCAGCAGCGAGTGCTGCATGTAGGCGTTGTTGAGGCTGCAACCCATGTCGCGCATCGCCTGGACCAGCTTGTCTGCCTTGGCGGCGACGATCTCGGCGCGCTCGTCCGACATCAGGCCGGCGATCGGCATCTCGACCAGCGCCAGTTCCTTGCCTTCGGAGAACAGCACCACGCCGCCGCCGACCTGCCCGAGCCGGTTGGCGGCGAGCGCCATGTCGGCCTTGTTGGTGCCGACGACGATCATGTGGTGGCTGTCATGGGCGACCGTCGAGGCCAGCGCGCAGTCCTTCATGTAGCCGAAGCCGGACACAAAGGCATTGGTCACCTGCCCGGTGGCGCGGTGGCGCTCTACAAGCGCGATCTGGCAGACGTCGTTGCGGCGGTCCATGCCGACCAGCCCGTCCTCGACCGGCAGGTCGGCCTCCAGCGCGCGCGTCGGTGCCTGGTTCTCAATCACGCCGATGACCCGCACCCTGACCTCATTGGCACCCTCGGGCGCCTTGATGTCGAAGTCGCCTGCGCCCAGCTGCTTGCCGAGCTTGACGGTGTTCTTGGCCTCGGCGGGATAGGCATAAGCAGGGATGTCGATGTCGAGCTTGCCGGCCTTGGCGACACGCACGCCGCGGGCATAGACCTCGTCGATCTTCATCTCGGCCAGATCTGAGACGATCAGCACGTCGGCCAACCGGCCCGGCGTGATCGAGCCCAGCTCGCGCTCGAGGCGGAAATGCTGGGCGGTGTTGATCGTTGCCATCTGGATCGCCGTCACCGGCTTCAGTCCCTGCTGGACGGCGTGACGGACGACGCGGTCCATGTGCCCGTCATGCACCAGCGTGCCGGAATGACTGTCGTCGGTGCAAAGGATGAAGTTGCGCGGGTCGATGCCCATCTCGGTCACGGCCTTGATCTGGCTGGCGACGTCGTACCATGCCGAGCCGAGGCGCAGCATCGCCTTCATGCCCTGGCGGACACGGGCGATGGCGTCCTCGGCGCGGGTGCCCTCGTGGTCGTCTTCGGGGCCGCCGGCGACATAGCCGTGGAACGGCAGGCCGAGATCGGGCGAGGCATAATGGCCGCCGACAGTCTTGCCGGCCTTCACCGTCTCGGCGATCTCGCCCGACATGACCAGATTGTTGGCGGCGACGCCCGGGAAGTTCATCACCTCCCCCAGGCCAATAATGTTCTCCCAGGTCATCGCCTCGGCGACGTCCTCGACGGTCAGCACCGCACCGGCATTCTCCAGCCCTGGCGCGGAAGGCACGCAGGACGGCATCTGCACATGCACATTGATCGGCATGGCCAGCGCCTCGTCATGCATCAGCCTGACGCCCTTGAGGCCGAGCACATTAGCGATCTCGTGCGGGTCGATGAACATCGAGGTGGTGCCATGCGGGATGACAGCGCGGGAGAACTCGGTCACCGTCACCATGCCGCTTTCGACATGCATGTGCGCGTCGCACAGGCCGGGCACGAGATAGCGCCCGCCGGCGTCGACAACCTTGGTGCCCTGGCCGATGGCGTGGCTGGCATTTGGCCCGCAATAGGCGAAGCGCCCGGCGATGATTGCCAGGTCCGTGCCCGCGATGATCTCGCCCGAATGCACGTTCACCCAGCGGCCGTTGCGGATGACGAGGTCGGCCGGCTTGCGGCCCATGGCGACGTCGACCAGCTCGGGGGCGGTCTCGGTCCAGGGGCGCGGCTTGGCGAAGGGCGAGCTATTGGGCATTGCAAGGAATCCTGTGTTCTTTCGTAGCGACTGTAGCGAAAGCCACGCCGGAAAACAGAGCCTTGGTTGTGCGGCATGGCCGCCCCGGTATACTTGGCGGCAGAAACGGTTCGGACCGCGTCATGCAGCATCTTCTTTATAGTCGCCGCTGGGTGTGGCCGGGGCTTGCCCTGGCAGCGCTGGCGCTTGCGATCGTGGTGCTGGGCGGACGGCTGGCCACGCGTGCCTATATGGACGAGGCCGAGGCACGCGGACAGACGACGCTCAGGCTCGCGGTCTCTGCGCTGACCGGCCAGATCAGCCGCTACAAGTCGCTGCCGCAGCTGATCGCCGACAATGACGACATCCAGCTGCTGCTCGCCTCGCCCGACGACCCGGCGCTGCGCGACGTCGCAAACCGCTATCTCAAGTCGATCAACGGCCTGCTCGAATCGTCCGACATCTACCTGATCAAGCCGGGTGGCGACACGATCTCGGCCAGCAACTACGATCTGCCCACCACCTTCGTCGGCGAGAATTATTCCTACCGCCCCTACTACCAGGACGCCATCCGTGGCGGCATCGGCCGCTTCTTCGCGCTCGGCGTCATGTCCGGCATGCGCGGCTATTATTTCTCCGCGCCGGTAAAGCTCGGCGACCAGATCGCCGGCGTCGTCGTGCTCAAGGTCCATATCGAGGAGATCGAGGCGTCCTGGCGCGGCGGCGACTTCGAGCTGACAGTCACCGATCCCGAAGGCATCATCTTCATGAGCAGCCGTCCGCTTTGGCTCTATTCGAGCATGAAGCCGCTGACGGCTGACATGCTGGCGCGCACAACCGCCTCGCGACGCTATTCCGACGCCATCCTGCGCAACCTGCCTGTCTCGCGCTTCATGGCCGACGGCCGCGAATTGCTGGCGATCAACGAACGCGGCAATACCCGCGAGTTCCTCGAGGTCGCAGAGGAGATGCCAGAGGCCGGCTGGACGGTGCATGTGCTGGCCGACACGGGTTCCGCCCGCGCCCAGTCGCTGACCGCGGTGGTGCTCGCCCTGCTCGCGCTCGGCCTTGCGGCACTCGCCGGCGCCATCGTCCTGCAGCGCCGCGCCCGCCTGGCCGAGCGTATGCAGATGCAGCAATCGGCGCAGCTGGAGCTGGAGCGCCGCGTCGAGGAGCGCACCGCCGACCTGGCACTGGTTAACAGCCGGCTGGAAACCGAAGTCGCCGAGCGCCGTGCCACCGAACAGCAATTGCGCCAGACCCAGGCCGACCTCATCCAGGCCGGCAAGCTCGCTGCCCTTGGCCAGATGTCGGCGGCACTGTCGCATGAATTCAACCAGCCGCTGGCGGCGGTGAAGACCTATGCCGACAATGCGGCGATCCTGATCGACCGCGAGCGCATCGCCGAGGCCCGCGACAACGTCTCGCGCATTTCGAGCCTCACCGACCGCATGGCCTCGATCAGCAGGCACCTGCGCAACTTCGCCCGCAAGCCGAACCAGAAGCTCGGCCCGGTGTCGCTGCAGGAAGTCGTGCACGACACTCAGGAAATCGTCGGCTGGCGGCTCAAAGCGGCCGACGCGACGCTGTCTGTCGACCTCGGGCCGACGCCGCTGACGGTCAAGGCGGGTTCGGTGCGCCTGCAGCAGGTGCTGGTCAACATCGTCACCAACGCTGCGGACGCCGTGGAAGGCCTGCCCGACCGCCGCATCGAACTGGTGGCGCGGCGCAAGGCTGGAAAGGTCACCGTCACGGTTCGCGACCATGGCCCAGGCGTGCCCAAGGCGATCGCTGAGCGCATCTTCGACCCGTTCTTCTCGACCAAGGGCGTGGGCAAGGGCCTTGGCCTCGGGCTTTCTATTTCATACAACATCATCAAGGACTTCGGTGGGAGTCTTGTTGTCTTGAATCATCCTGAAGGCGGGGCCTTGTTCACAATCGAGCTCGATGCGATGCGCTCCGCCATGCGCGAGGCTGCGGAATGAAGCCGCCAGTCGTGCTCCTTGTCGACGACGAGGACGAGCTGCGCCGCTCGACCGCGCAGTCGCTCGATCTCGCCGGTCTCGCCGTCCAGGACAGCCCCAGCGGCGAGCGTGCGCTCGACTTCATCACCCAGGGCTTCAACGGCGTCGTCGTCTCCGACATCCGCATGCCGGGCATGGACGGCATGACGCTGATGGGCCGCATCCATGAGGTCGATGCCGACATCCCCGTCATCCTCGTCACCGGCCATGGCGACGTCCAGCTTGCCGTGCGCGCCATGCGCGAGGGCGCCTACGACTTCATCGAAAAGCCCTTCACCTCCCAGCACATCGCCGAGATGGCCGCACGCGCCATCGATCGTCGCAAGCTGGTTTTGGAAAACCGTGAGCTGCGCGCCGCAGCCGGCAAGAACGACGACATCGAGGCCCGCCTGCCCGGCCGCAGCAACATCATGGTCGAGCTGCGCTACAAGCTGCGCGCCATCGCCGGAACCGACGCCGATGCGCTGATCATCGGCGACACCGGCACCGGCAAGGAAGTGGCGGCGCGTGCCCTGCACGACATCAGCAGCCGCGCGACAAAACCCTTCGTCGCCATCAATTGCGCCGCCCTGCCCGAAACCCTTATCGAGAGCGAGCTGTTCGGCCACGAGGCCGGCGCCTTTGCCGGCGCGCTTCGGCCGCGCTACGGCAAGTTCGAGCATGCCCGCGGCGGCACCGTGCTGCTCGACGAGATCGGCTCGATGCCTGCCGATCTTCAAGCCAAGTTGCTGCGCGTCATCCAGGACCGCGTCATCTTTCGCCTCGGTTCCAACGAGCCGATCCCCCTCGACGTCCGCTTCATCGCCACCAGCAAGGCCGATCTCGATGCCGAGGTTGCCGCCGGACGCTTCCGCGCCGACCTGCTCTACCGCCTCAATGTCGTGACCTTGCGCATGCCCGCGCTCACGGCACGCCGCGAGGACGTGCCTCTGCTTTTCCTGCAGCTGGTGCGCGAGGCAGCCGGGCGCTACCGCCGCGAAGCGATGGAGGTGCCACCACGCGTCGTCGCCGACATCGCCCGGCTCGACTGGCCCGGCAATGTGCGCGAGCTGCGCAACGCCGCCGACCGCTTCGTGCTCGGCCTCGGGCTGCAGTCCGCCGAAGAGCCTTCCACCGATAGCGATGAGCGGCTGGCCGAGCGGGTCGCCGGCTTCGAGAAGAACGTCATCCAGGCCGCTCTCGTCGCCCACGGCGGCAGCCTCAAGCCGGTCTACGAACAACTCGGAATCTCGCGCAAGACGCTCTACGAGAAGATGCAGCGCTACGGCCTCGACAAGAATCAGGTCGGCATGGCGGACGCTTCGGAGCAGTAGGCGCCGCTCGTTGTGTGGAATTCCACACACCAGGAAAGGCCGATGTTACCTTTTCCACCCATCGACCCGACCGCCATGGCAATTTAGCCGTCAACCATGGCTGTGCGACGTTGCGGAACCGCCCGTGCTGCCGCCCTATCAGCCCACCCAACGCCGGCCCCGGAGGAGCTGTGGTCAAGGCGGAGGTCGAGTTCCGATATCTGGGAGGATTCCGTGAAGAAACTTATCGCCTCGCTGGCGACGGCAGCCGCCGTTGCCATTTTCCCGCTTGCCGCCAATGCGCAGACCTACCCCGAGCGCACCATCACCGTCGTCGTGCCCTTCGCGGCCGGTGGCCCGACCGACACCGTCACCCGTCTCGTTGCTGAATCGATGTCCAAGGACCTCGGCCAGCAGGTCATCGTCGAAAACGTCGGCGGTGCCGGCGGTACGCTTGGTGCCGGCCGCGTCGCTGCCGCCGATCCGGATGGCTACACGCTGCTGCTGCATCACATCGGCATGGCCACGTCAGCCACGCTGTACCGCAAGCTCGCCTATGACACGCTGAACGCCTTCGAATATGTCGGCCTGGTCACCGAAGTGCCGATGACCATCGTTGCCAAGAAGGATCTGGAGCCGACCGACCTCAAGGGCCTGGTCGAATACGCCAAGGCCAACAAGGACACCGTCACCGTCGCCAATGCCGGCATCGGTGCTGCCTCGCATCTGTGCGGCATGCTGTTCATGAGCGCCATCGGCACGCCGCTGGTCACCGTTCCTTACAAGGGCACCGGCCCTGCCATGACCGACCTGCTCGGCGGCCAGGTCGACATCATGTGCGACCAGACCACCAACACCACCAAGCAGATCCAGGCCGGCACCATCAAGGCATACGCGGTCACCTCGCCCGCGCGCCTCGACGTGCTGAAGGACGTTCCGACCACCAAGGAAGGCGGTCTCGACGGCATGGAAGTCGGCATCTGGCACGGCGTCTACGCCCCCAAGGGCACCCCGGCGGAAGTGACCGAGCGGCTTTCAAAGTCGCTGCAGATGGCCCTCAAGGACCCGAATGTCGTTGCCCGCTTCGCCGAGCTCGGCACCATCCCGTCGTCGGAAGCTGACGCGACGCCTGCAGCGCTGAAGGCCAAGCTCGAAGGCGAAATCGCGCGCTGGAAGCCGATCATCGAGGCCGCCGGCCAGTTCGCCGACTAAACCACGCCGCCATCGACCCGGGCCGCGCTCCGGCGCGGCCCTTCTCCGGCTGCCCCTTCTCCCAACGGAGAAGCCCATTCGCTGCAACCCCTTGCCAATTGTCGACGCCGCGCGATCATGCGCACGTTCGATGTCCCCTTGTCGCCCCTAGGGCGTGACCAGGCCAAGGCAGGCGGACGGGGAACAGAACAAGGCAGCCAACGACGTCAGGCGCCAGCAGAGGGCCTCGCATGAAAAACCTCGCCATCGACCCAACCAATGGAGCCTGCGGCGCGATCTTCGTCGCCACCGGCGCCTTCTTCGCCATCCAGGCGCTCGGCCTCGAGCTCGGCACCACCTTCCGCATGGGACCGGGCTATTTCCCGCTCGCGCTTGCCTTGGTGCTGATCGTTCTCGGGCTCATCGTCGTCGTCCAGGCCACCAGGGTGGCGGGTGAACCGCTCGGCCCGATCGCCTGGCGCGGCATGGCCTTCATCCTGCCGGCGCCGGTCTTCTTCGGCCTCACCGTGCGTGGGCTCGGCTTCGTGCCGTCTATCTTCCTGACCTGCCTGATCGCTGCCTTCGCCTCAACACGGATGAAGCCGCTGGCCGCAATCATCCTCTCCGCCGGGGTCACGCTGTTTTCGGTCGTCGTGTTCAGCTACGCGCTGGGCCTGCCGTTCCAGCGCTTCGGCCCCTGGCTGCCGTTCTGAGGAGGATGAGATGGAACTCTTCGACAATCTCGCGCTCGGCTTCTCGACCGCCACGACGCTCGCCAATCTCGGCTTCTGCCTGATCGGCGTCTTGCTCGGCACCCTCATCGGCGTGCTGCCCGGCATCGGCGCCACCGCCACCATCGCCATGCTGTTGCCGATCACCTTCCAGATCGGCGATCCCGTGTCCTCGCTGATCATGCTCGCCGGCATCTATTACGGCGCGCAGTATGGCGGCTCGACCACGGCGATCTTGATCAACATGCCGGGCGAATCCTCGTCCGCCGTGACCGCCATCGACGGCTACCAGATGGCCCGCAAGGGTCGCGCGGGTGCTGCGCTCGCCATCGCTGCCATCGGCTCGTTCTTCGCCGGCACCGTGTCGACCTTCCTCGTTGCCGTCTTCGCACCGCCGCTGACCGCAATTGCCCTGCAATTCGGTGCCGCCGAATACTTCTCGCTAATGGTCGTGGGTCTGGTCTCGTCGATCGCCCTTGCACACGGCTCAATCATCAAGGCGCTCGCCATGGTCGTTCTCGGCCTGCTGCTCGGCCTCGTCGGCACCGACATATACACCGGCACGCCGCGCTTCACGCTCGGCATCCGCGAATATGCCGACGGGCTCAACTTCGTCGCGGTCGCCGTCGGCGTCTTCGGCATTGCCGAGATCCTGCGCAACCTCGAAAGCGAAAAGACCCGCGAAGTGCTGATGGCCAAGGTTTCGGGCCTGTTGCCGACGCGCGAGGATTTCAAGGCGATGGCTGCGCCGATCCTGCGCGGCACGGCGATCGGCTCGGCGCTCGGCATCCTGCCCGGCGGCGGCGCGATCCTCGCAGCCTTTGCCTCCTACACGGTGGAGAAGCGTGTCTCCAAGAACCCGGAAGAGTTCGGCAAGGGTGCTGTCGCCGGCGTCGCCGGTCCGGAATCGGCCAACAATGCCGGTGCCCAGACCTCGTTCATCCCGATGCTGACGCTCGGCATCCCGGCCAATCCCGTCATGGCGCTGATGATTGGCGCCATGATCATTCAGGGCATCGTGCCTGGCCCCAACGTCGCGACCGAGCAGCCTGCGCTGTTCTGGGGCATCATCGCCTCGATGTGGATCGGCAATCTGATGCTGATCATCCTCAACCTGCCGCTGATCGGCCTGTGGGTGAAGCTGCTGACGGTGCCCTATTACGTACTGTTCCCGATCATCATGGCGTTCTGTGCCATCGGCGTTTACAGCGTCAACTCCAACGTCTTCGACCTCTATGCCGTCGCCTTCTTCGGCTTCATCGGCTACGTGCTGGTCAAGCTGCGTTGCGAACCGGCGCCGCTGCTGCTCGGCTTCGTGCTCGGGCCGCTGCTCGAGGAAAACCTGCGCCGCGCCATGATCCTGTCGCGTGGCGACCCGACCACCTTCGTCACCCGTCCGATCAGCGCCATCCTTCTGGCTCTGGCCGCCGGCGTGCTGATCGTCGTGCTGCTGCCGGCAGTGCGCAAGAAGCGCGACGAGGTCTTCGTCGAGGAAGAAGGCTGATAAAGGTCAGCAACTTGGAGCAAAACCAACGGGCGGATTTTCCGCCCGTTGACTTTTCCAGCCCATTGGCAGTCACTTGCAGCACAAACAGGCGGAGGCGGGCATGCGTTCTTTCTGGACTGCTGTGGTTGTTGCTTTTGTTTCATTGTTTTCCGTTGCGGCTGCAAATTCCGAAGAACGCTGGCTGACATTGCCGGAACCGGCGGCCATGCCGGCATCGACCGAAACCGGCTACGCCAAGGTCAACGGCATCGACATGTATTACGCCGTCTACGGTTCAGGCGACCCGGTGCTGCTGATCCATGGCGGCCTCGGCCATGCCGACATCTGGGCGAGCCAGGTGGCTGAACTGTCCAAGACCCACAAGGTGATCGTCGCCGACAGCCGCGGCCACGGCCGTTCGAGCCGCACCAGCGATCCCTTCGGCTATGAACTGATGGCATCCGACTATCTGGCGCTGCTCGACCAACTCAAGATCGACAAGACCGCGATCGTCGGCTGGAGCGACGGCGGCATCATCGGCATCGACATCGCCATGAAGCACCCAGAGCGCTTGACCCGGCTCTACGCGCATGCGGCCAATGTCACCACCGACGGCGTCGACCCCGGCGTCGAGACCAACAAGACCTTCGGCGCCTACATCGAACGCTCCGGCAGGGACTATGCAAAAATGTCCAAGACGCCGGCAGAATACGAAGCCTTCGTCGGCCAGATCAGCGAAATGTGGAAGACGCAGCCGAACTGGACCAAGGAGCAGTTGGCGAAGATCACGGTGCCGACTGCGATCGTGCTCGGCGACCACGACGAGGCGGTGACGCGCAAGCACACCGAATACATGGCCTCGATCATCCCTGGCGCAGAACTGATCATCCTGCCCAACACCAGCCATTTCGCCATGCTGCAAGCACCGGACGAGTACAACAAGTCGGTGCTGGAGTTTATCGACGGCAAATAGGATTTCCGGCTGCCTCCCCGGTTCCGTTTTCGCTGGAAACCGGAACCGGGGATGTCCGCGGTCACCTCTCGGGACAAATGGGCAGCTTGCCGTCATTCGTCGGCATCGATCACGCGCTTCGTTGCCCCTCGGCGGAACAAATCGTGTATGGAGGGCCAAGGCCGCTGACTCGCGGCGCGATGAAATGGCGGACACTCAGCATGGCAATCAAGTTCACTGAAAAGGCGGCATCGGTCGCAGCAAAACCGGCGCCTGCCAAGGCGGCGGCGCCAACTGCTGTAGAACAGGAGGCGGCACAGGTTGCGACCAAGGACACCGCCAAGAAGCCGGCCAAGAAAGCACCCCGCAAGGCTCCGAAATCTGGTGCCGCAGCCGAGTCCCCGTTGCTCGATTTCAACGGAACGAAGTAGCCGCAAGCGCTTGCCGGGACTTGCAATATCGCCCGGCTGCTTTACCAGTTCCGCCCAAGCGGACGTGGCGAAACTGGTAGACGCAAGAGACTTAAAATCTCTCAGCCTCGGCTATGCGGGTTCGAGCCCCGCCGTCCGCACCAAAGAACTTCCCACTGCCCCGCGCCAACGAATCGAGCCTCGATCGCCAAGCATATCCGGCTGCATATTGGCGTGACATAATTGCCACGCTCGCGCTCTTTCCTTACTGCACAACCACACCGGAAAATTGCGGATTGTTTCACAGTGAAATACAACTTCACCGCGTGGGGGCGTTGTGAGTGGGGAGTAGAGTAGATGCACTACAATTGGGAACGTGCACCATATTTCTGGGAAAAACACCGTAGCGCCTGCCTCGGACTTGCCGCCGCCGTTTGCGGCGCCTGGGTCGTCTTTTCCATCGTCCCACTCTGAACCAAGACCAGCTAGCGCCGCACGATAACGCCGTTTGACGGCATGCAACCATTTGCGCCCGGCAACGTTTGAGCCGGCATGGTCGCATATGAATCCTTTGCGCGCCCTGCATCTGTTGCGTCTCCGCTTCAGACGACTGCCCGCTGTCGCCTGACAGCCCGCGCCGACGACGCTCTTGCGCGCCCGGCATCAGGTCGCCCGCTCGCTCGCCGCCTTCGCCGCCCTCGTCAGACAAGCCAGGTAGGCCAAGAGGCTGTCCCTGTCACGGTGCAACGCATGCATTGCGACAGCACTGCCCTTCAAACCGCTGATACACAACGACATCGCACCCAGCGAGGAAACCCATGACCAAGCTCGTCTATGAAATCGTCCAGCACGATGGTGGCTGGGCCTACAAGGTCGGCGACACCTTCTCCGAGACCTTCCCCACCCGTGAACACGCCTTGCAGGCGGCAGAGACAGCTGCCGCAGAACAGCGCGTCTCCGGCTCGACCGACGGCATCCAGTACGAAGATGCCGAGGGCCGCTGGCACGACGAGCTGGCAAAGGGCGACGACAGGCCGGACACCGAAGTCTCCGACTAGCCGCTCGCAAGGAACTGCGTGAACCTTTTGCCATGTCGGCGACACTCACTGGCAACCGGCGAGACGCCGGTCAGCTCAGCGGAGGCCGAACCATGTCGCTCATGTCAGTATTTCCAGGCAAACCAGCATTTGCAGCCAAGGCAGCACTTTCGGCAGCGGCACTTGCCACTGTCGCGGCAACGCTGGCGTTCGGGGCCGCGACGCCCGCGCAGGCGCAATATTGCGAAGGTACCGTGCACGGCCTGTCGCGCGCCTACAATCTTGCGCGCGGCACCGGCTTCCTGGCCGTGCGCGCCGGTCCGAGCGCCGCGGCGCCGATGGTCCACCAGCTGTTCAACGGCGACACCGTCGAGATCACCGACAAGCGCGGCAGCTGGTACTTCGTCGGCGGCGACGGCTTTGAAGGCTGGGCCCACCGCAAATGGATGAGCAATTCCTGCGGCTACTGACCTGCGGCCCGCTCTGACGCGAATGCCTTGGCGGCAATGCGCCGGATCATCGCCGCGACCCGTTGCGGCTCGACGAATTGCGGCATATGGCCGAGGCCTTCGACCAGGTCCAGTTCCAGTCCCTTGATCCTGCCGGCCAGGGGCTCGCCATGCAGCCGGTAGTCGAGCACACGGTCGGCCATGCCGAACATCACGGCGACCGGCAGGTCGAGTTCGCCATAACGCGCCTCGATGGCGCCGAGGTCCCGCTCGATCGCCACCATGTCGGCCGAACTGGCGTAGAAATGGCTTGGCCGCAGCCCGGAGAAACCGCCGCCCGCCGTGCCATAGTCCTTCGGTGCCGCCTGCGGCGAAAACAGGAAGGCCAAGGTCTGCGGCGCGTATTTCAGGCTCGTCGGTATTGCCACCGTCTCGGCAATCAGTCGCCGCTTCAGCGGCGACTTGATGTAGAGCGACCTAAATTCTGGCCGTAGCTCGTCCTCCAGATGCGTCAGCGGCGACAGCAGCACCAGCCCCGACACCGCCTGCGGATGGTTTTCCGCAAGCGCCAGCGCCACGGCACCACCGAGCGAATGGCCGACGACAAGTGGTCGCTCCAGCCCAAGCTCGGTAATGAAGCGTGCGACAAGGTCAGCCTGCTCGACAAGGCTGCCGGAAAAGCCAGCCGGCCGGCCGGAATAGCCCGAGCCCGGCCGGTCAAGCGCGATGCATCTGAAATCGGCGAGTTCAGGAAACAGCGGGTGGCGGAAATGGTGCAGCTGCGCACCGAGGCCGTGGATGAACAGGATCGGCCGGCCCTGCCCTTGCTCGACATAATGGATGTTGTGGCGGCCGAGCTGCAGGAATTTGCCGCTTGCCGGCACGGCGCGCTCGGCCTGCACCGAGATTTTGCGTGTCGCCAGCACGAAATAGCCGCCGACTAGGGCAACGGCGAGGAAGGCGATGCTGGCCACCCAGCCGAGAATCGTCGTCGCCATCGGACCTCCTGTAAGCAACGTCGCCAGCTTAGCCGCCCCGGGGCGCAGGCTCAAACCCACCCGACGCAAAACGGGCGGCCCTGCGGCCGCCCGTTCATAAAAATCATAACGATCCGAAGCTGTTATGCAGCTTCCCTGTCATGGAGCATCGCTATTACGCGACTTCCTTGACGGCGTTCGAGCCCTTGCCATGCAGGCGGATGGCGATCTCGGCAACGCGCTTGCCCTGGAAGTGGGCGCCTTCGAGCTCCTGCGCCGAAGGCTGGCGCGAACCGTCGCCGTCGGATGTCGTGGTCATGCCGTAAGGCGCGCCGCCGCGGACGACGTCGTTGCCCATCTGGCCCTGGTAGGCATAGGACAGCGGCACGATGACCATGCCGTGGTGCTGCAGGTGGATCTGGGCGTTGATCAGCGCCAGCTCCGCGCCGCCATGCTGGGTCGCGGTCGAGACCATCACCGAACCGACCTTGTCGAGCAGCGCGCCCTTGGCCCAGAGCGGGCCGGTCTGGTCGAGGAAGTTCTTCATCTGCGAAGCCATGGTGCCGTAGCGGGTGGCGGTGCCGATGATGATGCCGTCATAGTCGGCCAGTTCGAGCGGGTCGGCGATCGGCGCTTCCTGGTCGAGCTTGTAATAGGCGGCCTTGGCGACAGCCTCTGGTACTAGCTCGGGAACGCGCTTGATGGTCACGTCGGCGCCGCCAGCGCGGGCGCCTTCGGCAGCGGCCTTGGCCATCTGCTCCATGTGGCCCCAGCTCGAATAGTAGAGAACAAGAATCTTAGCCATTTCATCTCTCCAAACGGGAAATCTCGTTGCGCCGTCTTGGGTCGGCGGCTGGTGAGAGATGTAATGCAATGGGCGTTCAATGAAAGCGCCCCAATACGTGACGCATCGTTCACCAAACAGCGACCATTGCCCGCTTGTGCTGGCGGCTGTATCTCACTGGTGCCTTGAACGGAGCATTCGAAATGGCCGACATCGTCACCGCAGCAATGGTCGTCATCGGCGACGAGATCCTGTCCGGCCGCACCAAGGACAAGAACATCGGCCACCTCGCCGACATGATGACCGCCGCGGGCATCGACCTCAGGGAAGTGCGCGTCGTTCCTGATGACGAGGACGAGATCGTCGCCGCGGTCAATGCCGTGCGCGCCCGCTACGACTACGTCTTCACCACGGGCGGCATCGGCCCGACGCATGACGACATCACCGCCGACTCGATTTCCAAGGCCTTCGGCGTGCCGTGCGAATACGAGCCGCGCGCCTATGCCATGCTCGAAGCCAACTACGCCTCGCGCGGGCTCGAATTCTCCGAGGCGCGCAAACGCATGGCGCGCACGCCGCGCGGCGCCGAGCTGATCGAGAATCCGGTCTCGGTGGCCCCCGGCTTCCGCATCGGCAACGTCCACGTCATGGCCGGCGTGCCGTCGATCTTCCAGGCGATGCTCGACAATGTCATGCCGACGCTCCGGACCGGCGCCAAGCTGTTGTCGACGACAGTGCAATGTCCCTATGGCGAAGGCACCATCGGCGGTCCGCTCGGCGAGATCCAGAAGGCGCATCCCGACACGATCATCGGCTCCTACCCGAAATATCTCGACGGTAGCTTCTGGACCGAGTTGGTCGTGCGCTCGCGCTCCGAGCAAGCAATGGAGGCGGCCCGCGTCGCCATCGAGGCCATGCTTGCCGACATAGCGGCCAAAGCGGCTGCGAAGACCTAATCCCCTGAACTTGATCCCGAAGACTTGATCCAGGTCACATTGGAACAAGTACGGGCATGATAGTGTTTCTTTGCTGAGCAGATTTCTGCGCGCAAAGGAGGGTTCCATGCCGTTCAAGACAATCGTTGCCATCATCCAGAGCGAGCGCGACGTCAGCCGCGTTCTCGACGTGGCGATCCCGTTTGCCGACCGGCACGAAAGCCACCTGATCGGCGTCCACGCCGAGGCGCTGGCCATGCCCTACACCACGGCTGTCGGCTTTCCCGACACCGAGTTCATCCAGGCCAATGCCGACCTGTGCAAGGAGCGCGCCGAAAAGGTGCAGAAGGCATTCCTGGCGCGCATCGAAACGTCTGGCGTGTCGTTCGAATGGCGCAGCTTCGAGAGCTTTTCCGGCGACAGCGCGCTGTCAGGGGTCGAAAGCGCGCGTTGCGCCGACATCGTCATCGTCGCCCAGGCGTCGCCCGAGGCCAGGGACTCGGTTGCCGCCGACATCGACTCTTTGATCTACGAGGCCGGCCGGCCGGTGCTAGTCGTGCCGCATTCGGCGCCGCTGATCTCGACGTTCCGCCGGATCCTGATTGCCTGGAATGGCAGCCGCGAAGCCACCCGCGCCGCCTTCGACGCCCTGCCCTTCGTCATCGAGGCCGATGCCACCGATATCCTGGTCATCGACCCCGTCGAGACGGCCGCCCAGAGCATGGATGCGGCCGGCGCGGAAATTGCCTCGGCCTTCGCCCGCCATGGCGCCAAGGTCTCGGTCAGCGTCGAGGCCTCGCGCGGCCACACCGTGGACGCCGTCATCCATAACAAGGTCGTCGAAACCGGCGCCGACCTGCTTGTCATGGGCGCCTACAGCCATTCCTGGATCCGCGAGTTCCTGTTTGGCGGCGTCACCCGCAACGTCCTGCAGGCCGGCGACACCGCGATCCTGCTGTCGCGGTAAGATTACCGACCTAATTACTGGGCAACTCGGCTGCCCCGCCCTTGCCAAGGACGGGCCTTTCCGGCTAATTCCGCCTGCATTCCCTTATTTCCGCGCCATCTGGCGCGCCGAGCCGGAGTGCGCGTCAAATGTCCCTTCCCGAAAAAGCCTTTCCCGTATCCTGGGACCAGTTCCACCGCGACGCGCGTGCGCTCGCCTGGCGCCTCGCCGGCGTCAATCCGCAGTGGAAGGCGATCGTCTGCATCACCCGCGGCGGCCTGGTGCCGGCTGCGATCATCTCGCGCGAGCTTGGCATCCGGCTGATCGAGACGATCTGCATCGCCTCCTATCACGACTACACCTCGCAGGGTCAGTTGCAGGTGCTGAAGGAGATCACGCCCACGCTGCTCGAAGGCGAAGGCGAGAACGTGCTGATCGTCGACGACCTGACCGACACCGGCAAGACCGCCGCGATCGTGCGCGCAATGATGCCCAAGGCGCATTTCGCCACCGTCTACGCCAAGCCCAAGGGCCGTCCGCTCGTCGACACCTTCGTCACCGAAGTGTCGCAGGACACCTGGATCTATTTCCCCTGGGATCTCGGCTTCACCTACCAGAAGCCGATCGCCGAAGACCACATGGGCTGACCTTCCGACTCACAGCTTCGGTTATTCTCAACGCCCGGTCTCATCGCCGGGCGTTTTCGTTATCAATCTATTTACTTTTGTTACGGAGGATTAACCCTACAATTTGTGACACGGCGCATGATTCTACAGGTCGAGTAGGGGCTGCCGATGCTGATGAAGCCTGTCTATCACAACCATCTGGTCGAGCGCATTCGCCGGCTTTTCGGCGCTCCCGCCTGCAGGCTCCAGGTCGCCGCCCTGCCCTGGCACCGCACCTCCACCGGCATCGAGATCATGCTGATCACCAGCCGCGACACCGGCCGCTGGGTCTTGCCCAAGGGCTGGCCGGAACCGGCCGAACGGCTGTGCGAGACAGCGGCGCGCGAAGCGAGCGAGGAAGCCGGCCTCAGCGGATCGGTCGACACCCATGAAGCCGGCCGCTATTTCTATCTCAAGGAGCTTTCCAGCGGCGAGCAGGTCGCCTGCGAGGTGCTGGTCTACCCACTCGAGGTGCGCAAGGTCGCCGAGAAGTGGAAAGAGCGGCGCCAGCGCACGCGCAAGTGGGTATCGCCCAACGAGGCCGCGCGCATGGTCAACGAACCCGATCTTTGCCGGCTGATCTCGTCCTTTGGTGCCGCGCACGGAAAATTCGCCGCCTGAACGGGCGTCCGCCCGCGTATTCCCGGGCTCGCCGCCCGTCCCGACCGTCCTTTCGCCGGCTTCGTCCACGAGGCCGGTTCTCCCCGTTATCCACACAAGTGACACACAAGATGTTGGGGTCACAAAATCTGCATAAACGACTTCTTGACGTTAGCTGTCGAGTCGCCTTTTATGACTCAAGCGCGCTTGTTGAGTGTGCGGCCGGATTGTTAAGAGCCCGGTCTTTTTCCCAGATTTTGTGCGTAGCTGCTCGCATTTGACCCCCGCCCTGCGGGGCGCCGAAGCGTGCGGTTTCTGGATGTCCAAGGGGTTGGATGGTAAAAATGTGGGACTGGCGGAAATCTTCTGTTAACACTATATTTAGTGTTTGCAGCCAACCTGACCGCTAGATAGTGTGAGTAGCCCTCCATGAGGGAATCGCAGAAAAAGTTTCAGTTTCAAGGACCCGCAACGGTCCGCCAGTTGACGGGAACAGGCTCCGGAAGGAGTTTTCCAGGTCAGGCGGCGGGGTAGGCGGGATAGGGCAACCGGCTGTCCAGGCCGCCGGTTCATACGGGCTTGTGTCTTTCGCATCAGCAACGGGAAATTTCCCGCGAAAGACGCTATATATAGACAAAAGGAAATCGACCGATGCGCATCGAGCGGCGTTTCACCAAGGATGGACAATCGGCCTACGCGGAGATCGAGTTCCGCAAGGCCCTATCCGAGATCAAGAACCCCGACGGTTCGGTGGTCTTCCGCCTCGACAACATCGACGTGCCGGCGCAGTTCAGCCAGGTCGCGGCCGACATCCTGGCGCAGAAGTATTTCCGCAAGGCCGGCGTGCCCACTCGGCTGAAGAAGGTCGAGGAGAACGACGTCCCCTCCTTCCTGTGGCGCTCGATCCCCGACGAAGCCGAACTCGAAAAGCTGCCCGAGAACGAACGCTACGGCTCCGAGACCGACGCCCGTCAGGTCTTCGACCGTCTCGCCGGCACCTGGACCTACTGGGGCTGGAAGGGCGGCTACTTCAAGTCCGAAGGCGACGCCCGCGCCTTCAAGGACGAGCTGTCCTACATGCTCGCCACCCAGCGCGTCGCGCCGAACTCGCCGCAGTGGTTCAACACCGGCCTGCACTGGGCCTATGGCATCGACGGCCCCGGCCAGGGCCACTTCTATGTCGACCCCTTCACCGGCAAGCTGACCAAGTCCAAGTCGGCCTATGAGCACCCGCAGCCGCACGCCTGCTTCATCCAGTCGGTCGCCGACGACCTCGTCAACGAGGGCGGCATCATGGATCTGTGGGTGCGCGAGGCGCGCCTGTTCAAATACGGCTCGGGCACCGGCTCGAACTTCTCGCATCTGCGCGGCGAAGGCGAAAAGCTGTCCGGCGGTGGCCGTTCGTCCGGCCTGATGAGCTTCCTCAAGATCGGCGACCGTGCAGCGGGCGCCATCAAGTCGGGCGGCACCACCCGCCGCGCCGCCAAGATGGTCGTGGTCGACGCTGACCATCCCGATATCGAGGCCTATATCGACTGGAAGGTGAAGGAAGAGCAGAAGGTCGCGGCGCTGGTCACCGGCTCCAAGATCGTCAAGCAGCACCTCGCCAAGATCATGGCTGCCTGCGTCAACTGCGAAGGCCAGGACGACGATTGCTTCGATCCGGCGATCAACACTGCGCTGAAGCGTGAGATCAAGGCCGCCAAGAAGAATTCGGTGCCGGAGAACTACATCTACCGCGTCATCCAGTTCGCCAAGCAGGGCTACACCTCGATCGAGTTCAAGACCTACGACACCGACTGGGATTCGGAAGCCTACCTCACCGTTTCGGGCCAGAACTCCAACAACTCGGTTTCGCTCAAGGACGATTTCCTGCGCGCCGTCGAGCAGGATGGCGACTGGCACCTGACCGCCCGCAAGGACGGCAAGGTCCTGAAGACGCTCAAGGCCCGCGACCTGTGGGAAAAGATCGGCTACGCCGCCTGGGCTTCGGCTGATCCGGGCCTGCACTTCAACACCACGATGAACGACTGGCACACCTGCGCTTCGGCGGGCGCCATCCGTGCGTCGAACCCGTGCTCGGAATACATGTTCCTCGACGACACGGCCTGCAACCTCGCCTCGATCAACCTGCTACCTTACCGCATGCAGAATGGCGAGATCGACATCGCGGCCTACGAGCACACCGTGCGCCTGTGGACCGTCGTGCTCGAAATCTCGGTCATGATGGCGCAGTTCCCGTCCAAGGAAATCGCCAAGCTTTCCTATGAGTACCGCACGCTCGGCCTCGGCTACGCCAATATCGGCGGCCTGCTGATGACGTCAGGCATTCCTTATGACTCCGACGAAGGCCGCGCCATCGGCGGCGCGCTGACAGCGATCATGACCGGCGTGGCCTATGCCACCTCGGCCGAGATGGCCTCCGAGCTCGGCGCCTTCCCGGACTACGAGCGCAACGCCCAGAATATGCTGCGTGTCATGCGCAACCACCGCCGCGCCGCCTATGGCGAAGCGGTCGGCTACGAGCAGCTGTCGGTCAACCCGGTGCCGCTGGTCGCTTCCGACCTCAAGCAGCAGGAGCTGGTCAGCCACGCCCGCGCCGCCTGGGACCAGGCGATTGCGCTCGGCGAGAAGCACGGCTACCGCAACGCCCAGGCAACCGTGATTGCGCCGACCGGCACGATCGGCCTGGTCATGGACTGCGACACGACCGGCATCGAGCCCGACTTCGCGCTGGTCAAGTTCAAGAAGCTCGCCGGCGGCGGCTACTTCAAGATCATCAACCGCGCCGTGCCCGAAGCGCTGCGTACGCTCGGCTACACCGAGGCTCAGATCGCCGAGATCGAGGCTTATGCCGTCGGCCATGGCAATCTCAACCAGGCGCCCGGCATCAACCCCGGCTCGCTAAAGGCCAAGGGCTTCACCGACGAGAAGATCGAAGCACTGAACGCTGCACTCAAGAGTGCCTTCGACATCAAGTTCGTGTTCAACCAGTGGACGCTGGGTGCCGACTGGGTGAAGGAGACCTTTGGTTTCACCGACGCGCAGCTCAACGATTTCTCGTTCGAGATCCTGCCGGCAATCGGTTTCTCCCGGAAGGACATCGAGGCCGCCAACATCCACGTCTGCGGCGCGATGACGCTCGAAGGCGCACCGTTCCTCAAGGACGAGCACCTCGCCGTGTTCGACTGCGCCAATCCGTGCGGCAAGATCGGCAAGCGCTATCTCTCGGTCGACAGCCACATCCGCATGATGGCCGCCGCCCAGCCCTTCATCTCGGGCGCCATTTCCAAGACCATCAACATGCCCAACGAGGCGACGGTCGAGGACTGCAAGAGCGCCTACATGCTGTCGTGGAAGCTGGCGCTGAAGGCCAACGCGCTCTACCGCGACGGCTCCAAGCTGTCGCAGCCGTTGAATGCCTCGCTGATCGCAGACGAGGACGAGGATGAAGATGAGGTCGTCGAGGCACTGATCGCAGCACCTGCCGCCGCCAAGGCGGTGCAGGTCACCGAAAAGATCGTCGAGCGTGTCATCGAGCGCCTCTACCGCGAGCGCGAAAAGCTGCCGAACCGCCGCAAGGGCTACACCCAGAAGGCCGTCGTCGGCGGCCACAAGGTCTATCTGCGCACCGGCGAGTTCGACGACGGTCGCCTGGGCGAGATCTTCATCGACATGCACAAGGAAGGTGCTGCCTTCCGCGCGATGATGAACAACTTCGCCATCTCGATCTCGCTCGGCCTGCAGTACGGCGTGCCACTCGACGAGTATGTCGAGGCCTTCACCTTCACCAAGTTCGAGCCGGCCGGCATGGTCATCGGCAACGATGCCATCAAGAACGCCACCTCGATCCTCGACTACGTCTTCCGCGAGCTCGCCGTCAGCTATCTCAACCGCCACGACCTCGCCCATGTCGACCAGTCGGACTTCGACAAGACCGCACTCGGCAAGGGCATCACCGAAGGCAAGGCCCTGCCCTTCTCCAAGGGCCTGACCCGTGGCGCCTCCCCGCTCAAGGTCGTCTCGGCCGGCGCCGGCAACGACCCCAAGGGTTCGGCGACCGCCGCCCCGGCACGTGCCACACCGGTGACCGCCTTCTCCGGCTCCAACGTGCTGTCGCTGTCGCCCAAGGCTGCAGTCTCGGTGGAGGAATCGACCGCCTACAAGCGCGACTACGAGGAACGCGCCAAGGAGCTGGCCGAGGAGATCACCATCGAGGAGACTGAGGAGACTGAGGAGACGGTGACGACGTCGCTGTTCACCGACGCTGCCGCCCAGGAAGCGACTGAGGCCAAGAAAGTCGCCGCCGACCGCCGCGCCAAGTCGATGCTGCAGGGCTATACCGGCAATTCCTGCTCGGAATGCCAGAACTTCACCATGGTCCGCAACGGCACCTGCGAGAAGTGCGACACCTGCGGCGCGACGAGCGGCTGCAGCTGAGGATCTCAGCAGCAGGCAGCGGTAGATGGGAGCCACGCCTACCATCTAAAATGACACTAATATCCGTCGGCCCGGTCGCAAGATCGGGCCGTCTTTTTAGCGGCAAAGATTGTGCGGCAAAACAGCGAACACAGTACTGATGAGATCAGCAAACTGTGTGCGGGGTCTGCATTGATTCGGAATTAATCTTGGTCAGAACCGCAATCAGAGGGCTCGACTCGCCTGTGGAAAACCTTGCTTGTCCACAGAATCTACAACGGGAACATTGCGCCCGCAGGCATAGATATGGTATCTTCCAAACTGTCGAATGGCATATCTAGTCAGGTACACCTAACAGCTAGCTGTCCGATTCGTCAACACTGCTTTGTGGATAACTATGGGGCTTGGCAAATCGCGTAACATAGCTGAGATTCAGTTTATCTAAGAAAAAGGCGATGCAATTTCTTGCACCGCCTCTCGTGAACAGCCAAGGCGGACTCGCCGCCCTTGCGCTCACTCGCTCTGGTAAAGCGTGGGCATGCTGTTCTCATGATCAACAGATGTCAAGCGCGACACAAGCGCTTGGGCATCAAGTGATGCGGGAGAAAGGAGCAAGCAGCATGGCCACCAATCCGCCCAAAGGCGACGGACATCGCAACGGCGCAGTACGCGACCGTTCGCAAACGTACAATCCCAAGATTGATCGTTGGACGAAGCGGGACACTGGGTCCGGCAAATTCATGGATCAGAAAGCGGACAACCAGCCTTTCAAAGGCGTCCGTAAAGAAAAATGACGAGAAAGCCGCCCACCTCCGGGCGGCTTTTTTTTCACCACGATCAACCTTGGAGTCCTCCCATGTCTCTGCATCTACGCATGAAGCGGAATCGTGACAGGAGTTGGCTATGACCACTTTTGGCACTTCAGCATACCTTAAGCTACTCGCACTGAACCCACAGCCACGGGACACTGAAATCAGGAAGCGTCTCGGAGCGCGAAAAGGAGGTTACGACTTTCACAAGGCCATGCGGCGCGTTGCTACGGAGTACGCAAGTCAAGCTGTCGATTGGCACACAACCGAAGCACGGTTGAGGGCAATAAGCCAAGCCGCAGAACGACAGTCGGCCACATCCGCGGCGCAGGCACTTATGAGCTGGGTAAACGGAAGGGCCATACGGCTTGTCCAAGATGCCGATCAACAGGTCGCCAGCCCCAACGGTATCTACTCCGTCAAATTCTCACCTGACTTTGAGATCGATCTAGGTGGAACGGCTACCAGAATTCACATCTGGAATACCATTCGGCCCGCCATCAATCTCCGCGAAGCAATCGGAACGCTTGGGCTTTTTGTCCCGGATGATAACCCGCAGTCCATAGGGGTGCTCTCTCTTCGCACTGGCGAGCTGTTTGTCCCCACAAACGCCGAAAGCTCCCGTGATCTGGCAAGGATGCTCTCACTGGACATCGAACGGCGTTTTGACCGGGTTGCAGCCGAAGAAAATGCACGCCGACCGGAAGACCGTGGATCGGAGAGACGTACCCGACTCTGATCATGTTGCAGCCAGCGCTTCCTGGACTGGCAACAACTAGCGGCGCGGTTGGCCTTGGCGGTCAGTTGTCGGAGAGTTCGGCGGCGATCGGCACGAACTCCCGCCTTCGTCATCTTAGAGATGGCGGAGGCATTCATTTTAGGCAGTGCCCAAGCGGTGCAGAACGCGTGCTCTTTCTTCCACTCACTGCACATTCCTCACCCTCACGGCATGAATCCTCGGGTTAAGCCCGAGGATGACGAAGCGGAGAGGCCACGCTCGCCCCCCAGCGTTCCCACCCCTACCGCGCAGCTACCGCAGTGATCTCCACGCCGAGATCAGGATAAGCGAGCCTGGATTCGACCGTTGCCCTCGCCGGCGCTTCGCCGGGAATGACCCAGCTGTCCCAGGCTTCGTTCATCTGGTCGAAGTTCGACATGTCGGCCAGGTAGATCTGCACCATGGCGAGGTTCCTCTTCGTCACCCCGGCCTGCGCCAGTGTTTCGTCGAGCAACTGGAGGACCTCTTCCGTCTGTTCGCGCACCGATTGGCCGCGCGTCTTCTCGGCAGTGTGACCAGCGACGAAAATCAGGTTGCCAACGACAACCGCGTCACTCCACCGGGCATCGGGGTTTATTCTTTCAAGCATTGGATCATCCTCTGTCGCGACTCCGCCGCACCGTTTTGAGCAGTCCAGCTGACGACAGCCTATGTTTGATAGGTCGCCCGAGAGCAAGAGACGTTGGTCGGTGGCGAGTGGCTTGTTGACGCTACGTAGGTGGCCGATCATGATAACCAACGGCGCAAAGAGCGACACCTCATGCTGGTGGGAGGACAAAGTGCATCCACTTGTCATCGACGCGAAGCCTCAACCTATTTCAATTGATCCGACGAACGCTGCAGTTCTCGTCGTGGACATGCAGAATGACTTCGGCTCCAAAGGTGGAATGTTCGACAGAGCCGGAATCGATATCTCCGGGATTCAACGGGCTGTCGGCCCCACTGCCAGCGTGATAGCTGCCGCTCGCGATTTGAGAGTGCCCGTCGTCTATCTGAAGATGGGATATCATTCCGATCTGTCGGACCTTGGGACATCGGACGCCCCCAACCGTATCCGACATCTCCAGATCTTTGGGGTTGGTGAGAGCGTGGTAGCCCCGGATGGCAGCGAGCGTCGGATTCTGATCCGCGACACCTGGGGAACAGATATCGTTGACGACCTCAAGCCAGAAGCAGGGGATGTGGTCGTCTACAAAACGCGGTTCAGCGGTTTCTACGAGTCCGAACTCGATTCTGTTCTGAAGACCGCAGGCATCAAGCACCTCATCGTGACAGGATGCACGACCAGCGTGTGTGTGGAATCGACAATTCGGGATGCCTTCTTCAGGGACTATCACTGCATATTGCTGACGGATTGCACCAGCGAGCCCATCGCCGGGGACGCCTCAAGGAGCAATCATGATGCCTCGATCACGCTCGTGCAGATACTCTTTGGATGGACATCGACGTCCGACCAGTTCCTGAAGGCGATTGAGGAGCGAGTTCAGGGGCGTCTTGAACTGGCCGGATGACCCGAACTCAGATCACGGCTTTAAGCTCGGCAGCGGCGATGTAGGCCCAAGGCAGGAGATCGTCGATCTGGCTGGTTGGGTGGCTGTTGACGATTTTGGTGAGCACGTCGGCGAGGTAGCCGAGCGGCTCGACGTAGTTCAGCTTGCACATCTCGATCAGCGAAGCGACGACGGTCCAGTGCTCGGCGCGGCCTTCAGAGCCGGCGAAGAGGGCGTTCTCCGGTTGAGCGCGATCGGGCGGATCGACCGCTCGACCGTGTTGGAGCCGATATCGATGCCGCCGTACCGCCTTCGATCATCCGCGCCGGCGCCGGAGGCTGCACGACAGCCATTGGCCGGCCGGCTTTGAACGCATCTATTAGCTTACCTCCTACTGGCAACGTCGAGGATCAGGGTGGGAAGACGGTCACGACAAAAGACCTCGTCATCGGTCCCTAAGGCCGCGGCCACTTTGTACCAAGGCGATTTCGGCCGTGACCAGTCGTTCGGACCGTAGGGCCGTCCGAAAACATCGAAAAGGACGTAACCTAGACTTTCGAACAGGTCGAAGAACTGTTCGGGCGAATAACCATAGGCTGTCGCTGTTGGTTGGCCGGCATGCTCGAACACGATGAGCGGGCGACTGCCCTGGAGCATTGCCCGTCCCCCCCTGCAATGCGTGGAACTCGCCGCCCTCGATGTCCATTTTGATGAACCGGACGGACCGGCGCGTCACGGTCTCGTCGAGAGTTGTCGTTCGAACCTTGATCTTCTCAATAGTCGCCGCAAAGCCCTGTGGGAGCTGCCGATCAGCTAGCCCACTGTAACCTGAAGCCGCCTGGACCAGATTGAAGCTTGCTTTCCCTGAACGATCCGAAAGTGCCGCGTTTACAATCTTGACCTGGCGCATCCTCAAGGTCTTTCGCAAAGGCGCCACGCGAGATGACGGATAGGCTCGTAGGCTATCACTTGGCCAGTACGCCCTACCAGTTCCGCAATGGGAAAGGTGTGAAAACCATGACTGGCCCCGGCATCAACAACGACATCGCCAACCCGGAGCCGATCTGAATAGATGGCTTGGATGATCTGCTCAAAGAAGTCCCCGCCGAGACGAAACAAATCGTCGACCTGCATCCGATCAAGCTCCAAACCGGCTACGCGTCTTGTTGAAGAAGTCGACCGGTTGCTAACTTGCGCCCTGCCCAGATGAGCACACCCCCAAGCCCACTGCCAGCCACGTTGGCGAACCCCGAACGTTGCCAGGTGAGCAGTCTGAATGGGTCACGGCATGGGTCCTGGGTCAAGCCCGAGGACGACGATCGAGCTCGACCCCAACGGCTCGATCAGACGAACAAGCTACGGCCACCTATCCAATGAGCTAATTGTCTGTGTACCTCCGACGAGCGTAAATTCGACCTTGGGAAGGTGGGGTAGTGCGCCGGCGCGGTGCCTTAAATCCTAGGTGTGAGTATTGCGCCGGCTGCCCACCCCAACGCCCACCGCGCAATGCAGACGGCCCGACTTGGGTAAGTCCAAGCGGGCCGCTCTTGCGAGCGCTCACCGTCATCGTAGAACTGGCTGACAACGCAAGCGCGCGCAGTTTCTCCGGTTCGTCATCCAGGGGCGGAGCAGCAGCACAGCTCCATCGCAACGCCCCCCGGATTCCTTGGGCGCTCGGCAGTTCTCAAAAGGTCCAGAACGCTAGCTCTTCTCCCCCGCGTCGAACGCCAAGGCCGATCGGAATAGCCCCAATGAGGCAAGGCGACTGCCGCGTAATGCTGCGGCAATGTGCCATGTCTACTCCGTCGCGCGGAAGGTTTGCGAAGGAGAACTTATGCAAGTTTCCGCGATCATTTTGGCGTTTGCTGCCGCAAGTATTTTGTACGTCTACCGTTTCAGGGGTGAAGCCCGTTACAAAAACCTGACCGAGTACATTCGCAAGGGTTGGCCGATCTTCACGCCATTCAATTGCGTGCTGTTCATGACCACACTGCGGCGCGGATCAAAGGCCGTTCTCGACCCGGCCGAATTCCCGGAAACCCATCTGTTGCGCCAGAACTGGCAGGCCATCCGCGACGAAGGGCTGGAGCTGGTGCGCCAGGGCTATTTTGACGCCACCAAACGCCCAGGCACGGCCGGCTCCTACGATGTCGGCTTCCGGACGTTCTTCAAATATGGCTGGAGCCGCTTCTACTTGAATTGGTACGGCTACACGCACCATTCCGCGCGGCGGCTTTGCCCCAGAACGGTGGCACTGTTGCGGCAGGTGCCTGCGGTGCATGGAGCCATGTTCGCCTTGTTGCCCGCGGGCTCGCAACTCACCCGGCATGCAGATCCGCTCGCCGTGTCGCTGCGCTACCACCTTGGCCTTGCAACACCCAACTCGGACGCCTGCTTCATCAACGTCGATGGCCAAAACCAGAGCTGGCGCGATGGCGAGGTGCTGATGTTCGACGAGACCTACCTGCACTACGTCCGCAACGACACCGACGCTGATCGCCTCATCCTGATGTGCGACGTCAAGCGCCCGCTCAATCCAATCGGGGCGCTGTTCAACTTCTTCTACCAGGGCATCACGCGCGCCTCGGTCGTGCCCAACACGCCGGAAGACCATCGTGGCCTGGCCAACAGGGCCTTTGCCCGGCTTTCGCCCTTGCTGGCGCGCATCAAGGGACTGAAGTCGACCAATCGGCCGCTGTACTACACCATCAAGCGGTCAGTGAATGTCCTGCTCGTGTTGCTGTTGGTGGGGTTGGCAACCGGCGTCGCTCAATTGCTTGGCCGCTTGGTTTGACAGCAGGGCACAATGCAGTTCGAGAGGGGCCATGCTTCAATCCGCAACACTGCGCATCGGGGATGGCTCCGCAGAACTTCTGCCTCGGTGGGGCAAGCGAGCCGGCGAAAGGCAAAAGTCGGGCATTTCCTCAACAGCGCCTCACCCCACCCCGCCGCGCGCAGCGCTTCGGCCCGCCACGGCTCTGGTCCGCCACCGCCGGGCCTGCGTCAGCATCCGTGATGCCGTAGCGCTTGTAGAATTCGGCATTGTCGCGCTCGATCTGCTCGCGCATCAGCTTGTCGTGGCGGATGATCATCGCGTCGCGGACAGCCCTGCCCGCCGTAGTGGTGACGAGGCTGCCGGCGCCCATCGGCAACATCGACGCAGCAGCACCCGCCACTCCCTGCGCCGTGCCCAGTGCTGTTGCCTCCGCCATCATCTGCTTTTCGAGCTTGCGTGTGTCGTCGGAGTAATCAGGGCCTTCGAAGCTCGACTCGGTGGTCGTGGTGCATGCCATCAATGTGAGCGACAGAGCGACGGCCTGTACCATCATGCAGATCGAGCGAGCTCGCATCTGGTATCTTGAGTTGCCAGCCATTCGCCAACCTCCCCGCGAGAACCGACACATGTCGGCGGCATGGCAGTCCCATCGGCCGCCAGCGCCTATCTCTACTTGCGACGGAAGGCCTCGTCTTGGACGCAGCGGAACGACCTATGCGCGAAAGGAACAAAGGAACGACTGACCGCCAGTGAAGCGAGCCTCGACCCGCGTCGGCTGCCCACGCCACAGCAGCCGGCAGGCCCGTGCGCGCTGAGGTCCTTCGATGGATAGTTCCGCTACGTCTCGACCGCGTTGGCAACGGCCCGGAAGCGCGCCTCGAACTCCCGCCTCAGTTCGCGGCGCAACTCGGCCGCGCGATGGCGCCTGCGGTCGATGTCGGTTGACGGCACGAAAGCCGGGATCTCAGACGGGCGGCCGTCTTCGTCCACTGCCACCATGGTGAAGTAGCAGGAGTTGGTGTGGCGCCGCTGGCCCGAGCGGATGTTTTCGGCTTCGACGTGGATGCCGATTTCCATCGAGGTGCGGCCGGCAAAATTGACCGACGCCCGGAACGTGACGAGTTCGCCGACATTGATCGGCTCCCGAAACACCACCTGGTCGACCGACAGCGTGACAGCGTATTTGTTGGAATAGCGCGACGCACATGAAAAGGCGACCCGATCAAGCAGGTTGAGCAAGGCTCCGCCGTGTACCTTGCCGCTGAAATTCGCCATCTCGGGCGTCATCAGCACGACCATTTCCAGCCGGCGCGTGTCCCTGTCTTCCACTCGTGCCCCTCCCCTGACGATGTCAGTGTCGCATATCGACGTCAGGCGACGCTATCCAAGATGCAGCCGAAACACCAACTGCATCATCTGTTATCGACGACACATGGCCTGGGAAGCACCTGACCAACGCAGGGCAGCCGCAATAGCTGGCCGGCATGCTGACGGCGGCATCAACTCCGATCAAAACCGGTACTGTCTCCGAAAGCAACGCCCGGCTGGTGGCAACCGTCAGCCAGAAGCGGGCGTCATTTAAAGGCAGCGCTTGCGCCCGACCCAATAACTTCCGCTGCCGCGCGATATTTCCCGCAACAATACAGAAAGTCTTCCCGGGAAATTATTTTCTTCATGACCGGGCCGGGTCAAAATTTCTTCACTGGACATCGCTCTTCCCTGGGGCAAACTGTCTCCAGGGGTGCGAAGGAGGAGATATGCGCGCAAGAACAGCTACCGTCGGAGACCTCGAGGTGGTCTTCCACGACCTGTCAAAGCGAATGTCCGACGAGTATGCCGCCGCAGGCAAGGACGCCAAGAGCGCTTATGACAATCTGATGATGAACCTGAAGGAAGGACGAGCGCATGCGCTCGTCGAGGGCGATCGCCCGGTGGCAATCATCGCCTGGCATGAGAATTCGGACGCGGCCGAAACGCTGTTCGCCGCCCAGGACGAGTTCTTCGCCGCGCCCACGGTCCGCTTCTGCAAACGCCACATCCGTAGGATCCAGCAGCTCGCCGGCAACATTCCCATCCGCTCGCGTGGCTGGCTCGACCGCCCCGAGGTCGCACGCTGGTTCCGGATCATCGGCTATGTCGAACGCGGCCGCCAACACGGCGCCCTGCTGTTCGAACTCCCGCCAGCCTAGCCATCCGCCTTGGCGAGGACACGCTGTCGTAGCAAACTGGTTCAGCGACAGCGTACCCATCCCGGGAGGAACACATGCCATCTGACATGGTCAATGTCCGTTACCTCGTCGACGACGTCGAGGCCTCAATCGACTGGTACACGCACCATCTCGGCTTCGCAGTCCTGACCAACTACGCCCCTGCCTTTGCCGACGTCTCGCGCGGGTCGCTGCGCCTGTTGCTCAGCGGCCCGACCAGCTCGGCGGCGCGGCCGATGTCCGACGGCGCCCGGCCGCGCGCCGGCGGCTGGAACCGCATCCATCTGATCGTCGACGACCTGGCAAAGGAGGTTGCGCGATTGAAGGCTGAGGGCGCGCAGTTTCGCGACGATATGGTCAAGGGTCCCGGCGGCGCACAGGTTCTGCTCGTCGACCCTTCGGGCAATCTCGTCGAGCTGTTCCAGCCGGCCAATCGCTGAACATGTGAGCGGGCGCGGCCCCTCACGGCGCCGCGCATCTTGCGTCGTTCAGATCGCCGGCGCGGCCTTGATGCCGGCGTTGGGGATGTGGATGTCGATTTCCAGCGTCGAGGTGGTGGCGCCGCGATCCATTGTGATCTTAACGTCGTCCTGGTTGACCTGGACGTGCTTGGCGATGACCGCGATGATCTCCTCGCGCAGCACGGCGACGAGATCGGGCTGGTTGCGGTTGTTGCGCTCGTAGGCGAGCAGCACCTGCAGGCGCTCGCGCGCCACCGGTGCACTGCCGCCACGCTTGAAGAAGTCGAGGAGTTTCATGCCACTCTCCTTCCCAGAAGACGGTTAAGGAGACCTTTCTTCTCGACTGGCGTGACCATCGGCACGTCCTCGCCCTGCAGCCGCTTGGCGGCATCGGCATAGGCACGGGCAGCCGCATTGGTCGGCTCGTTCAGCGTCACCGGCGAGCCGACATTGGAGGCGCGCAGCACGCCCTGGCTCTCCGGGATGATGCCGAGCAACGGTACCGACAGAATCTCCAGCACGTCGTCGATCGAGAGCATCTCGCCGCGCGCTGCGCGGCCGGCATCATAACGGGTCACCAGCACGTGCTTGGTGACGCGCTCGCCCTGCTCGGCTTTTAGCGTCTTGGAATCGAGCAGGCCGATAATGCGGTCGGAATCGCGCACCGAGCTCACTTCCGGATTGGTGACGATGACGGCCTCGTCGGCGAAGCGCATGGCAAGCTGGGCGCCGCGCTCGATACCGGCCGGGCTGTCGCACAGCACGTAGTCGAACTTGTCCCTGAGCGCATTGATGACGCCGGCGACGCCTTCCTCGGTCAACGCGTCCTTGTCGCGCGTCTGCGAGGCCGGCAGCAAAAACAGCGATTCGACGCGCTTGTCGCGGATCAGCGCCTGCGCCAGCTTGGCCTGGCCCTGGGTGACGTTGACGAGGTCGAAGACGACGCGGCGCTCGGCGCCCATCACCAGGTCGAGGTTGCGCAGGCCGACGTCGAAGTCGATCAGTACCACCTTCTTGCCGGACTGGGCCAGCACGGCTCCGAGGGCAGCCGTCGAGGTCGTCTTGCCGACGCCGCCCTTGCCAGATGTGACGACCACTACCTTGCCCATTTTGTTGTCTCCGTTTGTCAATTGAGGGGCGCGACCTGGATGGCATTGTCTTCCAGATGGACCTGGATCGCCTTGCCATGCATCGACGGCTCCATGTCCTCGGCGGTGCGGTACCAGCCGTCGACGGCCAAAAGCTCGGCCTCGTTGCGGCGGCAGAAGATGCGGGCGCTGCGGTCGCCCCAGGCGCCGGCAAAGGCGCGGCCGCGCAGTGTGCCGTAGACGTGGATCGAGCCACCGGCGAGGATTTCGGAGCCGAAGCTCGCCGAGCCCATGACGATGACGTCGCCATGCGGGTGCACGATCGACTGGCCGGAACGCACCGGTTGCTCGACGATCAGCGTGTTCGATGGCGACAGCGGCGCCTTGGCGGCCTCCTCGGCCTTCGCCAGCGCCTCGGCGTCGACCTGTTCTTCCTCGATCATCGTCTTCCTGGCGCCGGCCAGCTTCGGCGGCAGCTCGTCGCCGAGCGAATCGATGTAGTCGGCCTCGATCGCATAGGTCCTGATTCCGCGCTCGGCGATCAGCGCCACCAGGGCGCCGATTTCGTCGGCCAGCGGCTTCAGCACATTGAGGTCCAGCACCACCGGCCGACCCTTGAAAAAGCCGGGAGAATTCTCGATCCAGCGGTCGAGATCCTGCAGCCACTGGTCCAGCGGCGCCTCGGGCACAAGCGCGAAGGCGACGAACGAACGGGCGCGAAAACGGATGGATTTGTTCTGCATCGGGGCGCAAATCACCGGCGGGACTTCAGGGAGGTCGGGGTGTAGGCGATGGTGAACGAAACGTAAACTGCAATTCGCCTTACAGCCTGCAATACGCCCGATGTGTTTCTTTTGCGCGACGGCACCGCGCCTGCGGCCTCGGCAATGCGGCAAGCGCCACCGCCGACCGGCACACGTTCACCGGATGTCTGGTCCGCCCTTGAGGAAGCCTTCCAGGCCCGTCGCCAGCGCATCGAAGACGGTCCGGTGGCGTGTCGTGGAGCGCATGTCCTGGTGCATCGCAATCCAGCATTCGACCTGGGGCTTGAAGGCATCGGCCAGGACACGCGTCAGTCCCGCGCGTTCTGCGATCGCCTGGTGGCAGACGCCGATGCCGCATCCCGACCTGATCGCGGCAAGCTGGGCCATGTCGCTGTCGCTGCGAACTGCAAACCGGTCACGCGTCACGGCAACCCCGCCGATCGCAAAGGTTTTGGTATAGGCCAGAGGCGTGTCGAACCCGACCAATGCGTGATCGAACAGCTCGGCGGAGGTGTCGGGTGCAGGGCTCTCTTCAAGATAGCGGGGGTGGGCGTAGAGACCCAGTTCGCTGCGGCCCACCAGCTTGGCAACCAACCCGGTTTGAACAGGGCGGGTCATCCTGACTGCAATGTCCGCTTCGCGGCGCAGCAGATCGTTGATCCGGTTGGAAACCGCGACCTCCAGGACAAGCCCTGGATGGACCTTGCGAATTCCAGCGAGGATCGGTCCTGTGAATTCGGCCGCGACCACCTCGCTCGTGGCGATACGAACCGTGCCGACGTTGCGGGCCAGCGGGCCGGATGCCGCTCGAAACAGGGCATCGGCTGCAGATGCCAGCGCCTCCGCCTCTTCCCTCATCGCCATCGCTTCGTCGGTCGGAAGCAACCCGTCCGGCGAGCGGGTGAACAGGGTGAGGCCGAGTGCTTCTTCCAACGCAAGGATGTGGCGGCTGAGCGTCGGCTGGCTCAGACCGATAGACCGAGCTGCAGCCGACAGCGAACCCTCTTTCAAGACGGCACAGAAGGAACGGTAGAGGGACCAATCGGGCGCGGCTTTCATTCAAAACTGAATAGCAGCTCTCCACTTTTATGCAATTTCAAGATCGCAACCCGTGGCTCATACCGTCCAGGCAACCCACTCAAATGCCGGACAACAACCGACCATGACACCCGCCAACGTAATCCCGTTCCAGATCTCGGTGCCCGATGACGTCCTCGCCGATCTCCATCGCCGCCTCGATCAGGCGCGGTTTGTCGAATGCCCCGGCGACTGCACCTGGGCATCCGGCATGCCGCAAGCCGAACTGCGTAATGTGCTCCATCATTGGCGCCACTTCGATTGGCGAAAGGCAGAAGCGGAACTCAACGGCATTCCGGCCTACCGAATGGACATCGACGGCATCGGCATCCACTTTGTCCATGTCCGCGGCCAGGGTGCGCGACGCATTCCGATCGTGCTGACAAATGGCTGGCCAAGCTGCTTCGTCGAGCTTCTTCCGCTCATCCCGCTGCTGACCATGGAACAGGACGGCCTGTCGTTCGATGTCGTGATCCCGTCCATACCCGGATACGGCTTTTCGGATCGGCCGACGTCATCAGGGATGAACATCACTGGGATCGCCGACCTCTGGGCGAAGCTGATGTCAAGCCTTGGCTACGAGCAGTTCCTCGCCCATGGCAGCGACATGGGTGCCGGCGTAGTCGAGCGGCTACGGGCAAATCATCATCACCGGCTCCTTGGCATCCACATGGTCAATGTATTCTCGGGATATCCCGCTGCCTCCGACCTCGACGACGAGGAGCGCGCGTTTCTGGACGTCGTCCCACAGTGGCGGATGGCGGAAGGCGCCTATGCGATGCTGCATGCCACCAAGCCGCGCACCATAGCAGCCGCTCTCAACGACTCGCCAGCGGGGCTGGCAGCCTGGATTGCCGAGAAATTCCAAAACTGGACGGATGACCGGAAGGTTTCGAACGACGTTCTCAGCACAATCCTGACCATCTATTGGGTCACCGAAACGATCGGTTCGTCGCAATGGCTCTATCGCGAAGCCTTCAGCGACCAGGGCGCGATGTCACCGCCACCCAGAAGCGGGGTTTCGGTGGCCGTCGCCATCTTCCCGCGCGACATCCTTCCTGCCCCGCAAAGCTGGGGCGAGCGCTGGTTCGACATCGAACAATGGACGGTGATGCCTTCAGGCGGGCATTTCCCGGCGCTGGAGCAGCCTGAATTGCTGGCGGCCGACATCAGGGCATTTGCCAGCCGCTTGTGAGGCACCTCGGGCGCGGCCGACAGAACCGGACTCGTTCGGGGCGTTGGCCGCACCTTCAGTAGCCCCCTGCGCAACGGTCTTGGCTCGATTGGCGGCGAGCCGAGACCAATCCTGGTTCCGCCTTCCCGCCAATTCGTCCACGCAGCCAACCCCTTCCCGCACCTTACGTTCCGGTAACTGGACAAACCGTCGAAAACATTGGCTTATCCTGAAATCGGCAGCACGAGGGGGGAGCGGGCAGCATGGATAAATTGACGGAAACACGCAGCAACACCGCGCTCTACTGGCTGTTCGCCATCTGCGCGGTCCTTGCCATCTTGGGCAGCCTGATCGCGCCCGACGACAGCTCGTCCTGGCGCTGGCTGCATTACCTCACCAAGCCGACGGCGACACTGCTTCTGCTTGTCGCCGTGTTGCGCGGCATGGGCTCGCGCGCCTATGGCCTGCCGATCGCTGTAGGCCTTGCCTTTGCCGCGGCGGGCGATTTCTTCCTGATGCTGCCGGGCGACTATTTCCTTGCCGGCCTCGTCTGCTTCCTGATCACCCACTGCGCCTACATCTGGGCATTGACCCGCGATAGCAGGTTCGGCCGCCACGTCACGATCTTCGCGCCGTTTGCCGTCATCGCAGCGGCCGTATTCGCGGGCCTGTGGTCGCATCTGCCCTCGCCGATGCGCATTCCGGTGGTGATCTATGCGCTGGTGCTCGTCGGCATGGCCGCCCAGGCGTTGTCGCGCGACCGCCAGCTTGCCGGCACGCCGGGGCAGCGGGCGGCACGCTTTGCCGCGTTCGGCGGCCTGTTCTTCGTGGTCAGCGACACAATGCTTGCTTATGGCCGGTTCCGCTGGAACATTCCCTACAATGCAATCTGGGTGCTCAGCACCTACTATGCCGCGCAGTATCTCTTCGCCCGCTCGACGGAAAACGATGCTGAAGCTTAACGACAGCCAGCCCGATCTCAGGGCGACCTTCGACACGCTGCGCGCCGCCTGGCTCGAGACGCGCCCGTCCTATGCCCAGCGCGTCGACGACCTCAAGCGCCTGCAGCGCGCCTTCAGCCAGCGCCTGAACGAGATGGTCGACGCAATCAGCGCTGATTTCGGCCACCGCTCGCGCCACGAAAGCCTGCTCGGCGAAGGCAGCGTCGTGCTGTCGGAGATCAAGCACACGCTGCGCAAGCTGAAGTCGTGGCTGAAACCCGAGCGCCGTTCGGCCGGCTGGAAACTCCTGCCGGCCAGCGCCGAGATCCGCCACGTGCCGCTCGGCGTGGTCGGCGTCATCGCGCCGTGGAACTATCCGGTGAACCTGGCGCTCACCCCGCTCGTCGCTGCCATAGCCGCCGGCAACCACGTCTTCCTTAAACCCTCGGAGCACACGCCGCGCACGGCGGCCTTCCTGCAGTCGTTGCTATCAGAAGTCTTCCCGGCGTCGCGCGTGGCCGTAGCGCAAGGCGGCGCCGAGCTGTCGGCGGCCTTCTCCGAACTGCCCTTCGACCACCTGTTCTTCACCGGCTCGACGGCTGTCGGCCGCAAGGTCATGGCGGCCGCCGCCCGCAACCTGACGCCTGTTACGCTCGAGCTCGGCGGCAAGTCGCCGGCCATCATCGCCCCCTCGGCCAATCTCGAACGCACGGCCCGGCGTATCGCCACGGGAAAATTCTTCAACGCCGGCCAGACCTGCATCGCGCCCGACTATGTGCTGGTGCCGAAGGACAAGCGCGACGAACTCGTCCGCCTGGTCAGGCAGGAGGTCAGCGCCCGCTACAACGACAAGCAGGGTTTTGACGACTACACCTCTGTTATCAATGACGGCCAGCTCACCCGCCTCAACGGCCTGCTCGACGATGCTGCCTCGCGCGGCCACGAACAGGTTTCGCTGCTTGACGCGACCTCGCTGCCTTCAAGCCGTCAGCGCCTGCTGGCGCCAATCGCCGTGCTCGACCCCGCGCCCGACAGCGCCGTCATGCGCGACGAGATCTTTGGCCCGATCCTGCCGATCGTGAGCTATGCCGCGCTCGACGAGGCGATTTCCTATGTCGTGGAACGCGACCGCCCGCTGGCGCTCTACTGCTTCGGCGACGACAAGGCCGAGATCGAGAGCATGCTGTCACGCATCGTCGCCGGCGGCGTCTGCGTCAACGATACGCTCTACCAGTTCGCCTGTGCTGACCTACCCTTCGGTGGCGTCGGCGCCTCGGGTATGGGCCACTATCACGGCCGCGAGGGTTTCCTCACCTTCTCCAAGGCAATGCCAGTGCTGCGCAAATACGAACCCTCGGCCAGCGACCTGATCCGCCCGCCCTACAAGGGCCTGACCGACTGGATTGTGCGGCTGGTGACCAAGCTGCACTGACCCAGAAGCGTCACCGCTGCCTTCGGTGATAGGTGAGCGCCATCGCCAGGCAGATCGCCAGTGGTGCCTTAGGCAAGGGTTCGTCGGCGTCGAACAGGATCGCCCTGTTGCCCTCGTAGGTGAAGACATCGCCGAAATGGGCGCGAAAACTGTCGACCAGCGTCGTGCGGCAGTTGAAATACACCGCGCATGTGCGGCCGCCCGTCTTCGGGCAGCCCAGTCGTATGGTGGTGGCGCTGCCGCTGGCTTCGGTCAGGTAGGCCGGCTCGCCCCATTTCAGCGTTTCGCTTAGAGGCCCGACGCCCGGAGTCTCGGCAGCCGTCGACAGGATCAGCGAGCGAACCTCAAGCAGCCGCGCCCGCACCGGCGCCGGAAAGGCGGCGAAAGCCGCTGCAACCGCCTCGGGCATCGCCGTTTGACGCGCAGCCGCGCCATCCATGTCAGCCTGAAGACGATCCATCATGTCGGCCCGGTGCATCATCGCGTGCGTCCTGCTTGCATGATCGCATGAGGCGGATTGACAAATCCTGCTGAAATTCAGGCGCCCGGCAGGCCTTGTTGCCGCCTGCCTGGCTCACTTCATGAACAGCAGTGCCATGCCGGCGACCACCAATGCCGCACCCGCCCAGGCACCGCCGGCCGGGCGCTCGCCAGTCTTCGCCCACAGCATCGGCAGGATGATCACCGGCGACGTCGCCGACAGCGTCGAGACGATGCCGACCTTGCCCCCGGACAGCGCAAACAGCAGCAGCGTCATGCCGATGGCGAGCGCGATGAAGCCGGTCAGCGCCGTCAGTGCCGCCACCTTCCAGGTCAGCGGCCCCTTCGGCTTCACCGCGGGGATCGGCAGTTGCAGCAGCACCGTCAGGCAGAAGGCCGCGATGCCGACGCGCATCATCGACGCCAGGAACGGGTCGATTCCAGTCGCCATGATCGGCCGCGCGATGATCGAGCCGATCGCCTGGCCGGTTGCGGCCCCCAGCCCGAGCGCCACACCGATCCACAGCGGCCCCTTCACCGTCTCCCAGGCGTGCAGCTGGTCGCGGCGCTTGCCAAACAGGATCGCCAGCAGCACGCCGGCGCAGGTCAGCCCGATGCCGGCGGCGGCCTTTGCCGAAAGATCCTCGCCCAGCATCAGCCAGCCAAGCACAGCAGCAATCGGCGCATTCAGCGCAAACAGGATGCCGGAGCGGCGCGGGCCGAGCCGGTTCAGAGCCGCAAACAAAAGCGTGTCGCCGGCGAAGATGCCGATCAGCCCCGACAAAAGCAGCGGCCCGGCAACGCTGGCGTCGAGCTCGCGCCATGTGCCTGTCGCCAGCACATAGATCGCCAGCAAGCCGGTGACGAAAAGCTGACGCAGCCGGTTGAATGCCGGCGCGCCGAGATGGCCGGCAGGCCCGGCCGAAATCAGCCCGGTAACGGCCCAGCATGTCGCGGCACCCAGTGCTGCAATCTCATAAACAGGCATCGGCGACTCGGCTGGCAAGAGGTCTGAAAACAAAGAGATAGCAGAGACTAGACCGGGGTGAAACGCGCTCCAACCATTCGTCTACCCCGAACGATTCAACCGATATTACGCGTTGGATTGATGGAAAGCCGGCGCATAGCTTGCACCTGAAACTGACAGGTCCAAGCCCATGAACGCTCTAACCCGAACCGAAACCGCAATCCCCGCCAGCCGCAGCCAGGCAGGGCGCAATGCAGTGCGCAGTGGTCACGACGGCGCCAAGCTGCTGCCCGGGTTGCTGCTTGCCGCAGGTATCGCCGCCCTCGCCTTCGCGCTTCGCCACCTGCCCGGCCTTGGCAATTTCAGCCCGATGATCATTGCGATCGTGCTGGGCATCGCCTTCCACAATCTGGTCGGCACCCCGGCGCGCGCCAGGCCTGGCGTGGCGTTTTCGATGCGCAAGGTGCTGCGTTTCGCCATCATCCTGCTTGGCTTGCAGCTGACGGCAAGCCAAGTCGCCGAGGTCGGCATCACTGGAGTGGTCATCATCGCCGCCACGCTCGTCGCCACCTTCGCCTTCACCCTGTGGCTCGGCCGGCTGCTCGGCGTCGAGCAAAAACTTGCTGAACTGATCGCCGCCGGCACCTCGATCTGCGGCGCATCCGCCGTCATCGCCACCAACACAGTGACCAGGGCGCCCGACGAGGATGTCGCCTATGCCGTTGCCTGCGTCACCGTCTTCGGCTCGATCGCGATGTTTGCCTATCCGCTGCTGCCCGGGCTGCTGCATCTCGGCCCGCATGCCTATGGGTTGTGGGCAGGTGCGTCGATCCACGAGATCGCCCAGGTCGTCGCAGCCGCCTTCCAGGACGGCCAGCAGGCCGGCGAGTTCGGCACCGTGGCAAAACTCACCCGTGTCATGATGTTGGCACCTGTCGTGATCGCGCTCGGCCTTGCCGCCCGCCAGCGTGCGCGGTCGTCGCGGGCAACGCACGCCGGCGCAACTGCCCCGATGCCGTGGTTCGTGCTCGGCTTCGTCGCCATGGTCGGCGTCAACAGCCTGGTCGACATTCCGGTGGATGCGAAGACATGGATCGTCGCCCTCACCACCTTCCTGCTCACCATGGCGCTTGCCGCCATGGGGCTGGAGACCGACATCCGCAAGCTCCAGGCCAAGGGACTCCGTCCACTCTTTCTTGGTCTGGCCGCGTTCCTTTTCATCGCGACTTTCTCTCTAATGCTGGTCAAGCTTCTGGGCTGAGACCGAAAGGAAAGCCGTGACCCTCGAACAGCTCCGGATCTTCGTTGCGGTCGCCGAACGCGAACATGTCACCCAGGCCGCTCAGGCGCTGAATCTGACGCAATCGGCGACAAGCGCCGCGGTGTCGGCACTGGAGGCGCGTTACCAGACCAAACTGTTCGACCGCGTCGGCCGCCGCATCGTGCTGACCGACGCCGGCCGCATCTTCCTGTCCGAGGCGCGCGCCGTGCTGGCCCGCGCCGGTTCCGCCGAAGTGGTGCTCGCCGATCTCGCTGGCCTGAAGCGCGGGTCGCTCAAGCTCGCCGGCAGCCAGACGGTCGCCAATTACTGGCTGCCATTGGTCGCCCATCGTTTCCAACAGCGTTTTCCCGGCATCGCGCTCGGCATCACCATCGGCAACACCGAGACGGTTGCGGCACAAATCCATGACGGCTCGGCCGATCTCGGCTTCGTCGAGGGCGAGGTCGACGATCCGGCACTGGCCATCGAAGCGGTCGCCGAAGACGAGCTGGTGTTGGTCGCCGTCACCGGTCATCCATGGACCGTCACGCCGCCATCCTCTCCCGAGGAGCTGAAGTCGCAGCGCTGGATCGTGCGCGAGCAGGGCTCGGGCACGCGGGCCCATTTCGAAGCGATACGGGCGTTGCGCGGCGTCGAAACCGGCAGCCTCGACATCGCGCTCGAACTGCCATCGAACGAGGCCGTGCGCGCGGCGGTGGAAGCAGGCGCCGGGGTCGCCATCATGTCGCGGCTTGTGGCGCATGCTTCGCTCAAGGCCGGCACGCTTGTCGCCATCGACTTTGCCCTGCCCAAGCGCAGCTTCTTCGTGCTCCGTCACAAGGAGCGTTATGCCACCCGCGCCGCGCGCGAATTCCTCGCGCAGGTGAAGGGCGATACGCAAGGCATCGGCGCCTAGCTCGGGCGACTTCACTTGCTCTCGCCGGCCTGTTTGAAAAGCCCCAGCAGGTCGATCGGCAGCGGAAACACCACCGTCGACGAGCGCTCGCCCGAGATGTCGTGCAGCGCCTCGAAGTAGCGCAGCTGCATCGCCTGCGGTTCCTTGGCCAGCATCCTGCCGGCCTCGACCAGCTTTTGCGCCGCCTGCTGTTCGCCCTCGGCATTGATCACCTTGGCGCGGCGCAGCCTTTCGGCCTCGGCCTGCTTGGCGATCGCGCGGATCATGCTCTCGTTGAGGTCGACATGCTTGATCTCGACATTCGTCACCTTGATGCCCCAGGCGTCTGTCTGCTGGTCGAGGATCTCCTGGATGGCGCCGTTCAGCTTGTCGCGTTCCGCCAACATCTCGTCGAGTTCGTGCTTGCCGAGCACCGAGCGCACCGTGGTCTGCGCCAGTTGGCTGGTTGCCGCCATGTAATCCTCGACCTTGATGATCGCGCGCTCGGGATCGACGATGCGGAAATACAGCACCGCATTGACCTTCACCGAGACGTTGTCGCGCGAGATCACATCCTGTGGCGGCACGTCCTGCACCACCACGCGCAGGTCGACCCGCACCATCTGCTGGACAAAGGGGATCAGGATGATCAGCCCCGGCCCCTTCACCCCGGTGAAGCGTCCGAGCGTGAAGACGACGCCGCGCTCATATTCCCTGAGAATCTTGATCGCCGCCGAAAGGAACATGACCACGACGAGCGCGAGTATCAGATAGGCGATGTAGCCGACCATCATTGCGATTCTCCTGGCTTTTGCACATTCCGGCGCCGGAGCGTCAGCACGAGGTCCTCGACCCCGGTGACTTCGGCGCTATCGCCAGGTGCGAGCGGCTCGTCGGCCCTCGCCCGCCAGCGTTCGCCCTGGGCGAAGACATGGCCCTCGCCCGCCGACCAGTCGATGATCTCGACCGGCAGGCCGTTCATCGCCTTTGCGCCGACGCGCGAAGGCCGGTGCCGCGCCGCCCAGAAATAGCTGCCGGTCAAGAGCGCCAAGCCAAGCGTCAGCGCGGCGGCGGTGCCGATCAGCAGCCACGATATTTCAAAACCGGGGCCCTGAACCAGAAGCAGCATCGCAGCCCCCAAAAGGAAGGCCACCAGGCCGCCCAGCCCCAGCACCACCGTAGGGTTGAACGCCTCCATGACCAGGAAGGCGAGGCCAAGCAGCATCAGGGCGAGACCGGCATAGTTGATCGGCAAAAGGTCGAGCGCATAAAGCCCGAGCAGCAGCGCCACGGTGCCGATGACACCCGGCGCCACCATGCCAGGGCTCGAAAACTCGAAGACAAGGCCGTAGACGCCGACCAGCAGCAGGATCACGGCAACGTTCGGATCGGTAATGATCGCAAGCAGGCGGATCAGCCAGCCAGGTTCGATGACCTCGACCGGCAGCTCCCTGGTCGCCAGCACCTCCTTCTTGCCGGCCACATCGACCATGCGGCCATTCGCCTGCTGCAGCAGATCGGCGGGGTCGTGCGCAACGAGGTCGATGACATGATCTTGCAGCGCCGCGTTGGCCGACAGGCTGGCTGCCTCGCGCACCGCCTTTTCGCCCCAGTCGGCATTGCGCCCGCGCAGTTCAGCAAGCGAGCGGATCAGGGCAACCGCGTCATTGGTGACCTTGGCCATCATCGGGTCGCCAGCAGGCTGACCGGTCTTCTTGTCCTTGTCGTCACCGCCCGGCAACGTCGGCGTGCCGCCGAATTCGACAGGAGTTGCTGCCCCCAGATTGGTGCCCGGCGCCATCGCCGCCACATGGGTAGCATAAAGGATATAGGTGCCGGCACTTGCCGCGTGACCGCCTGATGGTGCGACATAACCGATGACGGGAATGGGCGACGCCAGGATGTCGGCGATCATCTCGCGCATCGAGGTGACGAGCCCGCCGGGCGTGTTCATCTCGAGGATGACGACCGAGGCGTTGCGCTTGGCCGCCGTCTCGAGGCCTTCCTTGAGCTGCCTTGCGCTGGCCGGACCGATGGCGCCATCGATGACGATGGTCAACGCCACCTTCGCCCGGCCGCTGTCTTCTCCGATCGAGGAAGAGGCAGTAAAGGCCGCAGCGGCGACAAGCGCCACGACGAAAAGGGCCAAACGCGCGAGTTTCACGCTCAAAGCTCCACATCGTAAGATATGGGCACGCTTTGCGCGAAGTCCAATCTGCGCGTTTGGACTGCCGTCAGCTGAACTTCAGCACAGCCTCGACTTCATCGTCATAGGTCTCGCCGGTCGTGACGAATCCGAGGCGCTTGTAGAAGCCTTCCGGGCTCGCCTCGCCCAGCCCATAGCTGGTGAAGAGTTCTGAAAAGCCCCTCGCCTTCATCTCGCGGACGACGAGCGCGATCGCCTTTTCGCCAAAGCCCATGCGCTGGAACGGTCCCGCGATCATGAAGCGCCACAGGAAGGCGCCTGGGCAGTCGATGACGTCGTAGTCGGAACCGATATGCAGCATGACGAAGCCAATCGGCACGTCGTCGGCATAGACGGCACGGAACCATGCGTTTTCGGAAAAATGCGCCTCGGCGATCGACATGGCGTTGTCGGCCACCTTGTTGCGCTGGGCCTCGCTCAGTGTCTCGCTGAGATCGCAGATATCGGAGACGGTCTGGGAGGTGATGCGGCGCAACGAGACTTCGGCGGCCGAATTGATCTGTTCGGTCATGGCACTTTCCATGCTGGGATGTCTGACCCGGCAAATGCCGGCGCGGTTCGTGTCGTCCGCCAACGGGTTGGGCTGTTGCCCGGAGCGCACATAAATTCGGATTTCGAGGTCGTCAAGTAATGCACAGTGCAATTTATGTATTGCACCAGAACATCAAACAACAGTATGAGCCTCGGCCCGACGCAAGAACCACTTGCTTCGGCAAACACAGCAACATGTCGGGAATAAATCCTGACATCACTAATTTATTATCCTGGAATGGAGGGTCGAATGGCGCGCATCGCAACAATCATGATCGAGATCGACGCACCCACCATCTCAACAGGATATCTGCTCCGTGAAAACAGGCACAGAAAACTACATCGATAGCGCCATCATCTGGGCTATCTCCCAGCTCGGCAACGAGCACTACTGCTTCCGCTGCCTCGCCTTCGTCGAGGACGCCTATGAAGAGAGCAACGCCATCGAAGTCTTCGGCGGCTCTTCCGCCAAGGAATCGGCCGACGAATACGGCGTGACCGGCATCCCGTCAGGGCGAGCCGCCGCGCGGCGCCTTCGTTTTCTTCGACATGACCGGCGAGCTGTTCGACATCACGACCAACTGGGGCCATGTCGGGCTTTGCCTCGGCGACGGCCGCATCGTCCACGCCTGGGACGAGGTGCGCATCCATGACATCCGCGCCGTCGAGGCACTGGAGCCCGCCGAAGGCTGGACCCAGCCGCGCTACATCGGCTGGGCGCCCGTCGAGCGCATCCTGCAGGGCCACAAGGTCAGGTAAGTCAGGCATCCGCGGCCACGGCCCCATGGCCGCGGATGCCTTTTTCGACGCTATAGGCTTCTTGTTCCCCCTCCTGCCAGCAATGACCGGCAGGAGAGATCGCAGTTCCTGGAAATTGACTGCAAGCTTGGCGTCGATCTTGGTCCGCTAGCAGCAGAAGCGGAAAAGCCACTTCCGGTTCAGCAAAGCGGAGCTGGCAACAAGCGCCTAGAAGCTGACCGCCAGCTTGGCGTCGATGCCGTGGTCGGAAGCACCGTTGCTCAGCTGGCCGGTGTAGCTGATGCCCAGCTTGGCCTTCGGCGCGATGTCGAAGTCGATGCCGGCGCCCAGAACCGCTGCGTTCCTGGCGATCGGCGTGCCCGCCACCTCGAAGCCGTCGGAGCCGGCGAAGGCCATCGACGAGACCGGCGTGACGTCGCCGAAGGCATGGCGCCAGCCGATCGTGCCGCGCACTGTGGCATTCACCGCGCCGAGTGCGGCATCGGTCGAGGCGCGAACACCCAGCGTCGTGAAGGTGACGTCATTGCTCGTTGCCTGGCTCGACAGTGCCGCTGCTCCGCCCGTCTCGGTGAAGGCGTCGGTGCGCAGGTTGACATAGGACAGGTTGGAGAAGCCTTCGATGGCGAAGCGCCCTGCATCGACCTTGTAGCTCGCCTCGCCGAACAGCTGTGCGGTGCCGCCGTCATACTTGGCCGTCAGCGCATCCGAGAAGCCCGTAAACGCCACCGAGCGCGCGGTGTCGAAGCGGTGCCAGCTGTAGGTCGCACCCGCCGTCAGGCCAAAGGCGCCAACCCGCGTGCCGGCAGTGATGCCGACATGATAGTTGTCGCTGCTGCCATTCGAAGAGCCGTCCGCTGCGTCGAAGGACGAGCGGCTGTAGCCGGCCAGCACGCCGACGCGCCAGCTGTGCCCGACCATCGCGTCGGCGCCGCCGACAAGACCGCCTGAGCTGCGGTCGAAGCCCATCGCATTGCCGTCGCCGTTCGTGCTGCCCCACGAACCGAAGGCGCGGCTCCACAACGCGAAGCGGTCGGTGTCGGCAGGTGCCAGTTCCAGACCGCCATCGCCATAGGCCATCACGGGCATGCTGGCCGCAGTCGTATCGCCAAACGCCTGGTCGATACGGCTGGTGGCAACATCGAGCAGCACGCCGCCGTCCTGCATCATCATGCCTTGCGTCGACGCATGCACCTCGCCCGACAGCTGGCCAAACGCCTGCTGCGCGCTGGCCTCGTCGAGATTGACGACCGCCGCGTAGGCCGCATTACCGAAACCGGTGCTTTCAAGTGCTGCGGCAGCCGCCTTCTGGTTCGGCGTCGTGCCGACATCGGCAAATGTGATGTCGTTGCGATTCAGCGTCAGCGTCACATCATTGGCACCGTAAGCCAGCGACGGATCGAGGAAGGCAAGGTTCGAGCTCACCTCGGCAAACGAACCGGTCACGCCACCGTCGGCGGTGACGATCTTGTAATGCGTCTGTGGTGCATAGTTGTTGCCGGTTGCCAGCGTCAGCACCGAGCCGCCCTTCAGGATCGCCTTGCCAGTGGCTGCAACCTTGTCGCTCTCGCCTTTGTCGTTGGCTTCGACCTCGAATTTCGACCCTGCCTCGAAGGTGATGTCGCCTGAAATCTCGATCGTGCCGATCGAATTGCCGGGCGAAAGCGTACCGCCCGAGGCGACCACCGTGTTGCCGAGCGTGCCGATGCCACCGAGCATGCCGCCGGCGCCGATCGTTACCAGCTTCGACGAAGCGATCGAGCCCTGCACCGAAAGCGCGCCAGCCTTGACGATGGTTTCGCCGGTGTAGCTGTGGCTACCATCGAGCAGCAGCGTGCCAAGACCGAGTTTGGTCAGGTTGCCTGTGCCCGAAATCGCCTTGTTGATGCCAACAACATTGCTGGCAGCGGCGATGTCGAGCGAACCGCCGCCCGCCTCCAGCACGACGCTGCGACCCAGCACATGCATGTCGGTGCCTGAAACCCTGAGGCTGCCGCCATCGAGCCGGAGCTTCGCCTGTTCGCCACCGAGAGCCGCGTCCTCCTCGACGATCACAGTGCCGCCATCGGCGACCCTGGTTTCGCCGATGAAGCTGTGGTCATCGATGCAATAGTCGCGGATCGCCTGCTGGAAGCGCGCATCGGTGCTCTTGCAGTCGAGCAGCGTCTTCTTTTCGGCATCCGTCAGGCCGGTCAGGATCGGCATGCCGTTGTCGTCGGAGATCTGGCCGAGATAGACGTCGTCGCGCATGTTGTTGCGCGATAGGAAGAACTCCTTGCCCTTCTCGCCGAAGGTCGAGGCATCCTTGCCCCACACCAGTCGCGTCTTGGCGGTGCCATTGTCATCATAGGTCTCGAGCTGCGGCCCGACCCAGCGCAGATTGTGCGCCACCGGTTCGTGGTCCGACATCGGCGTCTTCGAGCCATCCGGATTGGTGACATAGCTGACGTCGGTGATGACGCCGAGATAGGGGTCAGTCGGATCGTCCTTGATCGTCCACCATTTGCCGAACGGCCGCGAGGCCAGGAAATGGTCGATCTTCACCCGGTGCCAGCTGCCCCAGGTGTTGGTCGCGTCCTCGCCATGCGATGGCCAGGTCACCGAGCCGTCATTCAGTGCATGCGGCGAAAACTGCTCGCGCTCGTTGGGCAGCTGCAGCAGCTGGTACTGCTTTTTCAGGATGTTCATCGTCTGCGGCAGGTTGCCGGCCACCGGGTACATCTCGTCGGCGAACAGGCCGGACGGCACCGTCGCAGCATCGATCTGCGATCCGGGCTTGCCCTTCCACTGGGCGATGAAGGCGTCGAGCTGGGCCTGGTCCTTGGCGTATTGCTTGAGCAGGCTGAGGTAAAACGCGTTGGTCGGGTTCTTGGTGTAGATCCTGAGCAGCCGCTCCTGCTGGCTGATCGAGTGCAGGCCACGCTCCGACACGTCGCCAGCGTTGAAATCGCCGGTCAGGATCAACGGCCCCGTTTGTGCCTTCGCCCAGTTGTTCAGCGCCTTGGCCTGGCTGATGCGGTTGGTCGGCTCGTCATAATAGTTGAGATGGGTGGTGCCGACGATCGTCTGCGGCCGCTTGGCCGTGGCGTCGACCTTGGTGTAGGTCGCAACCGCACCCGAGGTGAAGGCGCCGAACGTGCCCGGCAGGCGCGAAAAGACACCGACGTCGCTGTCCTGGCGCGTGCCGTAGGTGCCAAGGCCGGCAGCTTGCATCAGGCCCGGCAAATCGCGAGCATAGGTGCTGTTGGCGCGGAACTCCTGGAAGGTCAGGACGTCGTAATTGCCCTTGATGAAGAAATCAGCCGCGACCGCAGGGTTGGGCTTGAAGCGGTCGAGCCAGGTGTTCAGCGTCAGGATCCTGATCGAATCCTCCGCCGCCTGTGCTGTCATCGCCGACATCGCCAATGTCGTGCCGCACAAAAGTGCCGCAGCAAGCACGCGCAAGCGTCTGTGGTGCTGGCCGGATGTGCCGGCTGGCTGTTCGGCCGTGCCGTTGTGGATCGTCGTCATCGCGTCACTCCGTTTTTGCGATGCGACCGCGCATTGTCACAAAACCGCCAGGGCCAGCGTGCGAATGACATGTTGCGGTCACTGAAAAGTACGAAAACGGACACTAGTGATGGTAGATGTCACTTTTACAACATTTTCGGAAATGGATACGATTCCTGAAATGAACCGCGCGGCGGCTGGCATTGCGGATGAAACCGCCCGACTATTTTGCTAGCTAGGATCGTGGAGACCGGATCGCAGATGCCCCAAACCGACGGACCTGGCATGGACACGGACAACAAGAAATCGGCCCGTCAGGCCCAGCTGCTCGGCTATCTCGAGAAGAACCACTACGTCTCGATCGAGGAGATCACCACGCTTTACGGGGTGACCACCCAGACCGCGCGTCGCGACATCATGGCGCTCGAACAGGGCGGCAAGGTGCGGCGCCTGCATGGCGGGGCGACGATTTCAGCGCCGGTCGATCCTGCGGTGCTGCGCCAGCGCCGTGTCGAAAACGCCGCCGCCAAGGAGCGCATCGGCAGCCTGGCCGCCGAACTGGTGCCCGATGGCGCCGCCGTTTTCATCGACACCGGCACCACTTGCGAGGCGGTGGCGCGCGCGCTGGTCAAGCGCCGCGACCTGCGCGTCGTCACCTATTCGCTGCGCGTCGCAACGACGCTCAGCGAAAGCACCAATTTCGCCATCGCCGTGCCCGGCGGCTTCGTGCGCCAGGTCGACGGCGGCGTCTTCCGCGAGGAAACGTCGGAATACATCAGGCGCTTCAAGTTCGACGTGGCCATCATCTCGGTCAGCGGCGTCGACCATGACGGCGACATCGGCGACGACGACCATGCCGAGGTCGCTGCCGTCTCCGCCGCCATGGGGCAGTCCGCGCGCACCATCATGGCCGTCGACAGCTCGAAATTCGGCCGCCGTGCCCTTGTCCGCCTCGGTTCGCTTTATGACATCCACACGCTCGTCACCGACACGCTGCCGGAGGAGCACCTGCTCGCCCGGCTGCGCGACAGCGGCGTCGAGATTTGCGTCTAGATCACGCGCAACGAGGCTACGCCGGAGCTGCCTCGGCATACTGCGGCAGGCCATCATCGAGCTTGAGCCAGGGCTGCTTCGACGACACCCAGATATGCATGGTCGGGGCAAACAGGTCGGGATCGTCGAGCGAACCCGACGTCACCGCCAGCACGCCTGCGGATTCGCGCCCAGACAGCACTGTCGTGCCGCATTCGGCGCAGAAGCTGCGCTTCACGCCTGGCGACGACAACGCCGTTTTCACCGGCCCGCTCATCGCCACCTGCTCGGCGCGGAACATCAGCCGCGCGTTGAACGCGGCTCCAATCGCCTTCTGGCAGCTGCGGCAATGACAGACGCGTTCGTTCAGCGGCTCTGCTTCCACGGCGTAGCGCACGGCCCCGCACATGCAGCCGCCTTGATATCGTTGCGCCATGTCAAAACCCCTCACCTGAGATACCGCTGTTGCGGCATCAGGCATAAGGTGCAGTGCTGTCGATTGTCGATGAAAAAGGTGGGGTGACTGCCTCAGGCGGCAGTCACATCGCAGATTGCGGCTTTACGCGCAAAGCGACGTGCACGACGCATTGGCCGTGCGGAAAGCCAGGCGGCTCTGCCTACGGGCGCTGGCCCGCGAGGATACGCTTTCCCAGACCTGGGCGCCCGAAGTGGCGTGGCGCGCCAGAAGACGAATGTCGTCGGGGCAATAGCCGTCGCGTTCCATGACCTTCAGGATGATCGGATCCTGCAGCAGGTCTTCAAGTGTCAATTCATGCTGGTCGTCCATAGTCGCCTCCATCCGTGACCATTTCGACATTGCTCAACATAGCCCCGAACCATGACCGCCGAATGGCGGATCGGTGACACGAAGCAGGTATTTTCCCGAACGGCGAAAAAACCTCTCGCTGTCGACCAAACCACCCTTGGGGCCGTTCGGTCCGCCGCTCCCGCCCAACGGCTCAAGCGGCAATAGGCCTTGTCATCCAATGGCTTGCGTCAAAGGCGCGCCCCGCCTTTTCACGCCGGTCTCAGCTGTTCACCAGCTTATGCGGGCCTGCGGCATGCCATACATCAGCCGCGAAAACTCGTCGCCGGTGACGTGCACGAGGGTGCGGTGGTCGCCGCCCTCGAAATAGACGTCGCTGCCGCGGCGCAACTGCTCGTCGACCACGCACGCCACCCTGTAGGGCACGCCGAGGATCGGCACCGCACCTTCGTCGCAATCGGGAAACAGCGAGCTCGCCTCGTCTTCGGTCGCGAGCCGCACCTTGTCGCCGATGATCTCGCGCATGCGGGCAAGATCGACATGGCGCGTTGCCGGCAGCACGGCCAGCACGTAGCCGTCCTCCCATTTCAGCACCACGCCCTTGGCCAGCGCGCTGCCGGGCACATGGCTCGCCTCCGCCGTCATCATCGAGCAGCCAGTGCGCGCATGCTTGGCGGCATCGTAGCGGATGTGGTTGTCTTCTAGATATTCCTGCATCGTCAATGAGATAGCCATGACCACTTCCTTTCGTGGCATCATCGCGTCACTGCGGCCTGCATGTAGAAAGCGGCATCAAGTGCCGCGCGGCAAATCGGGCCGCATCATCGCCAGCTCATTTTCGATCAGTTTGCTGGCCGCATCTCCGACACCCCGAAAGGGGCATTCTCAGCGTGCGGGGAAGATACCATCCGAAGCCGTGGTCCGGCAAGGAAATTGGCCGGGCGCCGCCGATTTCTGGCGGGCGCCCGGCCAGGGGGCCTACTGCGATTCCTTGACCTGCTCGTCCCAGGTCTTCACCTTGGTCTCGCCATTGAGGAAGGGCAGCACCGTCGTTGCCAGTTCCGGCGCGAAGAACACGTCGTAGTGGGTGCGGTTGGGAATGATCGCGAGCCGGTTCTGCGACATGTTCTCGCGCATCCAGCCGGCATCCTTCAGCCCGCCGCCGAGCAGCTGGTAGAACTTCACGATGTGCTCGGGCCGGTACATGTCGCTGTCGCCATAGACCAGCATCACCGGCATCTTCAGCGTCTTGACGTCTTCGGCCCAGTCATAGGGCTGGCGCATGAACTCGCCCATCTGGTCGAGCAGCTTCGGGAAATCCTCGACCTTGGGCGCTACTGCGGCATAGGTCTGGTACATCGGCGTCTGCTTCATCATCTCGGCCATACCGGCGCCGACCTGGGCCTGCATCGGCAGCATTTCGGGATAGAAGCCGTCCTGGGCATAGGCCGCCGATACCAGCGCCAGCCGGCGCACCGTCTCGGGATGCTGCACGGCCAGGCGGAAAGCGACGCCAGAGCCGAAGGAATAGCCAATCGCGTCGACCTTGTCGTAGCCGAGCTTCTTGACCAGCCTGGCCATGTCGTCGCCCATGTCGATCATGCTCATCTTGCGGTCGGTCAGCGCCGTGCGGCCATGTCCGTAAAGATCGACGGCAATCACCTGCCGGTTCTTCGACAGCGCTGGCAGCACCGGCCCGAACATGTCGATCGAACCCAGCCCGCCATGCAGCAGAAGCAACGGCTCGCCCTCGCCGCGGATCTCGTAATAGTAGTTCACGCCATTGATCTCGGCATGGCCACTCTTGACGCCTGCATCGCCTGGCTTCGCCGTCTCGGCCATAGCCGCTCCTCCCGTCACAACTGCAAATGCCGCCGCCGCCAGCATGGTGATGAAACTGCGCTTGTTCATGTCCTCGTCCTCCCGCTGTCCAAGCCTCGTGGCTCTTGCCTCTAGGACGAACGACGCGGCTGGATGCCGACATCGTGGGAGAAATTTTCCACGGAAGGAAGATTTTGTGCGTGGGCGCGCGACAGCAAACCTTCAATGCCTCATTCCTTCCCACCCCCCCTCTGCCCTGCCGGGCATCTCCCCCGCAAGGAAGGAGATCAGGCCTGCATCTGCCCCGCGGCCTATCACCAATTTCGCCAATGCCGCTGCGCTCTTCCCTGCAACGTAGCAGAATGAGCGCCGCCGGCGACGCGACCAATCTCCCTCCTTGTGGGGGAGATGGCCGGCAGGTCAGAGGGGGGGCGAAGGATCACTAGGCCAGCCAAAGGTTGGCTTGCTAGGGCACGACCAAACCTATCGTCATCGCCGAAAGCGAAACGCGGCGGAGCTTATCCGGGACCCTTTGACTGGATCAAACTGCGCCCCCCTAGGAATCGAAAAGGCCAGGTGCGCCGAACCTGGCCTCTTCGCAATCAGGGCAAAAGCCCTCAGATCGTCTTCGCCAGCGCCTCGAGCTGATCGGCACACTGGCCCCAGCCTGCGTGAAAGCCCATCTTTTCGTGTGCTTCGCGGTCCTCGACGCTCCAGTGGCGGGCGGTGGCGGTGTAGCGGGTCTTGCCGCCGCCGATGTCCTCGAAGGTCACGGTCGCTGCCATGAACGGCTTTTCGGATGGCTTCCAGGCTTCGGTGAAGGCGTCGGTGAAGACCAGCTTCTCGTTTGGCACGACTTCGAGATAGACGCCCGAGCTCGGATAATCGACGCCCTCGGGGCTGCGCATGGTGACGGCACTCGTGCCGCCGGGGCGCACGTCGAGCTTGGCGCTAGCCGTCGTCCAGGGCAGCGGCGCGAACCATTTCGGCAAAAGTTCCGCGTCGGTCCAGCAGCGATAGAGCTTTTCGCGCGGCGCATCGATGATGCGGGTCAGGACCAGTTCGCGATCGTTGGCAGAAGTCATTGGGTAGTCTCCTCGTTGAAATCAGCTTTCGGACCTAGGACGAGCCAGCCCCGCCCGATCCGACAGCCCTTCAGCAAAAAATCTTCCTAATGTTTCCGCGCCTGCACGAGATAGGAATCGATGTCGGTTTCGCCGAGCCAGCGCGCCGCCTCGAGCCGGTGCAGGCCCTCGACAAGCACGTAACGCTTGCCGTCATGGCGTACCTGGATCGGCGTCTTCATGCCGTTCTCGACGATGTCCTCGGCGAGATGGCGCACGGTTTCGGGATGCAGCGTCTTCTTGCGCGCCGTGGGCACATAGATGTCGTCGAGCGGTATCTTCTGGACTCTGAGCATGGGGCCTCCCGGCAGTGCGATGCAGCGTCTCACAGATAGGACGTCTTGCTGCATCGGCCAAGCAGGGCAGTGGCTTAGCCGGCATCAGGTGGAAGGCGGGGTCAGCTCTTTTTCTTGGCGGCGCGGCGTTTTGCGTCATCGATCATCATGTTGGCGAGCTGCATGCGCACCATGGCGCGCTGGCGCAGATGCGGCGCCACGCGGTCGGGGTGGTTGGCGAGCGCAAAGATGCGGCGCAGCCTGGCGAGATCGGCCGGCTTGGCTTCGGCAAGGCCGAGCTCGGCGGCGATGGCGTCCGGGTCGATCGACGGTGGTTCGGGTGCCGGGGGCTCCAGGGGACCGGCTACAGCTTCGACGGCGTCGGCCACAGCCTTGGCCCTGACCATGTCGAGCAGCGAGACGAACTCGTCCTCGAGTGCCTCGCCCGCCTCGCGATAGCCGGCGGCCGCGGTCTCGCCCGAGACGCGGATGCGTCCGGAATGCAGCTCTTCGGCAACGGCGAGATAGTCGAATGGAATGGTCGGCGCGGGCGCAATCTCGCCGGGCTCGGTCGCGACGAACAGGTCGTCGAGCAACGAAGCGAAGTCGCGATTGATCTCGGTGCCCATGCAAGGCCCTCCGCACGAAACGGCATGATACGGCAATATTTGCCGGAACCATAATCAGGCTCGGTTAAAAATCGTTTCGAGGCGTCAGCGGCATCTTAGAAAATGTCGGCAAAAAAAATCGGGCCGCATGGGGGGTAATATATGCGGCCCGAAGTCGCCTTTCGGCGAGGAAAGCCGGCAATACCGGCTACTCAGCTACGAAACCGGCACCACGTTTGTTACGCCGGTGGCGGAAAAATTTTCTACACTGCATGGCAGCCATGCCGATGCTGCACTGCACAATCGCGCCGGAATCACCTATATGTCGCTTCGGGAGGACAAACCGGAGCCTGAGTGATGGGTTTCTATACCGAATTGTTCGCCCGCCCTCGCCCCAAGGAACAGGTCCGCTATCGTGCGGCACTTGCCTTGCTGAACGCGATGAACTCGGCCGACCGCGCCGACATCGGCATCAAGCCAGCCGATTTTCCCCGCATCGCCCGCGAAATGTCGACGCGCCAGGCATGATGGTCCCGCGCGTCACTGCTCTGCCGCAATCGATGATGCATCATTGCGGCAGGCAGGAGATTCGCGATGAGGACTTTTTCGAAACGGGCAGCTTTGACCGCCGCTCTGACCAGCCTCTGGTCGTTCCAGGCACTGGCCGCCGATCTGCCCTATCTCGATGACCGATCCGACGCGGCCGCCGTGGTGCGCTCGCTCTACAATGCGGTCAGCCGCAAGGAATATGCCCGCGCCTGGGACTATTTCGGCGAAGCCAAGCCCGCCAAGGATTTTGCCGAATTCGCCAAGGGTTATGAGGCGACCGAGCGCGTCGAGGTCGAGACGGGCGCCGTAAGCTCGGATGGTGCTGCCGGCTCGATCTTCTACAACATCCCCCTCGCCATCCGGGCCGTCGACAAGGACGGCACCGAGAAGGTTTTCGCCGGCTGCTACACCGCCCGGCAGGTCAACGGCTCGAACCAGGAACCGCCCTTCACTCCGATCCAGCTCGAAAAGGGCGAGTTGAAACCGGCCGAAGGCAATCTTGCCGACGCGCTGCCCAAACAGTGCGGCGATGCCCCGCCTCCCGAAACCGACGCCGTTCTCGACCTCGCCACCAAGACGTTCGCGGCGAGCCACAATGCCCAGTGCGACGTCGCCCGCGAGGGTGAAGGCGCGACCCAGAACTACAAGATCTCCTACCACAACAAATCGGACGCCGCCGACGCGCCAGCGAGCGAAGCCCGGCTGTTCCGCTTCTTCTGCCAGATGGGCGCCTACAACGAGACCCACGTCTATTATCTCTGGAACGAGGCCGACGGGCTGAACGAGCAACATTTCGCAGCGCCCGAGCTCGACATCCACTACGAGGGCGACAATCCCGACGGCAAGCTCGAGAGCGTCAACGTCATCGGCTACCGTTCCGAAAACGCCCTGGTCAATTCGTCCTTTGACGAAAAGACGATGACGATCACCTCGCACGCCAAGTGGCGCGGCGTCGGCGATGCGTCGTCCGACGGCACCTGGCTGTTCCGCGACGGCGCCTTTGCGCTGGTCCGCTACGACGTCGACGCGTCGTATGACGGCGAGATCAACCCCGAGACCGTGCTCGACTACAATTCGGGGCCTTGAGGCTATTTCGCCGACAGCATCCAGTTGAGCGTCTCGCGCCAGTCGGTCATGCGGATCGGCGTGCCGTGGGTGCCGGTCTCGAAGCGGACGAAGCGTGTCGGATAGGCCTTGTTCTTGGCCAGGATCGAGCGGAAGAACGCCTCCTGCTTGTCGATCGGGAAAACAGGGTCCTTGCTGCCCTGGCCAAAGAACACCGGCACCTTGGCCTTGAAGGCCGGCGACTTGAGGAAGGCGTCGTCCCAGAGCGAGCCGAGCAGCATCAGGCCGCCCAGCTTCTTCGCCGCCTTGGCGTCGCGCGCCAGGCCCCAGCACAGCTGACCGCCCATCGAGCCGCAGGCGACGACGATCCTGGCAGCAGGCGATTGCGCCGCGTAGTGGTCGATCAGGGCCGCCACCCCGGAAACGCCTTTGTCGCCGAAATCGGAGAAGTCGGGCGACAGATAGAGCCCGCCATTGTCGGCCATCAGGTTCTTGATACGGTTGAAATTGCCGCCGAAGGTGAAGTCGTCGACACCCTGCTTGCGGCTGCCGCCTTGGCCGTGAAGATAGAGCACGATCAGCGAAGCGCCCTCGGTCTTGCCGACGGCGAAATGGCTGATATCGCCGGCATCGGTTTTCAACACCAGATCCTGCTGGACCTTGCGAACGCTGGTCGAGACGTATTTGCCCTGCGCCCGGCGCTCCGGCACCTCGTCGCGCTCGTTGATGTCGCGCATCTCTCGGTAGTCGACGACGCGGTACGCCTCGCCCTCGGAGGAGAGGATCGCCGGATAGGCGAAGAGCTCGTCCTTGTAGGGGGCTAGGGTTTGGGCATGGGCGGGAAAGGCGAATGTCGCGAGGGTGAGAGAAATGGCGAGCGAGCGCAGTTTATCCTTACTACGTCCCACAGCGCTCGACGTTACCCCCCTCTGTCCTGCCGGACATCTCCCCCACAAGGGGGGAGATTGGATGTCATCAACGCCTTCGCCCACTTGCAACGCTGCAAGCCTGGCGCCGCCGGTGCAACTGCTGATCTCCCCCCTTGAGGGGGGTGAGGAGTGATCGCCGAAGGCGACGAAAAGCCAACTGCTTGGCTTTTCGAACGACGAACGCGCGGAGCGCCAAGCCGGCAGGCCAGAGGGGGGCGCGAGGGAATGCAACGTTGAATCGACTGACATGACGTAGGGTTGGCTAACCGGCAGGCGCTTTGTCAACAGCCTCAATCCTGCAGCACCCCACCTGCCCCCGCCAGCGCCTCGGGCGTATCGACGTCGACCGCCGCCCCTGCCCCAATCTCGATGTCGATGACATCAACGCCTTCACTCTCGATCAGATGCCGGGCGCCGGTGTCGCCTTCGAGATGGGCGACGGCCGGGAACAGGGCGCGGGGCAGGATCACCGGGTTGCCGCGCTTGCCGTCATGGGTGGCACGGACGACGGCGCGGCCGCCTGCCCGCTCGAACGCTTCGATCAGCCGGTCGAGGTCCGCCGGCAGCACCTCGGGCATGTCGCCGAGAACGATCAGCGCGCCGGCGGCATCTTCGGGAAGCGCCAAAACGCCAGCCTTGAGCGAACTGGCGAGACCCGAGGCAAAGTCGGCGTTGTGGGCGGCAGGAATGTCGAGACCGGCGAGCGCATCGCCGATGCGCCCGGCCTGATGGCCTGTGACGACGACGGTGCTTTCGGCTTTCGAGCCAAGCACACGCTCGGCGGTGCGGCGCACCAGAGGCTTGCCCTGAAACAGCGCCAGAAGCTTGTTGGGCCCGCCCATGCGGCTGGAACGGCCGGCAGCGAGCAGCACGGCGTGCACCCTTGGGATGGGCGGAATGGCTGAAAGGTCGCGTGGCTGCGGCCGCGTCGGAATTTCCATCAGCAAACCGCCGACGCCCATGCCGGCAATGTCTGCCGCCGTCACGTCGAGCCCCGCCATCAGCCGGTCGAGCACCCAGTCGAAGCCATTTTCCTTGGGGCTACGGGCGCAGCCCGGCGCGCCGAGGACCGCGGTCTTGCCGATATGGCCGAGCACCAGCAGATTGCCGGGATCGACCGGCATGCCGGAGCGGACGACGGTGCCGCCGGCGGCACGGATGGCGGCCGGGATGACATCATCGAAGTCGGCCAGCGCCGAGGCGCCGAAGATGACGACCAGGTCGTTGTCGCGGGCGAGCTGCCTGGTGGCCTCGGCCACAGCGCCTACCTCATGCGCTGTGCGCCGCTCGGCAACGAGCCGACTGCCCGAACGCGCCAGCCGCTGCTCGGTCAGGCGCGCGGTCTTGTCGAGCACGCTTGCCTTCACGCTCGGCAGCACGGTCTGGATGACGCCGACGCGCTTCGCCACGAACGCATTGACGGCGAACATCTCGCCTTTGGCGCACAGCTCGGTCGCCTGCCGCACCAGATCGCCTGAAACGGCGAAGGGGATGATCTTCACCGTCGCGACCATCTGGTCTTTTTCGACGGTGGCGTGCTGGGCAAGCGTGGCGACTGTGATCGAAGGGTCGATGGCATTGATGGCATCGATCAGGCCGGCATCGACGGTGAAGACGCCGGCCTCTCGCGCATGCAGGTTGACCCGGCCGGTCGCCGCCGGCTTCACCTCGATATGGCGGTGCCGCATGCTTGCCGCGATCGCTTCGGCCGCCTGATCTTCGCCGAGATCGCCCGGCTCCAGCACGGCAACGACGATCTCGCTCAACCCCGAGGCTGCGAGGATCGTGACGTCCTCGGCGGCAAGGACATGGCCCTTGCGGTAGCGACGGTCACCGGCGCCGGTGGAATGGGCAAGCACAGCACCCTTGGCGTGGCCGACGGGGATAGCGCCGAATCTCACGCCGCCTCGCCTTTTGCCTTGGCGCCCAGCCCTCGCGCGTGGAACGCTGATATGACCTGCGCGAGAATGGCAACAGCGATCTCGGCCGGGTTGGACGCACCGATGTCGAGCCCGATCGGGGCGTTGATGCGCTCGATCTGCTCTGGCGTCACCCCCATCGCCAGCAGGCGCTCGACACGCCTGCCATGGGTCTTACGACTGCCGAGCGCGCCGACATAAAAACAGTCGGCGTCGAGCGCTGCCTTGAGCGGCCAGTCGTCGATCTTGGGATCGTGGGTGATGGCAGCGAGCGCGGCGTAGCGGTCGAGCGGACAATGCTTCAGCACGTCCTCGGGCCATTCGGCCTTGTGAATGACATCGGGGAAGCGCTCGTCGCTGGTGAATGCCGTGCGCGGGTCGATAATCTCCAGCGGAAAGCCGGCGATCTTGGCCATCGGCGCCAGCGCCTGGCTGATATGGACGGCGCCAATTACCACCAGCCGCGGCTGCGGCAGATGCACGTTGAGGAAGAAGCTGCGGCCCTCGGCCTCGACCAGGCCAGACAGGCCGTTGCGAAAAGCCTTGGCGATCGCCTGGCCGAGCTCGCCTGCGACGGCGTCGCCCTCCTTGACGACGCGGTCGCGGCCGTCGCCCGTGTCGGTGACGAGGATGGCGGCGCGGCGGGCGCGGCGCTCGGCATTCAAGGTTTTCAGGACATAAGGATCCATCGGTCAGCCCAATCGCTCGACATAAACCCTGATCTTGCCGCCGCAGGACAGGCCGACTTGCCACGCCGTCTCGTCGGCAACGCCGAATTCCAGCATCTTCGGCTTGCCGCTGCCGATGACATCAAGCGCCTCGGATATCACCGCCCCTTCGACGCAGCCGCCAGAAACGGAGCCGTGGAAGGTGCCTTCGGCGTCGATGACGAGATGACTACCGACGGGACGCGGCGCCGAGCCCCATGTCTCGACCACGGTGGCGATGGCGACGTCCTTGCCGTCCTTCATCCAGCCTTCGGCGATGATCAGCGGGTCGCGGGCGTCATCGAGAAACGTGCTTGGCATGGAAACCTCCCTTTGCGACCTTACGCCGCCCGGCGCTGGCCGTCGATCATCCACAATCTGGGGTCGGTGTCGCGCGACGCCGGCGCGCCGAGCGAGGCGCAGAGATCGCCGAGCGCGTTGAGATTGTGCACCGGGCGGAACTCGTCAACGTAGGGCAGCATGGCGCGAACGCCGCGTGCGCGGGCCTCGAAACCCTCGAAGCGCAGCAGCGGGTTGAGCCAGATCAGCCGGCGGCAGGATTTCTTGAGCCGCTCCATCTCCTCGGAAAGCCCTGACACATCGTCACGCTCGAGCCCGTCGGTGATCAGCAGCACCACGGCGCCCTGGCCCAGAACACGGCGCGACCAAAGCCGGTTGAACTCGCCTAACGTATCGCCGATGCGGGTGCCGCCGGACCAATCCTTGACCGCGGCGGAACAGTCGGCAAGGGCAGCGTCAGGATCGCGGTGCCGCATCTGCCGGGTCAGGTTGGTCAGCCTGGTGCCGAAGACGAAGGTGTGCACGCGCCTGCGCTTTTCGGTCAGCGCATGCAGGAAATGCAGGAAGATGCGGGTGTACTGGCTCATCGAGCCTGAGATGTCGGCAAGCACCACCAGCGGTGGGTGGACTTCGCGGACGGAGCGGAATTTCGGCAGGATCAACTGGCCGCCGGTGCGGGCGGCCGCCCGCAACATGGCGCGCGGATCGACCTTGGCGCCATGCGGGTCGGGCTTGAAACGGCGGGTGCGCACGGTGTCGAACGGCAGCCTGAGTGCTGCGATTTCGCGCCGCGCATCGGCGATCTCGCCCGCCGACATCTGGGCAAAATCCTTACCGCGCAGCATCTCGTTGCCCGACACGGTAAAGCGGGCATCGACCTCGATCTCGGGGATTTCGCGCGGCGGCTGGCTATTCTGATGGCCCTCGAACATCGCCTGGCTGACGCGGTTTTCGGCAGCGCGCGGCTTCTGCTTCTCGCGGCGATCGGGTGCCACAGGCGAAAACATCGCCAGCATCTTTTCGATCAGCTCGCGCGATTTCCAGAACAGCCGAAAGGCCTCGTCGAAGGTGGCGTGATCCTCGTGGCGGCTGACCAGCACGGCATGCAGCGTCCAGTAGAAATCGTCGCGCGAACCGATGCCCGCGGCGAGCACCGCCTCGATCGCGTCCATCACCGATGCCGGGCCGACGCGCATGCCGGCCTTGCGCAGCGCGCGGGCGAAATAGACGATGTTGTCGGCGATGCGGCCGTCGGGTGTTGCGCTGCTGGGCGTCATGTCACCGCACCTACTCAGCCGCAGCCAGCTCCGCCTTCACCTCGTTGAGGATGCGGCGGCCCTCGCCTTGCTCGATGCGTGCAATGTCGTCCTGGTATTTAAGCAGAACGCCGATGGTGTCGGAGATCGTCTCGGGATCGAGCGCGATCTTGTCGAGTTCGGTCAGCGCTGACGCCCAATCGATGGTCTCGGCAACACCGGGCACCTTGAACAGCTCGATCTCGCGCAGTTTCTGGATGAAGCGGACGACCTCCGAGGATAGCCGCCTGTTGGCCTGCGGCACTTTACGGCTGACGATTTCGAGCTCGCGCTCGGCATTGGGATAGTCGACCCAGTGATAGAGGCAGCGGCGCTTCAGCGCGTCGTGGATCTCGCGGGTGCGGTTGGTGGTGATGATGACGATCGGCGGTTCTTCCGCCCTGATCGTGCCGAGTTCTGGAACGGTGACCTGATAGTCGGAGAGGATTTCGAGCAAAAAGGCCTCGAAGGCCTCGTCGGTGCGGTCGAGTTCGTCGATGAGGAAGACGGGTGCCGCGCCTGCCTTGCCGGTCAAGGCGTCCAGCACCGGACGGCGGATCAGGTATTTTTCGGAGAAGACGTTCTTTTCCATGTCGGAGCGGTCGACCTTGCCGACGGCCTCCTCCATGCGGATTTCGATCATCTGCGCCGCATAGTTCCACTCGTAGACGGCGGAGGAAACGTCGAGGCCTTCGTAGCATTGCAGCCGGATCAGGCGACGCCCGAGCGCACTGGCCAGAACCTTGGCGATCTCGGTCTTGCCGACGCCGGCCTCGCCTTCGAGGAACAACGGCCGGTTCATGCGCAGGGACAAAAACAGCACCGTTGCCAGCGCCCGGTCGGCGACGTAATCCGCGCCGGCGAGCATCTTCAGCGTCTCGTCGATGGTCTGTGGAGCTGGACGAGGCGTGTCGGTCATGGCGTTTCCGGAGAAGCGGCCTACAGCACGTGGTAGCTGCGGCCGTGATAGATCAGCGGGCGAAGGTTATCGCCGATGCGCAGGCCTGTCACCTTGCCAAACATGACACGATGGGTGGCCAGTTCCTTGGCGTCGACAAGCTCGCAGTCGAACACGGCAACGGCGCCGATGAGGGCCGGCGCACCTGATGCCAGCACCTCCCACTCGCCAAGAGCAAAGCGCTGTTCGGGCGCGAGGCCGGTGACGCCGGAGAAGGCGACGGCCAGAGGCTCGTGCCTGGCGGCGAGTGTGTTGAGGGCGAAGTTGCCGTTCTTGACGAACAGGTCGTTGTTTGGGTTCTCGCGGTTGACGCAGACAAGCACCATCGGCGGATTGTCTGAAACCGAGCAGGCGGCGATGACGGTGGCACCACGTTTTCCCGCCGGACCGTCGGTGGTCACCAGATGCACCGCGCCGGCAAAATGGCTCATCGCGTCCCGGTAGGCCTGCGGCCCGACTTCAAACTTCTTCAACACCGGATTTTCCTGCAACGAGACATACCCGCTATATATGGCCGCGTTGTCCGGGTCACAAGCTGAGATGGCACAAGCACGTTGCACTCGGCCGGGCCAGGCAGTAGGTCAGGTAAACCGCCTAAACTTGGCCGTAGAGAGGATTTTTCGGAGCGAATGCGAGCCGCAACGGCCATCACCACCCTGCTTGCCGCCTCGCTTGCGGCGCTTGCCGCCCATGCCGAACCGGTGAAGGTCGGGCTGGCAGCACCATTGTCGGGCCCGTCGGCGATCCTTGGCGAGCAAGTCAAATCAGGCGCTGAGCTCGCTGCCACGCGCAACGATGCCTCGCTGGTGGTAACCGACGACGGCTGCACGGCCGAAGGCGGCGCCAAGGCGGCAAAGGGTTTTGTCGACGCCAAGGTTGCGGTTGCCACAGGCTTTCTCTGCACCGAGGCGGCCGAGGCCGCCCTGCCCGTGCTCAAGGCCGCCGGCATCCCTGTCATCACGGTCGGCGTGCGCACCGACAGCCTGACCGAGTTGCACGACAAGACCGGCTGGCTGGTGTTTCGCCTGGGGCCGCGCGGCGACGGCGAGCGCAACGCCGCGGCAACGATCCTGACGCGGCTCTGGAACGACGAGCTGTTTGCCATCGTCGACGACGGTACGATCTATGGCCGCGAACTGGCCGAGAGTTTTCGCGCCAGCGCCGAACAGGCCGGCCTGAAGCCGGTGTTCTTCGACACCTACAGGCCGCAGCTCGACAACCAGGTCGCGCTCATCGGCCGGCTGCGCAAGGCCGGCGCCACGCATGTGTTCGTCGGCGGTGATGGCGAAGACATCGCCGTGATGGGCCGCGACGCCGCTTCGCTCGGCGTCGACATCATTTTTGCCGGCGGCGAGACGCTGCGCGTCGCCGACCGCGCGGTGCCGCCTGCCACGGGCACGCTGATGATCGCGACACCTGAATGGTCCGATGTCGCCAAGCCTGAAGTGCGCGCGGCGTTCGAAGCGGCAAAGACTTTGACCGACGGCTATACCTTGCCCGGCTACGCCGCGGTGGAGGTTGCCGGTGCTGCGGCGCGGCTTGCCGCATCGAGCGGAAAGCCTGTCGTGGACGTGCTGGCGGGCCAGGACTTCGACAGCGCCATCGGCAAAATCCGTTTCGACGCCAAAGGCGACCTCGCGGAAAGCCCGTTTCGGCTGTTTCGTTTCGACGGAACCAACTACCTGCCTGCAGAGACTCAGTAATGCCGCCAGCACCCCTAAAAGCCGGACCGCTGAACCTGATCACCGACGTCGCCGGTCTGCGCGTCGGCAACGCCGGCGATGCAAAGTTGAAATCGGGCGTGACGGTGGTGGTCTGCGACACGCCCGCCACCGCTGCATGCCAGGTGCTGGGTGGTGCGCCGGGAACGCGCGAGACCGACCTGCTCGAAGCGCACAACACCGTCGAGACGATCAATGCGGTCGCACTCGCGGGCGGCTCGGCCTTTGGCCTCGATGCCGCGTCGGGCGTCCAGGCGGCGCTACGCGAAAAGGGCGTGGGCTTCGCCATGCGCGACAAGGTCATCCCGATCGTACCGGCGGCGATCCTGTTCGACATGCTGAATGGCGGCGACAAGGACTGGGGCCGCTATCCGCCCTACCGCGAGCTCGGCTATGACGCCGTGCAGGCCGCGGCGCGCGAATTCGCGCTGGGCACGGCGGGTGCCGGCACCGGCGCGCTGACCGCCGGCCTCAAGGGCGGGCTCGGCTCGGCCTCGACTGTCTTGCCCAATGGCGTGACCGTTGGCGCGCTCGTTGCGGTCAACGCCACGGGGTCGGTGACCGTCGGCCGCTCCAGGCACTTCTGGGCAGGACCGTTCGAGCTGGACGGCGAGTTCGGCGGGCTGGGTTTCCCATCACCGCTGCCCGCCGACGCTTCGCGCGTGTTCAAGAAATACGAGGAAGACAATAGCGCGGCCGCCAACACCACCATTGCCGTCATCGCCACCGACGCGGTGCTGAGCAAGGCTGCCGCCAAGCGGCTGGCGATCTCGGCGCATGACGGTTTCACCCGCGCCATCTGGCCGGTGCACACGCCTTTCGACGGCGACCTGGTGTTCGCACTCGCCACTGGCGCAAGTGGAATCGAGATCGGGCAGGCCGAGGTCATCGACTTCTTTGCCGCTGCCGCCTCGACAATGGCACGCGCGATTGCACGGGGCGTGCATGCGGCGACAGCTACGCCCGGCGACATCATGCAGGTGTGGACGGCGCGCAAAGGCTGAGCCAAAACCCTTTGATGTCTGTATGTTAGCGCCTTCGTTTGAAAAACCGATTCAACTGCAGAGAGGGGCCACTGCCATGAAAGTGATGAAGCTTCTTTGCCTCGCAGCCATGTCGCTGTGCACCGCCGTGCAGGTGGCCCCGGCGGGCGACGCCGCCGAACTCAACGTGCTCGGCTTCAGCGCCGACGGCAAGGTGTTTGCCTTCGAGGAATACGGCATCCAGGACGGTTCGGGCTTTGCTTATGCCAACCGCTTCTACATCGACACTTCGTCGGACAAGTTCCTGCCCGGCACGCCGGTGCGCGTGCAGATGGAAGACGAGAGCGTCGGCCTCGACGCGGCGCGCGCGGAAGCGCGCAAGCGTGGCGACAAGGTCGTCAAGGAAGATGAGCTCACCGCCAATCGCGGCCGCCTTGCCGGCTTCAACGCGGTGACCGAGACAAGTGCCGATCCGTTCAGCATGACGGTCAATCCACGCCCGGTGTTCCCGCCGATCGACCCGCAGCTGGAGTTCAAGCTCGAGGAGATTTCCTTCGGCGAGATCGAGCGCTGTGCCGGCATCGGCCCGGTCAAAGGCTTCAAGCTGGTTCGCGTCGGCGAAGGCGGCAAGACCGACGTGCTGCAGGAAGACAAGGATGTGCCGCAGAGCCGCGGCTGCCCGACCGGCTACCGCATCGGCGGCGTGCAGATCTTCTTCGGCGATGGCGGAACGCCTGCCTATGCCGTGCTGGTCACCGTCATCCGCCATGGTTTCGAGGGGCCGGATCACCGCTGGATCGCCGTGACGGGGCAGATGTGAGCGATACGATCGTCGCGGGCTCGGCCCGTTCCAAGAGTAGAGAACCGATGCGCATACGCCGCAAGCTGGGCCAGGCGCTGCCGTCGCTGCGGCTTGCCATTCTTGGCGCCGCCGTATGGGGCTTTGCGATGGGCGCCAGCGCGTTCCTGACGCTCCTGCTCGATCATTGGGAAACACCAGTGCGCGTCCGCGCGGTGGTGATGCTGTTCGCGCTCGGCGGCGCTGTCGCGTTCCCCATCGGCTGGACGCTGGCACGCCTGCTGTCTTGCCACCGCGGCCGCGAGACCGCATTCGCAGCGGCGTTCATATCGCTCGGCGTGGTGACGATCGGCCTGACCGCCCTGTTCTATGCGCTGCAGTACCGGGCCTATTATGCCGAATGGCATGCCGCGCCCTTCACCATCACCTGGGCGTTCCAGTTCGTCTTCACCGGGCTCGTCGCGCTGTACCAATTCGCGGTTCTGGGCCTGCGGCTCTATTTTCCCGGCGGTTTCGTCGCCCTTTTCGCCGCAGCAGCGTGGTTTGCCAGCCGTTCGCGTTGAGCATTGCGCCTACCTCTGTTAGGGGAGCCGCAACGAAACCACAGCTGGACGAGCCCCGCCATGATCCCTCGCTACTCCCGGCCCGAGATGGTCGCCATCTGGTCTCCCGAAACCCGGTTCCGGATCTGGTTCGAGATCGAGGCCCATGCCTGTGACGCACTGGCCGAAATCGGCGTCATCCCCAAGGAAGCGGCCAAGACGATCTGGGAAAAGGGTGGTGCCGCCCAGTTCGACGTCGAGAGCATCGACGAGATCGAACGCGTCACCAAGCATGACGTGATCGCCTTCCTGACGCATCTCGCCGAGTTCGTCGGCCCGGATTCGCGCTTCATCCACCAGGGCATGACCTCGTCCGACGTGCTCGACACCTGCCTTTCGGTGCAGCTGGTGCGCGCCACCGACATCCTGCTCGCCGACATCGACGCGCTGTTGGCCGCGCTCAAGCGCCGCGCCTTCGAGCACAAGGACACCGTCACCATCGGCCGCAGCCATGGCATCCATGCCGAGCCGACGACCTTCGGCGTCAAGCTGGCGCTGGCCTTCGCCGAATTCACCCGCTGCCGCGAGCGCCTGGTGCATGCCCGCGAGGACATCGCCACCTGCGCCATCTCGGGCGCGGTCGGCACCTTCGCCAACATCGACCCGCGCGTCGAGGAGCATGTCGCAGCCAAGCTCGGCCTGAAGCCCGAGCCGGTGTCGACGCAGGTGATCCCGCGCGACCGCCACGCCATGTTCTTTGCGACGCTCGGCGTGATTGCGTCTTCGATCGAACGCGTGGCCACCGAAATCCGCCACCTCCAGCGCACCGAGGTGCTGGAAGCGGAAGAGTATTTCTCGCCGGGCCAGAAGGGCTCGTCGGCAATGCCGCACAAGCGCAACCCCGTGCTGACCGAGAACCTGACCGGCCTCGCCCGCATGGTCCGCTCCTATGCGGCGCCGGCGATGGAGAACGTGGCGCTGTGGCATGAGCGCGACATCTCCCACTCGTCGGTCGAGCGCATGATCGGTCCGGATGCCACCGTCACCCTCGACTTCGCGCTGGCACGCCTGACCAACGTCATCGACAAGCTCGTCGTCTATCCCGACAACATGCTGAAGAACATGAACAAGTTCCGCGGCCTGGTGCACTCGCAGCGCGTGCTGCTGGCCCTCACGCAGGCCGGCGTTTCCCGCGAGGACGCCTACCGTCTGGTGCAGCGCAATGCCATGAAGGTGTGGGAAGAAGGCAAGGATTTCCTAGAAGAACTTCTGGCCGACAGGGAAGTGACCGCCGCCTTGCCGGAAGCGGAAATCCGTGAAAAGTTCGATCTCGGCTATCATACCAAGCACGTCGACACGATCTTCAGCCGCGTTTTTGGATAAGGATCTGCATGCGCCTGGCTGTCGTCTCTGACATCCACGGAAACATCCGCGCGCTGGAAGCCGTCCATGCGCGTATCAAGGACAGTTCCCCCGACCTGACGGTCAATCTGGGGGACTGTCTCTCCGGCCCGCTGTGGCCCGAGGAAACCGCGCAATACCTGATTGCGGAGAACTGGCCGACGGTACGCGGCAACCACGACCGGGCGCTGACTGATACGTCGGTGCCCGATCTGGAAAAGGTCGATGGCTTCACCCACCAATGCCTGTCCACGGCGTCACTTCAGTGGGTTTCGACGCTGCCGACAACCTTGCGCCTGCCGCCCGAAATCCTGCTTTGCCATGGCAGCCCCGCGGATGACGAGGTTTTCCTGCTTGAGGAAGACGGCGGCGACCACTTCTTTCCATCCAATGAAGCACAGATTGCCCAGAAGCTGGGCAAGACCGACGCCAAGCTGATCTTGTGCGGCCATACGCACACGCCGCGTGTCGTCCTGATATCCGGCCAGACAATTCTCAACCCCGGAAGCGTTGGCGTGCAGGCGTTCCCCGGGCTGACGGTGACCGGCAGCCCGCACGCGCGCTTTGCCATCGCCACCCTGGAGAAGGGCGAGTGGACCTTTGTCCACCATGTCGTCGCCTACGACTGGAGCGAGGCGGCGCAGCGCGCCGAGGCGTCTGGCTTCGCCAGCTGGAGCCATGGCCTGCTGACCGGCTATGCGGGAAAGCGGGCCTGAGGCACGCAGGCCGAAGCACACCCTGCCCTTATGCCGCGAAGGCGTCCATCAGGATGAAGGTGGGATCCTGACGCTGGTGCTTGTTGATCAGCGGCACCAGCCGCCTGAAATGCTCGGACGCGCAGTGGATGTCGAGCGCCGCACGATCGGGCCATTGCTCGATGAAGACGAAGTGGCCGGGATCCTTCTGATCGACGAACAGATCATAGGCGATGCAGAGCGGCTCAAGCTTGGTCTTTTCGACGAGCTCGGCATAGAGCGGTCGCACGATCTCGATGAACTCAGGCTTGATGAAATCCTGAGCTACGACTTTCAGCATGTTTGTCCAGGTCCTGCATGTTCAATGGCCGAACCGCCAGCTTGGCAGGTTCGGCCATTGGGTTAGCACAGGTCTTGGCCAGATGATGTCAGGATGCTCAGCCCGGCTGGCCGGGCACCGCGCGGATGACGGTGCCCCACGGGTCTTCGTAGGTCGCAGCAGCCTTGGCTTCAGCCGAGCGCATTTCGACCCAGGCGAGACCGGTCAGCGACGCGTCGCGCTTGCCGGCACCCGGGCTCTGCCAGGAATTGGCGCCGATATGGTGGTGATAGCCGCCCGAGGACAGGAAGACAGCGCTGTTGCCATATTCGGCCACGGTGTCGAAGCCGAACTGGCTGTGCCACCACTGGGCCGCCGCAGCGGGGTCGCCGACGCGCAGGTGGACATGGCCGACGATGCTGTTTTCGGGCGCGCCCTGCCAGCCGGCGTCGCCCTCGGGCACTTCTGCAACGATCGAGCCGATGTCCAGCTGGTTGGTCGCCATGGCGACCTGCGAGCCGTTCCACTTCCAGCCGTCATGCGAGCGGTCGGAATAGATCTCGATGCCGTTGCCTTCCGGGTCGGTCAGGTAGAGCGCCTCGCTGACCAGATGGTCGGAAGCGCCGTCGACGGGGATGCGCTTGTCGATGGCGTGCTTGATCCAGCGGCCGAGATCGGCGCGGCTGGGCAGCAGGAAAGCGGTGTGGAACAGGCCGGCGCTGCGCGGATCGTCGGGCTTCGCCGCCTGGTCGGCCTCGATTTCGAGAAGAGCGCGGCTGCCCGCGCCGAGCGTGATCGTCTCGCCGTCGCGCTTGAGCTCCTGCAGGCCGACGACGTCGCGGTAGAAACCGGCCAGCGCATTCGCATCGCGGGCCTTGAGGCCGACGCGGGAAACGCTGATCGGGGTCGTCGCGGCAAAGGGAATGTTGCTCATCCTGGGCTCCGTGTGGCCGGCCCGCACTCCCGCACCCAATGCGAGGAGTGCCGCGCTGCCAACCAGTTTGCGTCGTGTCAGTTCCAAAATCCACTCTCCGGCCAACACGGCTGTTTTTCTCCAGCCATAGATCGGCCGAGCGCATCGTTCACACAAGTCAGCAAAGACCGAACACGTCGTTCAACGTTTCGATATCAATTGGAAAATCGGGCGGATCGCCGGCGATGTTCGGTTGCGCTAGCCGTCTTGCACCGGCAAGATCGGATCGCTACATCCGCGACATGAAGGTAAAAGACGCCGATATCATCATCGTGCCCGGATACACCAATTCGGGGCCCGCCCATTGGCAGAGCCGCTGGGAGGAAAAGCTGTCGACCGCGCGCCGCGTCGAGCAGGACGAGTGGTCGAAGCCGGTCCGCGAGGACTGGACGACCAAGGTTGTCAACGCGGTGAACGCGGCCGAACGCCCGGTGGTGCTGGTTGCCCACTCGCTCGGCATTCCGACCGTGATCCACGCCATTCCAAGCTTCACGAAATTCGTCGCGGGCGGCTTCTTCGTGGCGCCGCCTGACGTGTCCAACCCGGCGATCAAGCCGAAGCACCTGATGACCTTCGGCCCCTACCCGCGCGATCCGCTGCCGTTTCCGTCGGTGGTCGTCGCCAGCCGTAACGACCCCTATTGCGCACTCGACGTCGCCGAGGACATCGCGGCGGCCTGGGGCTCGCTGTTCATCGATGCCGGCGATTCAGGCCACATCAATGCCGATTCAGGCCACGGACCGTGGCCTGAGGGATCGATGGTGTTCGCGCAGTTCCTGTCACGGCTGGAAGGCTAAGAGCCTCAAGACGGCGAGCGTCGTTCGCCAACCAAGGTGACGCTCGGCGCTTTAGCCGAGCGACTTCTTGAGATCGGCAAGCAGGCTAGCAGCGCCGCTTGATATCAGCTGGTGCTCGGAGCCCGTCGCCAGCAACTGGTAGCCCATCTCGACGAAACGCCCAGCGATCCTGGGATCAGTGACGTAGATGCCGGCATGCTTGCCGGCATCACGGGTCCGCCTGCCGACATCGGCGACAGTCTCCATCATGTCCTCGAGCGTCGAGTTGATCGTGTCGCCCTTCGTCCAGGCAATGGAGAAATCGCCTGGCCCGAGGAAGATGCCGTCGATTCCAGGCGTTTCCAGGATGCCGTCGAGCACGGCAACCGCCGCATGCGTCTCGACCATGGCGAACGAGACGGTGCGCGCGTTGCTCTCCTTCAGCCACTTGACCGAATCCTTGCTGCCATGGCGCGGTGCCGCGAAGGTCGGGCCCCAGGAGCGCTCGCCGAGCGGAGGATACTTCATGGCGGCGGCGAAGCGCCTGGCATCCTCGACCGAATTGACCATCGGCGCGATGACTGCCTCGGCGCCAAAGTCGAGGGCGCGGCTCGCCATGTCGAACCTGCCGACCGGGACACGCACCAGCGAGTGCTTGCCAGCCCGCAGGACGGGGGCGATCGAGCGCAGCACGCTGTCTTCGTTGTGGCCGCCATGCTGCATGTCGAGGGTGACGGCATCAAAGCCCTGTCCGGCAAGGATTTCGACCGTCAGCGCGTCCGGCACGCCAGACCAGGCGGTGATGATGGTCTCGTTGGCGTGCAGTCTCTCGGCAAGCGACATTTTTCTCTCCCTGGGGTCGTAGCCATTTCAACCGGAAGCTGGCGTCGGCGCAAACAAAAACCGCCCGGAATGCGGGCGGTTCGTTGGTCCAGCGCAGCTGAAGCAGCTGCCCGGCATCCAGCAGCGGGGCTGGATCAGGTGTTCTTGATCTGGTCGATCGCCTGCGCCATCAGCTCGTCCATGGTGCGGCGGATCTGATGGTCGGACTGGTCGACGCCGGCGGCATCGAAATCGGCGCGGATCTTGCGGAAAACGTCATGATCGCCGGCTTCCTCGATGTCGGAAACCACGACTTCCTTGGCATAAGCATCGGCGTCGGCACCCGACTTGCCGAGCTTTTCGGCAGCCCAGAGGCCAAGCGCCTTGTTGCGCCGCGCATTTGCCTTGAAGCGCAGCTCTTCGTCGAAGACGAACTTGCGCTCAAAACCTTCTTCGCGGTCCTTCATGTTGCTCATGGCAATCCTCCAGGGAGTGGGAAATCGATTCGACTTCCGGTGCATATGATATCGACTTCCTCAAACCAAAAGCCCGCCGCCCGGTCAATATCTCTCTTTTGCACCATTTGCGTGTGCGGTGCGGCATTTCCGCAGCAAAAGGCGTTGATTGGCGGGAAATGATGATTGAGCAATTGGCCCGATTAAGATAGAGACCGGCCTTGAAACCCACAGCCGCCGCGGCTTTGCGGCGTGAGAAAGGGACCGGTAACTTGCCGTCCACCCTTCCAACCAGAGAATCATTCAAATGAAGAATCGCCGCCGCATCTACGAAGGCAAGGCCAAGATCCTTTATGAAGGCCCCGAGCCGGGCACCCTGATCCAGTTTTTCAAGGACGACGCCACCGCCTTCAACAAGAAGAAGCATGAGGTCGTCGACGGCAAGGGCGTGCTCAACAACCGCATTTCCGAGCACATCTTCAACCATCTGAACCGCATGGGCATTCCGACCCACTTCATCCGCCGGCTCAACATGCGCGAGCAGCTGATCAAGGAAGTCGAGATCATCCCGCTCGAGGTCGTGGTCCGCAACGTCGCCGCCGGCTCGCTGGCCAAGCGCCTGGGCATCGAAGAAGGCACCGTGCTGCCGCGCTCGATCATCGAATTCTACTACAAGGCTGACGCGCTCGACGACCCGATGGTCTCGGAAGAACATGTCACAGCCTTCGGCTGGGCAAGCCCGCAGGAAATCGACGACATTATGGCGCTGGCCATCCGCGTCAACGACTTCCTGTCCGGCCTGTTCATGGGCGTCGGCATCCAGCTCGTCGATTTCAAGATCGAATGCGGCCGCCTGTTCGAAGGCGATATGATGCGCATCGTGGTTGCCGACGAGATCTCGCCGGACAGCTGCCGCCTGTGGGATGTCGCCACCCAGGACAAGCTCGACAAGGACCGTTTCCGCCGCGACATGGGCGGACTTGTCGAGGCTTACCAGGAAGTGGCGCGCCGCCTCGGCATCATGAACGAGAACGAGACACCCCGTCCGACCGGACCGGTCCTCGTCAAGCACTGACAAATCCAAGCACGGGCGCGAGTAACTTCGCGCCCGACTGTTTTCCAATTCTGCTCCGGAGTGAAATGCCCGTGATCAAGGCCCGCGTCACCGTCACCCTCAAGAACGGCGTGCTCGACCCCCAAGGCAAGGCAATCGAACATGCGCTCGACGGCCTCGGCTTCGGCGGCGTCGGCTCGGTGCGCCAGGGCAAGGTCTTCGACGTCGAAATCGAAGGCGCCGACAAGGCCAAGGCGGAAGCCGACCTCAACGCCATGTGCGAGAAACTTCTGGCGAACACGGTGATTGAGAATTACGCAGTGGAGATTGCCTGACGTGAAATCAGCAGTCGTTCTCCTCCCCGGCCTGAACCGCGACCGCGACATGATCGCGGCGCTGACCAAGATTTCGGGCACCGCGCCCGTCACCGTCTGGCAGACCGACACGGAAATCCCCGATGTCGACCTGATCGCCATTCCCGGCGGCTTCTCCTTCGGTGACTACCTGCGCTGCGGCGCGATCGCTGCCCGCATGCCGGTGATGCGCGCGGTGGCCGAGAAGGCCGCCAAGGGCGTCCAGGTCGTCGGTGTCTGCAACGGCTTCCAGATCCTTGTCGAGGCGGGCCTGCTGCCCGGCGCCCTGATGCGCAACGCCTCGCTGAAGTTCGTCTGCCGCGAAGTGAAGCTCGAGATCACCAACGCCAACACCGCGTTCACCCGCAACTACGCGGCCGGCCAGATCATCCGCTGCCCGGTGGCGCATCATGACGGCAACTATTTTGCCGATCCCGAGACACTGGCGCGCGTCGAGGGCGAGGGCCAGGTTGTGGTCCGCTATGCCGAAGGCACCAACCCGAACGGCTCGATCAACGACATTGCCGGCATCATCAATGACAAGGGCAATGTGCTTGGCCTGATGCCGCATCCGGAAAACCTGATCGAGGCAGCGCATGGCGGCAATGACGGCCGCGCGCTGTTCGAGAGCGCTCTCGGGCTGCCCAAGGCAGCCTGAGCCAACCTCCTCCCATCACCATCTGAAAAAGGCGGACATCGGCGCATGAAGTCTCTGCGGATTCTGGCGGCAACGGCCGCGGTTATCGGCCTCGCCGCCTGCAATTCCGGCCCGAAGACACCGCCACCGTCGACGTCCAGCAAGAGCGCCTCGCTGCGTTCCATGGAACAGGTGGCGATCGCCGCGCACAAATGCTGGTTCGCCAGCAAGGATCCGGCCTTCAAGAAGTACCAGATGGCCAATGAGCTGAACAATTTCGGCGGCACGCCGCGGTTCCTGCTCGTTCCCGCCAAGCAGTATGGCGCGCGGCCGCTGCTGGTCGTGCAGGCTCAAGGCAATTCGAGCCAGGTCCAGGTGTTCGGCCCGCTGATGAGCGAAGCGCTCGGCGGCCGCATCTCTGCTGACATCAATCGCTGGCGCAGCGGTGACGCGTCTTGCGGCTCGGCCGCCTAAGCGTCCCAGGCTGACAACTCGCCGTTGGTCCGCCTCTTGGCAAAAGAGGTGGAGGCACCAGGGGCGCGCCTCCACCTAAACCGAACCGTCAGTGGGTCGTGACGGCTCGCGACCATGGGAGTGGTCAATCGTAGAAGGGGCGAAGCCCTTCGCGATAAGCGTCGCAGCGCGAAATTCCGATATCGGCGAGTTGGTCGTCCGTCAGCTCCAGCAGCGCCAGCCTGGTGCGCCGACGCTCCATGCAAAACGCCAGCCAGCCCACGAAGCCGCGAAGACCGCCATGCTTCCTGTGCGGAGATGCAGCCGTGGCAACTCCGCCAATTGCATCGATTGTACTCATATCAATTATCCGCATTGTGTCTATTGGTGACAATCAATGCTATGAATTGACTCACAAACGATAGCAATTTAGGAATTGTCACCATGACAATTTGGCTTCCCGACCTCTCTTCCGGCTCAGGCCCGCTCTATCTCAGGCTGGCCGAGCGCATCGAAAACGACATCGACAACGGCGTACTCGCCTCCGGCGCCAAGCTGCCGCCGCAGCGTGACCTGGCCTACGACATCGGCGTCACCATCGGCACGGTCGGCCGTGCCTACGCGCTGCTGCGCGAACGCGGACTGGTGAGTGGCGAGGTCGGTCGTGGCACCTATGTGCTGGAACGCAACGGCGTTGTGCCGTCCATCATCGAGCCAGCTCCCCTGCCCCACGAGGGATCGCGGTCGGTCGAGGCGCCTGCGGGCAAGCTGCACTTCGACAGCACGGCCGCGCCCAATGTCGGACAGAACAGCGCAATCGAGACAATCACCTCGGCGATCTGCCGCGATTATCCCGACGACGTTGCGAGTTACGCCCGGAACTTCCCCGAGCACTGGTTCAGGGCCGGCAGCGCCTGGCTGTCGCGCAATGGCTTTGCCCCCTCACCCGACACGATCGTGCCGACGCTCGGCGCACATGCGGCGATCGTCTCGATCATCGCGGCGGTAACGCAGCCGGGCGACTTCATCGTGTTCGAGCACCTGACCTATACGCAGGTGGCACGCAGCTCCGGACTGATCGGGCGGCGCATGGCGCTTGTCCGGTCGGACGCCCACGGCATCGACCCCGTCGATTTCGAAGCCGTCTGCGCACAGAAGCATCCGAAGGTCGCCTTCCTGATGCCGACCTGGCAGAACCCGACCGGCGCGACCATGCCGGCCGAGCGGCGCGCCGCAATCGCCGAAGTCGCGCGCAGGTACAATGTCCTGCTGATCGAGGACGACCTGTATGGCGCTTTGACCGACGACCGTACCCCGCTCTTGGCGGAATTCGCACCGGAGCGGGTCTTCGTGGTCGGCGGCCTGTCGAAATCAGTCGCCGCAGGCGTACGCGGCGGCTGGCTGTCATGCCCGGCGCATTTCCGGCACAGCATCCGCGTCGCCCACAAGATGGTCACCGGCGGCATGCCGTTCCTGCTGGCGGAACTGTGCGCGCAACTGGTGCTGTCGGGCGAGGCCGCGGCCATTCGCGCCCGCTCGATCGCCGAGATCAATGCGCGTCTCGACATCGTGCGCAGGACGCTCGCTGGAAGCGACTTCAACATCGCCGCCAACATCCCCTTCGTCTGGCTTGCCCTGCCGGAGCCCTGGAATTCCGGGACATTCAAGAATGCCGCTTATGGCCAAGGCGTGCTGGTCGACGACGAGGACGAGTTCAAGGCCGGGCGCTCCGACCAGGTTTTCCACCGCGTCCGGATCGGCATTTCGGCGCCGCGCTCACGCGCCGAGGTGGAAGGCGGGCTGATCAAGCTGCGCCGCCTGCTCGACGAGGGTGACGCTGGCTACGACAGCTTCGGCTGAAAGCCGGCAGATCTCAGGCAGATGGCCGTTTCCGTGCCATAAAGGGTGACTTTCTGGCCATTGGCGGTATATCCCGGCGCAATCATGCGCTATGGAGCCACCAACGCCTCCCCCAACGGATTCTGCGATCTACGATGACCATTCAGAATGACGTGAAGATCACCGGCGAACTCATCGCCGCGCACGGGCTCAAGCCGGACGAATACCAACGCATCCTCGACCTTGTCGGGCGCGAGCCGACCTTTACCGAACTCGGCATCTTCTCGGCGATGTGGAACGAGCACTGCTCCTACAAGTCGTCGAAGAAGTGGCTGCGCACGCTGCCGACCAAGGGTGACGTCGTCATCCAGGGCCCCGGCGAAAACGCCGGCGTTGTCGATATCGGCGATGGTGACTGCGTGGTCTTCAAGATGGAGAGCCACAACCACCCCTCCTATATCGAGCCCTACCAGGGTGCGGCGACCGGCGTCGGCGGCATCCTGCGCGACGTCTTCACCATGGGCGCGCGCCCGGTTGCCTCGATGAACGCGCTGCGTTTCGGTGCGCCTGACCACCCCAAGACCCGCCATCTGGTGTCGGGCGTGGTTGCGGGCGTCGGCGGCTATGGCAACGCCTTCGGCGTGCCGACCGTCGGCGGCGAAGTCAATTTCGATGCCCGCTACAACGGCAACATCCTGGTCAACGCCTTTGCCGCCGGCCTCGCCAAGACCGACGGCATCTTCCTGTCGCAGGCCAAGGGCGTCGGCCTGCCGGTCGTCTATCTCGGCGCCAAGACCGGTCGTGACGGTGTCGGCGGCGCGACCATGGCCTCGGCAGAATTCGACGACAAGATCGACGAGAAGCGCCCGACCGTGCAGGTCGGCGATCCGTTCACCGAAAAATGCCTGCTCGAAGCCTGCCTCGAGCTGATGGCCTCGGGCGCGGTCATCGCGATCCAGGACATGGGCGCCGCCGGCCTGACCTGCTCGGCTGTCGAAATGGGCGCCAAGGGCGACCTCGGCATCGAGCTCGATCTCGACAAGGTGCCGGTGCGCGAAGAGCGCATGAGCGCCTACGAGATGATGCTGTCGGAGAGCCAGGAGCGCATGCTCATGGTGCTGCGCCCCGAAAAGGAAGAAGAAGCCGAGGCGATCTTCGTCAAGTGGGGCCTCGACTTCGCCATCGTCGGCAAGACCACCGACGACCTGCGCTTCCGCGTCATCCATCAGGGTGTCGAAGTTGCCAACCTGCCGATCAAGGAACTCGGCGACGAGGCACCTGAGTACGATCGTCCGTGGGTCGAGCCGGCCAAGCGCGCGGCGCTGGCTGCAGACGACGTGCCGCAGGCCGATGTCGCCAACGCGCTGCTCAAGATGCTCGGTGGTCCAGATCTTTCGTCGCGCCGCTGGGTTTACGAACAGTACGACACGATGATCCAGGGCAACACGCTGCAGCGCCCCGGTGGCGATGCCGGCGTCGTCCGCGTCGAGGGTCACGCCACCAAGGCGCTGGCGTTTTCGTCCGACGTGACGCCGCGTTATTGCGAGGCCGACCCCTATGAGGGCGGCAAGCAGGCGGTGGCCGAATGCTGGCGCAACCTGACCGCCACCGGTGCCCTGCCCCTAGCCGCGACCGACAACCTCAACTTCGGCAACCCAGAGCGGCCCGAGATCATGGGCCAGTTCGTGCGCGCCGTGACCGGCATCGGCGATGCCTGCCGCGCGCTCGGCTTCCCGATCGTGTCGGGCAACGTCTCGCTCTACAACGAGACCAACGGACAGGGCATCCTGCCCACGCCGACGATCGGCGGCGTCGGCCTGATCGACGACTGGTCGAAGATGGCCAAGGCCTGCTTTGCCAAGGAGGGCGAAGTGATCCTGCTGGTCGGCGGCCCGGCCCAGTGGGGCAGCCACCTCGCCCAGTCGATCTACATGCGCGACGTGCATGGCCGCACCGACGGCCCGCCCCCGGCGGTCGACCTCGAGCACGAGAAGAAGGTCGGCGACTTCGTGCGCAAGCTGATCCGCAGCGGCACGGCCACCGCCGTGCACGATCTGTCGGATGGCGGTCTCGCCGTCGCTCTCGCCGAAATGGCGATGGCCTCGGGCATCGGTGCGACGGTTCCGGGCCTCAGCGGCACCAACCCGATCCCGGTGTTCTTCGGCGAGGACCAGGGTCGCTACCTGGTCACCGTCAAGCTTGACCCCAAGTCGGCTGAGATGCAGGAATTGTGGAACGAAGCCAAGGCGCTCGGCATCCACGCCCCGTGGATCGGAACGACCGGCGGCAAGGAACTGAAGCTGGGCGAGGCACGGGCCGTGGTGATCGACGAGTTGACCTCGGCTCACGAATCCTGGTTCCCTCGCTTCATGGACAACTGAGCGGGAACGACAACATGGCAATGGACGCACACGACATCGAACGGATGATCAAGGACGGCATTCCGGATGCCCGGGTGACCATCCGCGATCTCGCCGGCGATGGCGACCACTACGCCGCCGAGGTCGTCTCGGAAAGCTTCCGCGGCAAGACCCGCGTGCAGCAGCACCAGATGGTCTACGACGCGCTGAAGGGCAACATGGGCGGCGTGCTGCATGCACTCGCCCTGCAGACCAGCATTCCCGAATAAGGTCTGCACTCCCATGACGCGGCGCCCGGATGACGATCAGATAGGGCGCCGCGCCTACTCTACCTTTGCTGACCGCTATGACGCGGCGGCACCGACCAAGCCCCACAATGCGCTCTACGAACGGCCGGCTTCGCTGGCCCTGCTCGGCGACATCGCCGGGCTCGACGTGGTCGATGCCGGCTGCGGCTCGGGCATCTGTTCTGAAAAGCTGGCGCGCGGCGGCGCCCGGGTTCGCGGTTTCGACATTACCCCGGAAATGCTGGAACTGGCTCGCAAGCGCTGTGCCGGTCTCGACGTCGCCTTCCACGAAGGCGATTTGGCCAGGCCGCTGGATTGGCTTGCGACTGACAGCACCGACGCGATCCTGTGTTCGCTGGCGCTCGACTATGTCGAGGACCTCAAGCCTGTGTTCGCCGAGTTCCATCGCATCACGCGGCCGGGAGGCCGGCTGGTCTTCTCGATGGGCCACCCGATGCGTGACTGGGCCGATCCGCGCGCACGCGGCGACGCCGACTATTTCGCGACCAACCGCTGGGGCCTGCGTTGGGGCGGCTTCGGCGAGCCCAGACCATATGTCGAATCCTACCGGCGGCCACTGCAGGACACACTGAACGGGTTGAGTGATGCCGGGTGGCGCCTCGACCGTTTTGTCGAGCCGTTGCCGCTGGCCGAGATGGCGGTCGTCGATCCCGAGCATTTTGCCGAGCTCAGCCGCTCTCCAGGATTCATCTGCGTGCGGGCGATCAAGTAGGCCAGACGCCCGAAGCTCTCGACATCGATTGCCCGATCTTTTATCCGGGGTGCACCACAGAACAGGAATCTGGCGCTCATGTCATTGATCAACGACCTGGTCCAAGGCGTCGTCGACGGCGTGCTGAAGGACATTCTGAAGAAGCCGTCAAGCACCTCGAAGCGCACACGGCGGCGCAAGCGGACGACGTCGACGAGTTCGGCCACGCTGCGCCAGATCGAGAAGCTTTTGAGGCCAGCCAAGAAGCAGACCAGCCGCAAGCGCACCGTTCGCTCGCGCTCGAAGGCGCGTCGCAGCACCTGACGGACGCCGCAACGCTGCGCAACACGGCAAAAAGGTCACATTTCCGGATTTCGGGTCGACCCGACGCTTGGAATGCTCGACTGTTGCAACCACATAGTGGCAGATGCTAGCAGTCTAACGAACATTGCCGGTCCGCCGGCCAGATCTGAGGTTTAGGTGCGCCATGAGCGGAATCAACGAATACATCGATAGCGAAGTGAAGAGCCAGGATGTCGTGGTTTTCATGAAGGGCACGCCCGGCTTTCCGCAGTGCGGCTTTTCCGGCCAGGTCGTCCAAATCCTCGACTACCTCGGGGTCGACTACAAGGGCGTCAACGTCCTGACCTCGAACGAGCTTCGCCAAGGCATCAAGGATTATTCCAACTGGCCGACCATCCCCCAGCTCTACGTCAAGGGTGAGTTCGTCGGCGGTTGCGACATTATCCGCGAGATGTTCCAGGCCGGCGAATTGCAGTCGTTCCTGGAAGAGAAGGGCGTGAGCGTCAAGGGCGCCGCCTGATCTAAGAATTACCGGCTCCGGCCTGTTCCGGGGTCCTGTTTGTGGCAAATGCGCCGGCTTTCTGGCGCATTTCCGTTTGAATTGGATTCCGAATGGAACAGAAAGTCTCCCCGAGCGCCCAACAGGGCGTATTCCCGATTCCGCGTTGGGAATTCATCGCGCTGGCCGCCGCATTGATGGCCGTCAACGCGCTCGCCGTCGACATCATGCTGCCGGCACTGCAGCAGATCGGCGCTGCCCTCAATGTCGAGAGCGAGAACCACCGCCAGTATGTGATTACAGCCTATTTCGCCGGCCTCGCGCTGGCGCTGCTTGCCTATGGCCCGATCTCCGACCAGTTCGGCCGGCGCAAGCCGCTGCTGTTCGGCCTCGGCATCTATGTGCTCGCGGCCTTCGCGGCTGCATTCGCGCCAAGCTTCGAGACGCTGCTTTTGCTGCGCTTCGTCCAGGGCATCGGCGCTGCTTCGACGCGCGTGATTGCGGTGTCGGTGGTGCGCGACCGCTTCGGCGGGCGGCAGATGGCCGAGATCATGTCGTTGATCTTCATGGTGTTCATGATCGTGCCGGTTGTGGCGCCCGCCATGGGGCAGGTCGTCATGCTGTTTTCGGAATGGCACATGATCTTCATCGTCATGGCCGTGTCGGCGCTGGCGATCACGCTGTGGGCGGCAATCCGCCTGCCTGAGACGATGCATCCCGAGGACCGGCGGCCGCTGTCGGTGCTGTCGATCGCCAGGGGCTTCCGCACCGTGCTCACCACGCGCATGTCGCTGTGGTACACGCTGGCGTCGATGACGATCTTCGGCGCGCTGTTCGGCTTCATCAACTCGGCGCAGCAGGTCTATGTCGGCCTCTACGGGCTCGGTGTTTGGTTCCCGGCAGTGTTCGCGGCCATCGCCGGCATGATGTCGGTGTCGTCGTTCCTCAACTCGCGTCTCGTCGTCAAGTTCGGCATGCGCAAGCTGTCGCACGGCGCGCTGATCGGCTTCCTGCTGGTCAGCGCGATCTGGCTCGTCTGGTCGCTGACCGGTCCGGTGCCGTTTCCTGCATTCATCGTGCTGTTTGCGCTGGCGATGTTCCAGTTCGGCTGGATCGGATCGAACTTCAACTCGATCTCGATGGAGCCGCTCGGCCATATCGCCGGCACGGCATCCTCGGTGCAGGGTTTCATGCAGACCCTGGGCGGCGGCATGATCGGTGCGGCCATCGGCCAATCCTTCGACGGCACGACGGTGCCGCTGGCGATCGGCTTTTGCGGCGTCGCCTCGGTCGGCCTGGTGATGGTGCTGATTGCCGAGAAGGGCAAGCTGTTCCGCGGCCAGCATGATCCGAAGCCGGTAGCTGCCGAGGTTCATTGACAGCGTCTACGACGTACAGTCTCTGAAATAGAAACAGCCCGAAAACCTGGCGGTTTTCGGGCTGTTCGTTTTGGTGCCCCTGTCGGTCTTAGCCGGCCATCAGGCTGGTGAAATCGAACAGCTTGCGATCGAGCAGATGCGACGGACGGGTGTTGGACAGCGCCCGCAGCATGGTGTCCTTGCGGCCCGGCATGCGCTTTTCGATGTCGTCGAGCATCGCCTTCATGGCGTTGCGCTGCAGCCCTTCCTGGCTGCCGCAGAGGTCGCAGGGGATGATAGGGAACTTCATGCCCTCGGCGAACTTGGCCATGTCGGCTTCGGCACAGAAGGCCAGTGGCCTGAGCACCATGACGTCGCCCTCGTCATTGAGCAGCTTCGGCGGCATGGCGGCAAGGCGGCCACCATGGAACAGGTTCATGAAGAAGGTCTCGAGGATGTCCTCGCGATGATGGCCGAGCACGAGCGAGGAACAGCCCTCCTCGCGCGCAATGCGGTAGAGGTGCCCTCGCCTGAGCCGTGAACACAGCGAGCAATAGGTGCTGCCTTCCGGCAGCTTCTCGGTGACGACGGAATAGGTGTCGCGATATTCGATGCGATGGGTGATGCCATTGGCGTTGAGATAGTCGGGCAGCACGTTCTTGGGGAAGTTCGGCTGGCCCTGGTCGAGATTGCAGGCAAGCAGCTCGACCGGCAAAAGGCCGCGCCATTTGAGATCCATCAGGACCGCGAGCAGGCCGTAGGAGTCCTTGCCGCCCGATAGAGCGACGAGCCAGCGTTCGCCTGGCCTGGCCATGGCGTAGTCTTCGATGGCCTGGCGTGTCTGGCGCAACAGGCGCTTGCGCAACTTGTTGAACTCGACCGAGGACGGGGCGTCGCGATAGAGCGGAAATGCGCCCTCCGCAGGCTCGGCCAGCGCGTCCTGTTCGTGAATGCCCATCGCTCCGGTCCTTCAATCCGCTGCGGCAATGCCGTTGCCTGCGGTATTCAGCAATTCTGGTCGTCGTGCAAGACGTGCACCACAAACGAAAAGAGCGGCCGTTGCCGGCCGCCCTTTGAAATTCGATGCTACCCGAAGGATTAGCGCGAATAGAATTCGACGACGAGGTTCGGTTCCATCTGGACTGCGTACGGAACGTCCGACAGGCCGGGAACGCGAGCGAAGGTCGCAACCATCTTGTTGTGATCGACTTCGATGTAGTCCGGAACGTCGCGCTCGGCGAGACCAACGGCCTCAAGCACGATGACCAGCTGCTTCGACTTCTCGCGGACTTCGATCACGTCGCCAGCCTTGCAGCGGTAGGACGAGATGTTGGTGCGCTTGCCGTTGACGTTGACGTGGCCGTGGTTGACGAACTGACGGGCAGCGAAAATGGTCGGCACGAACTTGGCGCGGTAGACGACCGCATCCAGACGCGACTCGAGCAGGCCGATCAGGTTCTCGGAGGTGTCGCCCTTGCGGCGGTTTGCCTCTTCGTAGGTCTTGCGGAACTGCTTTTCCGAAACGTCACCGTAGTGACCTTTCAGCTTCTGCTTGGCGCGCAGCTGCAGACCGAAGTCCGAGAGCTTGCCCTTGCGGCGCTGGCCGTGCTGGCCGGGGCCGTATTCACGCTTGTTGACCGGGGACTTCGGGCGGCCCCAGATGTTCTCGCCAAGACGGCGATCGATTTTGTACTTAGCGGATTCGCGCTTGCTCATCGCATTTCCCTTCAAAACGTTGCACCCGGAACTTCACGTTCCAGGCGAGGAAAACGCGCCCTCCTCTGGCCCCCGTTTTCGGAGCCTGACAGGACCTTCCACGCACGCATTGCGGAAAAGGTCCACGGGACACGTCAAATGAAACACCGGGCGTTTCGGCCCGGCGTTGGCGGCTAACTAGGCGAAACCGGCTGCAATGTCAACGCTTCGCAGGCAGCCGGCTCACTTCGCATCGTGGAAGATGATGCCCATCGTGAAGCGCTCCCCGGAGCGGATGCGGCTGACGCCGTGGCGCATCTTTACCCGGTAATCGCCGCGCGAACCAGCCTTCGGCCGATCGTTGACGGCAAACAGCGCGCCGTGGCCGATGCCGAGCGGCACGACCTCGGCGCGCGACTGCATGCGCGGACGCTGCTCGGTCATGACGAATTCGCCGCCCTCGAATTCGGACTGCGGGTCGGAGAGCAGAATCACCAGCTGGACCGGAAAGAGGTGCTCGCCATAGACGTCCTGGTGCAGGCAATTGTAGTCGCCGGGGCCGTATTTCAGCAGCAGCGGCGTCGGCCTGGTCTGGCCGTCGGCGTGGCATTCGGCGAGGAAGGCGTCGAGTACTGGCAGATAACGCCTGTCGAGCCCCATGCGCTCGTTCCAACCATTGGCGAAGGGCGCAAGGCGCTCATAGAAGCCATGGCGAAGGCCCGCGATTACCTGGGGAAGCGGGTTGGCGAAGTATTTGTACTCCCCGGAGCCAAAACCGTGCCGCTGCATGACGATGCGGCTGCGGAAATGCGCGTCGCGGTCATAGAGCTCGCGCAATGCCTGGCAGGTCTTGATGTCGAGCAGGAGGCCGGTCGGTGCGACACCGAATTCATCGAGCTCACTGAGGATTCGCGGCCAGTCCAGGCTCGAAACGATGGTGTCAGCATTCATAACGGCACTCCATAACGATTGGAGGCCGAGGCTATGCCCTCAGGCCAAGCACCGCATTCCGATTCCTGCGCGGCAGCAATCAGGCGTCCAGATCGAAAGCCTCCCTCGCCTGGCGCATGCGGTCGCGATTGCTCGCAGCCCAGCTGCCGAGCGATGCGATCGGCACGGCGATCGACTGCCCGAGCTCGGTCAGCCCATACTCGACCTCCGGCGGCGTCGTCGGCCGCACCGTGCGGGTGACGAGCCCGTCACGCTCGAGCGAACGCAAGGTGACCGTCAGCATGCGCTGCGAGATGCCCTCGATCGAGCGCTTGAGCGCATTGAACCGCACCGGCTGCTCCTGGAGGTTGATGATGACGAGGATGCTCCAGGTGTCGCCGACACGGTCGAGCACCTCGCGAATGGGACATGTGCTGCGGCCATCGGTTTCGAAGCCTGGGGTGGTGTGAAGCAGCGGCACCGCGGTTGCGGGTTTTGTCGGGGCGTTCATGTGGTTCCTCTGACGTAACCTGGGCACGAAATCATGCGTTCTTTTCGTGTCCTTCGGTTCGATCTATATAGTTATCGTTGGTAACCTGATTACATATTATACCTGCTATTTGCTGAAATGGCAAAGCAGGGCGAACATGGAGAAGATCATGAAACTCGCTCTCATCGGTGCATCCGGCTTCGTCGGCAACGCCGTGCTCAAGGAAGCTGCCTCGCGCGACCACAAGGTCACGGCCATCGTGCGCAGCCCGGCGAAGGTCGCCGCTCTCGACGGCGTCACCGCTTTTCAGGCCGACGTCAACGACGTCGACGCGCTGAAGGTCGCGATCTCAGGCAGTGACGTCGTCGTCTCCGCCTTCAACGGCGGCTGGGGCGATCCGGAAATCTATGCCAAGCATCTCGCCGGCTCGAAGGCGATCGTTGCGGCCGCAAAAGCCGCCGGCAAGCGCGTCATCGTCGTCGGCGGCGCCGGCAGCCTCGAAATCGACGGCAAGCAGCTTGTCGACGGCCCGCACTTCCCCGAAGCCTACAAGGATGGCGCCCGCGCAGCGCGCGATGCACTCGCGGCTCTGCGCAGTGAAACCGGCGTCGAATGGTCGTTCCTGTCGCCGGCAATCATGATGGCGCCTGGCGAACGCACCGGGCAGTTCCGCACCGGTGGCGACCAGCCGGTGTTCGACGCCAATGGCGAAAGCCACATCTCGGTGGAAGACCTGGCCGTCGCCATCGTGAACGAGGCCGAAGCGCCCCAGCACACGGGCAAGCGCTTCACCGTCGGCTACTGACCGGCGCGCCGGGGCTCAGTGCCTTGTCTTGTGCTCCGGCAGACCCTTGTGGCTGGTCTCGGCGAACTCCTCGAGTTCCTTTTTAGTCATCGATTCGTACATTTCCTTCGATGCGCCGACGAGTTCGCTCTTCTTGATCTCGCCGCGCTTGGCGGCAAGGGCCGCTCCAGCGGCTTTCTGCTGGGCTTTGGACACGGCTGGCATGGCGTTTCTCCTTACCTCTGGGCCTTTGGACCTCTCGGCTTTGGGAAACGCCTGCCGGACTGTCATGTTCCTTCGACTGTCAGGCCAAAGCCCTGCATCAGCCGGCGCGTGGCAAAGTCAGTGCGCTTCGAGGTGAAGACGGCGATGTCGCGGCCGGCGTCGTCACGCCACTCACGCGAACCGTCGAGCAATGACAGCGCACGGCGCGCGATCGCCTCGGCGGGATCGATCCAGTCGACCGGCCAGGGTGCTGTCTTGCGCATACGGTTGACCAGGAATGGATAATGCGTGCAGGCGAGCACGACGATGTCGGTGCGGCGGCCCTCCTGCTCGATGAAACAAGGTGCGATCTCGTCCTTGACCGCCTGCTCGTCGACAAAGCCGTCGCGCATGTAGATTTCGGCCATCTGCGCCAGCCTGTCGCTGCCGACCAGCCGGACATGGCATTTCGTCGCCCACTGGGTGATCAGGTCGCGTGTGTATTGCCGCTTGACGGTACCTGGCGTCGCCAGCACCGAAACCAGGCCTGAACGGGTACGCTCCGCTGCCGGCTTGATCGCCGGCACGGTGCCGACGAAGGGGTGGCCGGGAAAGGCCTGGCGCAACGCGTCGATGACGAGCGTCGATGCCGTATTGCACGGGATGACCGAGATTTCGGGATCGAACCGCTCGAGCAGGCGGCCGAACAGATCGAGAATGCGCGCCTTCAGCGCCGGCTCTTCCCAGGCACCGTAAGGAAATGCCGCGTCGTCGGCGACATAGACAAAGCGGCGCTCAGGCATCAGCACGCGCGCCTCGCGCAGCACGGTCAACCCGCCAATGCCCGAATCGAACATCAGGATCGGGCGATCAGTCATTGTCGAGCCCCCTGCCGCCGACCGGCGGCGTGTCGTCTTCATCGCTGCCCGCGCCGCCGGAATGGGCTGCATGATCGACCTTCGCCTTGCGATCGGGGTAGCCGGCGCCACGCGGCTCCTTGGGCGAGAAATAGTCAAGCGAGGCAACGACACCGCGCAAAACCTTGAGCTCCGGCGCGAAGAAGCCTGGCCGCGTCAGCACCGAGCGCAGATTGTGGACCATCTTGGGTTTCTTGGCCGCCGGACGGAAATAACCGCGCGCGTCGAGCGCTGCTTCGAGATGATTGAGAAATCCGTGCAGCTGATCCTTGGTTGCCGGTGCCATTTCGGGGCCTGAGAAATTGGTCTTGGTCTCGTCTTCGAGGCCGGACTTCATCCACTCATAGGACATCAACAGCACCGCCTGGGCGATGTTGAGCGAGGCGAACCTGGGGTCGACCGGGAAGGTGACGATCTCGTCGGCAAGGCTCACTTCCTCGTTGTAGAGGCCGAAACGCTCGCGCCCGAACAGAATGCCGGTGCGAAGCCCTGAAGCTGCGCGGCCGCGCAGCATGCGGCCGGCCTCGACAGGTCCGCGCACTTCCTTGAAGCCGTCACGCTCGCGCGCCGTGGTGGCAAAGACGAAATTGAGGTCAGTCACGGCGGATGCGAGGTCGGGGAAGACCACCACGTCGTCGATGACGTGATCGGCATTGCTGGCGGCGGAACGCGCCTTCTCGTTCGGCCAGCCGTCGCGCGGATTGACCAGGCGCAGTTCGCCGAGGCCGAAATTGGCCATGGCGCGCGCCACCATGCCGATGTTCTCGCCGAGCTGCGGCTCGACAAGGATGATCACGGGAGCCGCAGTTTGCATGGGGTTTTCTGACATCGTTGCGATTGAACCGAAAATTGCGCCTTTTGCGCGTCCCTGACATATTCGCGCGCGAAAATGAAGTTCCGGTAAGGGCCAGCCATGGCGGACGATCTCGCCGAGCAGATCCGGGCCTTTGGCCGCGGCCAGGCAGAAGTGACCTTTGGCATCAGCGACCGCCAGTGCCGCAGCCGGGCATGTCATACAATGTCAGCAAACAGGCCGAAGGTCGCAATCGCAATCATTTGCGCCGCCCGATTCGCTTTGGTATAGGGGCCGCACTCCCAATCGTGAACCCTCCGGGACCGGCTGGTTCCAGGCAAAATGAGGCAATTTCCTATGGCGAAGATCAAGGTGGCCAAGCCCGTCGTCGAGCTCGACGGCGATGAGATGACCCGCATCATCTGGCAGTTCATCAAGGACAAGCTGATCCACCCCTATCTCGACATCGACCTCGAATATTACGACCTCGGCATCGAGCACCGCGACGCCACCAACGACCAGGTGACGATCGACGCCGCCAACGCCATCAACAAGCACGGCGTCGGCGTGAAGTGCGCCACCATCACCCCTGACGAGCAGCGCGTCGAGGAGTTCAAGCTCAAGAAGATGTGGAAGTCGCCCAACGGCACGATCCGCAACATCCTCGGCGGCACCATCTTCCGCGAGCCGATCATCATGAAGAACGTGCCGCGCCTGGTTCCGGGCTGGACCAAGCCGATCATCGTCGGCCGTCACGCCTTCGGCGACCAGTACAAGGCGACCGATTTCAAGTTCCCGGGCAAGGGCAAGCTGTCGATCAAGTTCGTGGGCGACGACGGCCAGGTGATCGAGCACGACGTGTTCGACGCGCCGGGCGCCGGCGTGGCGATGGCCATGTACAACCTCGACGAGTCGATCCGCGAATTCGCCCGCGCCTCGCTGAACTACGGCCTGCTGCGCAACTACCCGGTCTACCTGTCGACCAAGAACACCATCCTCAAGGCCTATGACGGCCGGTTCAAGGACATCTTCCAGGACGTCTACGAGAAGGAATTCGAGTCCGAGTTCAAGGCGCGCAAGCTCTGGTACGAACACCGCCTCATCGACGACATGGTGGCTTCGAGCCTGAAGTGGTCGGGCGGTTATGTCTGGGCGTGCAAGAACTATGACGGCGACGTCCAGTCCGACACCGTTGCCCAGGGCTTCGGCTCGCTCGGCCTGATGACCTCGGTGCTGATGACGCCGGATGGCAAGACGGTGGAAGCCGAAGCCGCGCACGGCACCGTCACCCGCCACTACCGCCAGCACCAGAAGGGCGAGGAAACCTCGACCAACTCGATCGCCTCGATCTTCGCCTGGACCCGTGGCCTCGCGCACCGCGCCAAGCTCGACGACAACGCCGATCTGAAGCGTTTCTCCGAGACGCTGGAACGCGTCTGCATCCAGACCGTCGAAAGCGGTTTCATGACCAAGGATCTTTCGCTGCTGATCGGCCCTGACCAGCCCTGGCTGTCGACCACCGGCTTCCTCGACAAGATCGACGAGAACCTGCAGAAGGCGATGGGCTGATCTGCAACAACACAAGGCCGAACTCAGTGCATGCCGTACATGTGACGTTTGCGACTACGAACTATTCGCAGGCCAGCAAATTGCTAACGAAAACGGCTCGCAGGTTCGGCCTTGAGACCATCGTCTATACACCGGAGCATCCGGTGCTACGTGATCTGGCGCAGCGATACCCATCCATCATGAGCGCCCGGCGCGGCGCCGGCTATTGGCTCTGGAAGCCATTCGTCATCATGGATGTCTTGAACCGGGTGCCGGATGGCACGCCGGTTCTCTACACCGACGTCGCGATGACCTTCATCGCCGACCCCGCGCCCCTCATCGCACTGACTGAAAAGCACTCTGTGAGTCTCTTCCAGATGGGTGGCGCGATGCTTCAGTCGACTTGGACCAAGCGCGACTGCTTTGTCGAATTGAACGCCGACACGGAAGAGTTCTGGTCGCTGCCGCAGCTATGGGCGGGGATGCAGCTTTACCGGGCTGGGCCGGAAGCCAAGCGATTTGTGTCGAGCCTGTCCGAAGCCATGGCAAGCGAGGCATGTCTTACTGACGCCCCGAACATACACGGACTTCCGAACCTGCCAAGTTTCGTCGACCATCGACATGACCAGTCGGTGCTGACGATCCTTGCGAAGAGACACAACGTAGCGCTTGTCCCCGATCCGTCGCAGTTTGGTCCGTGGCAGAACGAGTCTGGTGAACAGCCATTCGGCCAGACTGTCTTCGTGCATCGTCGACGGAACCAGCCGCTCCACAAGTGGGTGATCCGGCGGCTTCGCCGCCAATATACCGGTGGCCGTGAGTTCATCTGACGGCCACCGGATCTCGCTACCTCCCCAAATTCACACCAACGGCAGATGAATGTCGGTCAGGAGCTCTGATGGTGCCACGTCGCGCGGGTTGTTGAGGTACTCCTCGAACATGAGCGCATCGCGCAGCTGGCGACCCGACTTCGGCAGCCATTCGGCATAGAGCCATTTGTAGGCCTTTTGCATCTCGGCATAGGGCCCTTTGTGGCGCAGGATGGCATACTCGCCGCCCGAGACTGTACGCCGTTCGAGCGGCGCTGCGGCAGGTGCCGATGCATCGGCGCTGACGCAGGCGACAGAGCGCAGCTTGTCCTCGGCAACGAGATCGGGATCGTCGAGATAGACGCCAATCATGCGCATGTCGGGCCGCGCCTGGCCACGGGCGTAGAGCGTGCCGAACAGCTGCTCGAAAGCCTTGCCGATCTGCAGGTAGGAGCCTTGATGGGCGACACCGACGAGGCTGGTGTCGGGGATGGCGCGGATCTGAACGTCGAACATGTGGGAAGCCTTTCCTCTGTGGGTTTCGAAGAGCTTGTGGCTTCCCTCCCTCCGGTAGCGCGCCGGCGGCATGCCGTAGACGGCCTTGAAGATGCGGTTGAACGACTGGACATTGGGATAGCCAGACCGCTTCGCAATCTCGCTGACACTTAGATCCGTCCCCACGATGTCGCCGGCGGCGCGGTGCAGCCTGAGGCGCTTGACCGTGGCGGCAGCCGTTTCACCGTAAATGGCGCGGTAGACCCTGTGCCAGTGATAGCTCGACATGCAGGCGATGTCGGCCAGGCGGTCCATATCCAGCTCCTCGTCGAGGTGCGCGTGGATATGCGCCGAAACCCTTCTCAAGCGGGTTTCATAGACTGCCCATGCCGTTTCACCGTTCATGCCAAACCTCTTGCAAATCGATCGGCCGGACAGAACCATAGCCCGATTTGACAAATCCTGCTGAGTTCAAGCCGAGCTTGCCGATCAAGCAAACCTGGACGCTGCGGATGGTCGCCAGGAACTGAACAGGCTAGAAAGCTTGATACTGCGACGCGACCATTCGGGAAACAGGCCGATGCTGCATCATGTCGAAATCTATGTTTCGAACCTGGAGAGATCGCATGCCTTCTGGGCCTCTCTTCTCGCACAGATCGGCTATGAAGAAACCGGTCGCTGGAATGATGGCTTCACGCTCGCCCGTGGCAACGATGCCTATCTGACATTCGTGCAGGTGGCGGAGAAACATGCTGATCGGCACTACCACCGGTCCGGCGTTGGCCTCAACCACCTGGCATTTCGCGTGGAAGACAGGGCAACTGTCGACAGGCTCAGGCAGTTCTGCCGGGAAAATGGTGCTACCAGCCTCTATGACGAGCGCTATCCTTTCGCCAATGGCGGAACCGACTATTACGCGCTGTTCATCGAGGATCCGGACCGGATCAAAGTCGAGTTCGTCGCTGCCTTTGAAGACTGACCCGCCGGTCGCCAGCACATCCAGTCGGTCAAACGAAAAGGGCGGGAGCCGAAGCTCCCGCCCTTTCAATTCTAAGACCTGATGCTGGATCAGCCGGCCATTGCCTGGGCAACGGCCTCGACCGCCTCGTCGGCCTTGGTGGCGTCGGGGCCACCGGCCTGGGCCATGTCGGGGCGGCCGCCGCCACCCTTGCCGCCAAGGGCAGCGGATGCGACGCGCACCAGATCAACCGCGCTCAGACGGTCGACGAGGTCGGCGGTGACAGCCACGACAGCACTTGCCTTGCCATCTTCGGACACGCCGATCAGCGTCACCACGCCCGACCCCAGGCCCGCCTTGCTTTCGTCGGCGAGGCCCTTGAGGTCCTTGGGATCGACGCCTGACACAACCTTGCCGAGATACTTTACGCCGGCAATCTCGCGCACCGCATCAGCCGAGCCGCCCTGCCCGCCACCCATGGCGAGCCGCTTGCGCGCCTCGGTGAGTTCGCGTTCGAGCTTCTTGCGTTCGTCGACCAGGGCCTCGACACGCGACAGCACGTCGGCGGGCGACACTTTCAGTGCTGCTGCGACCGTCTTCAGGCGGCGGTCCTGCTCGTCGAGGTGACGGCGAGCCGCCTCGCCGGTCAGCGCCTCGATACGGCGAACGCCGGCGGCGACAGCGCTGTCCGAGACGATGCGCACAAGGCCGATATCGCCGGTGGAACGCACATGGGTGCCGCCGCAGAGCTCGACTGAATAGGGCCGATTGGCCTTGGCGCCATACAGGCCGGTGCCCATCGAGACGACACGGACCTCGTCGCCATACTTTTCGCCGAACAGCGCCATCGCGCCCTCGGCGATGGCGTCGTCGACGCTCATCAGGCGCGTGGTGACAGGGCTGTTCTGGACCACGATCTCGTTCGACATGCGCTCGACTTCTTCGAGCTCCTCGGCCGAGATCGGCTTGTTGTGCGAGATGTCGAAGCGCAGACGCTCGGGCGCGACCAGCGAGCCCTTCTGCGCGACATGGGTGCCGAGCACCTCGCGCAGCGCCTCGTGGATCAGGTGGGTTGCCGAATGGTTCGACCGCAGGCGCGTGCGCCTGTTGTGATCGACCTTCAACTCGACAGCTGCGCCGGTCTTGAGCTTGCCCTTGGTGACCTTGCCGTAGTGGACGAACAGGCCGTCGGCCTTCTTCTGGGTGTCGGTCACCTCGACGGCAAAACCTTCACCCGAGATGGTGCCGGTGTCGCCCATCTGGCCGCCCGACTCGCCATAAAACGGCGTCTGGTTGACGACGATGGCAACGGTGTCGCCTTCGTTCACGGCGTCGATCACGGCGCCGTCCTTGAGCAGCGACAGGATCACGCCTTCGGCCTGCTCGGTTTCATAGCCGAGGAACTCGGTGGCGCCAGCCTTTTCGCGGACCGCGAACCAGACGACCTCGGTCGCCGCCTCGCCGGAGCCTGCCCAGTTGGCGCGCGCCTCGGCCTTCTGCCGCTCCATCGCGTCGGTGAAGCCGGCGAGATCGACCGAAATGCTGCGCTGGCGCAAAGCGTCCTGCGTCAGGTCGAGCGGGAAGCCGTAAGTGTCGTAGAGCTTGAAGGCGGTTTCGCCATCGAGCATGTCGCCGGCGCCCAGCGTCTCGGTCGCATCGGCCAAGAGGCCGAGGCCGCGGGCGAGCGTCTTGCGGAAACGGGTTTCCTCGAGCTTGAGCGTCTCGGTGATGAGCGCCTCGCCACGTCCGAGTTCCGGATAGGCCTGGGCCATCTCGCGGACCAGTGCCGGGACCAGCTTCCACATCAGCGGTTCGCTGGCGCCCAGAAGCTGCGCGTGACGCATGGCGCGGCGCATGATGCGGCGCAGCACATAGCCACGGCCTTCGTTGGAAGGCAGCACGCCATCGGCGACGAGGAAGCACGATGAACGCAGGTGATCCGCGATCACCCGGTACGAGCCGACGTTGCTTTCATCCGGGCCACGGCCAATCGCCGAAGATGCCGCGTCGATGAGATGGCGGAACAGGTCGGTCTCGAACACCGTCTCGACGCCCTGCAGGATCGAGGCCATGCGCTCGAGGCCCATGCCGGTGTCGATGGACGGGCGCGGCAGTGAGATGCGCTCTTCCTTCGTCACCTGCTCATACTGCATGAAGACCAGGTTCCAGAACTCGAGGAAGCGATCGCCATCCTCTTCGGGACTGCCGGGAGGACCGCCCCAGATGTGTTCACCGCGGTCGATGAAGATTTCCGAGCACGGGCCGCACGGGCCGGTGTCGCCCATCGCCCAGAAATTGTCAGAGGTGGCGATACGGATGATGCGGTCGTCGGTGAAGCCGGCGATCTTCTTCCAGTGGTCGGCCGCCTCGTCGTCGGTGTGGTAGACGGTGACGAGCAGCTTGTCCTTCTTGAGCCCGTATTCCTTGGTGATCAGGTTCCAGGCGAGCTCGATCGCCTGCTCCTTGAAGTAGTCGCCAAAGGAGAAATTGCCGAGCATCTCAAAGAAGGTGAGATGGCGGGCGGTGTAGCCGACATTGTCGAGATCGTTGTGCTTGCCGCCGGCGCGCACGCTCTTCTGCGCGGTCGCGGCGCGCGAATAGGAGCGGGACTCGAGGCCGGTGAAGACGTTCTTGAACTGCACCATGCCGGCATTGGTGAACATCAAGGTCGGATCGTTGCGCGGGACGAGCGGACTGGAGGCCACGACCTCATGTCCGTTCTTCTTGAAGTAGTCGAGAAATGTCGACCGGATCTCGTTCACGCCACTCATATTGCCGCCTTTGATCGCCGCCCTGAACAGATGCACCCCGCCTGAGCAGGCGGAAATTGGAACTGGCCTTTTAGCCGCCCACCTTAACCCTGTCCAGAAACACCGGACAGGCAAAAGCGCGCAATTCCGCCGTCTCGATCATCGTAGCCGTCTTCACAAACGCAAACCGCCGGCACAATGGCCGGCGGTCGCTCAGATTGTCTGTCTTGGGTTCGGTCCAGCGCCTGCCGGCCTCCCTCCAAAGTGCCTACATCGCACTCGCTTCGTCGCCGTCATCTTCCTCGCGCGAGCCGTTCTCCAGGAACTTCTCGGCGATCAGTCCGGCATTCTGCCTGAGCAGCTGTTCGATTTCGCGCGCCGCGTCGGGATTGTTGCGCAAGAACAGCTTGGCGTTCTCACGCCCCTGCCCCAGACGCTGCGAATTGTAGGAGAACCAGGCGCCCGATTTCTCGACCACACCCGCCTTGACGCCGAGATCGACGAGCTCGCCGGTCTTGGAAACGCCTTCACCATACATGATGTCAAACTCGACCTGCTTGAAGGGCGGGGCCAGCTTGTTCTTGACCACCTTGACACGGGTCTGGTTGCCGACGACCTCGTCGCGGTCCTTGACCGAGCCGATGCGGCGGATGTCGAGGCGAACCGAAGCGTAGAACTTGAGCGCGTTGCCGCCGGTGGTGGTCTCAGGCGAGCCATACATGACGCCGATCTTCATGCGGATCTGGTTGATGAAGATGACCATGGTGTTGGAGCGCGAGATCGAAGCCGTCAGCTTGCGCAGCGCCTGGCTCATCAAGCGGGCCTGCAGGCCGGGTAGCGACTCGCCCATCTCGCCTTCGATTTCGGCGCGCGGGGTGAGTGCTGCAACCGAGTCGACGACCAGAACGTCGATGGCGCCGGAACGCACCAGCGTGTCGCAGATCTCCAGCGCCTGCTCGCCCGTGTCGGGCTGCGAGATCAGCAGGTTTTCGAGATCAACGCCGAGCTTGCGGGCATAGACCGGGTCAAGCGCGTGTTCGGCGTCGACAAAGGCGCAGATGCCGCCCTTCTTCTGGGCTTCGGCCACGGTGTGCAGGGCGAGCGTCGTCTTGCCCGAGCTTTCCGGACCGTAGATTTCGATGATGCGTCCGCGCGGCAGGCCGCCGACACCGAGCGCGATATCAAGGCCGAGCGAGCCGGTGGAGACCGTTCCGATCTCGACAACCTGCTCATTGGCACCCAGGCGCATGATCGAGCCCTTGCCGAAGGCGCGTTCGATCTGCGACAGCGCCGCGTCCAGAGCCTTGGATTTGTCCACCGAATTTTCCTCTACAAGCCGCAATGAATTCTGAGCCATGATACATCACCCCGTAGTCGTCAATGAAGGCCGGACTGTCCGATGCCGATATAAATTTGTACTGGTTTTGTTCACTTTTGGCAAGAGCAGCCAAATTATTGAAATGAAATGATATTCCTTTCCGTGTTCTTTTTTTGTTTTCAAACTGCGCATAATCGCATGCCGCATGACCCTGACAGCCCGATACCCGGCAAAACCCATCTTGGCGAATCGCGGGCGGTTGCCGCCTCCCGCGCGGAACACTAAGTTCGCCGCCTTAAACGCCCACCGGACAGCCTCAGCATGACGTCACCCAAGATCCTTGCCATCGGAGGCGCCCATGTCGACCGGCGTGGCCGCATGACAGCGCCGTTCGTCCCGGGAGCCTCCATTCCCGGCTCGATGAGCGAGGAGGTCGGCGGCGGCGCCTTCAATGCGTTGCGCGGCGCGGTCCGGCGTGGAGCGACCGGTGCCCTGATGTCGGTGCGCGGCGGCGATGCGGCAGGCGAAGCCGTGGCGTCGGAGATCGCGGCCAACGGCATCGAGGACCTATCGGCCATATTCCTCGACCGGGCGACGCCAAGCTACACCGCCCTGCTCGACCGCGACGGGGACGTTGTGGCGGCATTGGCCGACATGGGGCTCTACGAACTGGCCTTCGCCAAGCAGCTCAGGCGCGCCAAGACACGCGAGGCGGTGGCGGCAGCGGACGCCGTGCTGTGCGACGCCAACCTGCCCGAGGCGGCTCTGGCCAGGCTTGGCGAGATTTGCGACAGGCCACTGTTTGCCATCGCCATCTCGCCGGCCAAGGCGGTGCGGTTGATACCGATCCTCGGCAAACTCTCCTGCCTCTACATGAACCGGCGCGAGGCGGCCGTGCTGGCATGCATCGCTGCTGATTCCACACCAGACGCGTTCGCTTGTGGCCTGCGCGACGCAGGGCTCAAGCGCGGCGTCGTCACGGCGGGCGGCAGCTCCGTCTTTGCCTATGACGCCGCAGGCCTGATCGAGATCACGCCACCTGCCCCGCGCTGGATCGTCGACGTGACCGGTGCCGGCGATGCGCTGGCGGGTGCAACGACCGTGGCGCTGATGCGCGGCCTGCCACCGGAGCGGGCGCTGCGCGAGGGCATTGCTGCTGCCGTGCTGGCCATCGAAAGTGCCTCGGCGGTGCCCGATCTGACCCAGGCAGACTTTGACGCGGCGCTGGCTCTTGTGCCGCAAGCCCGGGAAATGGCATGACGCGGCCCAAGGAGACCAACATGACGCCAGAAACCGCCCGCCCCTTCATCGACATCCACGCGCCTGTCGCCGCAGCCCTTGCCGCCGGCAAGCCGGTTGTCGCGCTGGAAAGCACCATCATCACCCACGGCATGCCTTATCCCGACAATTCGGCGATGGCGGCCAATGTCGAAAAGATCATCTCGGACGAAGGCGCCGTGCCCGCGACGATCGCCGTCATCAATGGGCGCATCAAGATCGGCCTGTCGGACGGTGAGCGCGAATCGCTGGCCATGACCGGCGGCGCGATGAAGCTGTCGCGCGCCGACATCGCCTATGCGGTCGCCGAAGGCCGCACCGGCGGAACGACGGTGGCTGCGACGATGATCGCGGCGCATCTCGCCGGCATCAAGGTGTTCGCCACCGGCGGCATCGGCGGCGTGCACAAGGGCGCCGAGAAGAGCTTCGACATCTCGGCCGACCTCGACGAACTGGCGCGCACGCCCGTGATCGTGGTTTCGGCTGGCGCCAAGGCCATCCTCGACATCGAAAAGACGCTCGAAGTGCTGGAAACGCGCGGCGTACCGGTGGTCGCTTACGGTTCCGACATGGTGCCGGCCTTCTGGTCGCGCAAGTCGCCCTATGCGGCCCCGCTGCGCCTCGATGCGCCTGAAAAGATCGCTCGCTTGCACACAACGCGCGGCGCACTCGGCCTCGACGGCGGCCTGCTGGTCGCCAATCCCGTGCCGGAGAGCGACGAGATCCCGACTGAAAAGATGGCTGGCTACATCGAGGCAGCGCAGAAGGCGGCCGAAGCGCAGAACATCTCGGGCAAGGCTGTGACGCCGTTCCTGCTGGCGAAGATCCTGGAACTGACCAACGGCGCCAGCCTCAAGACCAACATCGCGCTGGTCGAAAACAATGCCCGGCTGGCGGCCAAGGTGGCGATCGCGCTCGCCAAGGCGTGAACGGCCGTCGCAAAACGCATCAATATTAGCGATGCATAATATGCATTCCGGACAGGCAGGCTTAAGCTGCAGCGCGGCCAGCCTGCCGTCCGGAATTGCCCGGCGGCATCATCGGAGCTGAATGATGTCCGGCGATGGCGGACGTTGCCGATACGCTGAAGTACAGCCATTCGCGCGCTGTTGTGCGGCCCTGCTCGCACTGCCGGCATTTCTCGTCACCATTTCCCCTGTGTCGGCGCATCGGACGGCCTCTGGCTGGAAATATCCGCCTGCCTGCTGCCACGGCGACATCGAACATGGCGAGTGCCAGGCCATTCCCGAAAGGGCGGTGAAGGAAAATGGCAGCGGCTGGTCGATCGTGCTGGAACCCGGCGACCATCGCAAGGTGACGCACCGCAACCGCTACTTCGTACCTTATGGTTCGGAAATCCCCTCGGGCGACGGCGACTACCGCATCTGCCTGCACCCGACCGAGGAACACGAGAACTGCTTCTTCGTGCCGCCAGGTGCGATGTAAGGTTATTTCTTGCTGCGAAGTGCCGCCTCGAAGGCCTTGCGCGCCCACACGGCCATTTCGTCCGGGTCGTCGACGGCGCTTTCGGGGATCGTCCAGTAAGGCATGTTGACCGGCCGTCCGCCGGCATCGGTCCAGCGCGTCGCACCTGCCGCCTCGAAATCAGGCGCGCTCACCGCATCGGCCTTGAGCAGGATTTCGCCGCGCACCTCGACACCGACGATCAGGCCGTCATAGTAGATGCCCTTGCCGCCGAACATCTTGCGGATAGTGACCTCGCCGAGGCCGGAGAAGGTCTCGCGGATGGCTTCGTCGCTCATTGCCGATGCCTTTTCGGGCCGATGCCTCTCGATCCCTGAGGATCAGGCCTGCGCGCGAGCCTCGGCGAGCGCCTTGAGGTCGGCGGGCTTCAGTTCGACCGACTCGCCGCAGCCACAGGCCGAGCTCTGGTTCGGATTGTTGAAGGTGAAGCCGGTGCGCAGGGTCGTCACTTCGAAGTCCATCTGCGTGCCGAACAGGAACAATGCCGCTTCCGGTGCGACATAGACATGAGCGCCGTCGAGCTCGATGTGGTCGTCCTTGGGGTTCGGCTCGGTCACCAGATCGACCGTGTATTCCATGCCAGCACAGCCGCCCTTCTTGATGCCGAGGCGGATGCCCAAGGCATTGTCGCGGGTGGCCATGATCTCGCGCACGCGATCGGCGGCCCTGTCGGTCATTGAGATGACGGCGAAGCGTCCCATTCCAGTCTCCATTCACCGCCGGGTTAAAGGCCCGGGGAATGACTCATTCCAAGCTAAGATGGTGAAGATTGCATGTCCATGCAAGCACCACCGTCGATGGCTCAATACCAACCAACCGCGACTTGCGCCTCTTCCGACATGCGGTCAGGCGTCCACGGCGGGTCGAAGGTCATGGCGACTTCGACGCCCGACACGCCTTCGACGGCGCCGACGGCGTTCTGCACCCAGCCGGGCATTTCGCCTGCCACCGGGCAACCCGGGGCGGTCAGCGTCATGTCGATCTTGACGGTGCGGTCGTCTTCGATGTCGATCTTGTAGACGAGGCCGAGCTCGTAGATGTCGGCAGGGATTTCCGGGTCGTAGACCGTCTTCAGCGCCGAGACGATGTCGTCGGTCAGCCGCGCCAGTTCGTCCGCCGGGATGGCCGAGGCCGACATGACGCCGTTGCCGCCCGCGTCGGGCGCTGTCTCGTCGGTGGTCGCTGCGATAACGTCTTCCATGGTGCTCATCCGAAGAATTTCCGTGCTTTTTCAAGCGCCTCGGCCAGGACGTCGATCTCGGCCTTCGTGTTGTACATGCCAAAAGATGCCCTGCATGTGGAGGTTACGCCGAAGCGCTTCAACAGCGGCTGGGCGCAGTGCGTGCCGGCGCGCACGGCGACACCCTGGCGGTCGATGACCATCGACACGTCGTGGGCGTGGATGCCCTGCAGCTCGAACGAGACGATGGCGCCCTTGCCGGGCGCATCGCCGAAGATGCGCAGCGAGTTGATCGAACGCAGCCGCTCATGGGCGTAGTCGCGCAGCATCGCCTCGTGCGCGGCAATGCGCTCGCGGCCGATGCCCTCGATATAGTCGAGTGCAGCACCCAGGCCGATGGCCTGGACGATCGGCGGCGTGCCGGCCTCGAAGCGGTGTGGCGGCTCGTTGTAGGTGACGATGTCCTCGGTCACCTCGACGATCATCTCGCCGCCGCCATGGAACGGGCGCATGCGCTCGAGCAATTCACGCTTGCCATAGAGCACGCCGATGCCCGAGGGACCGTAGAGCTTGTGGCCGGTCATGACGAAGAAGTCGCAGTCGAGATCCTGAACGTCGATGGGCATGTGGACAGCGCTCTGGCTGCCGTCGACCAGAACGGGAATGCCACGCGCATGCGCGATGCGGCAGATCTCCTTGATTGGCGTCACCGTGCCCAACGCGTTCGACATATGCGTGATCGCAACCAGCTTGGTGCGGTCAGTCAGGCGCTTTTCAAATTCCTCGACGTGGAAGGTGCCGAGATCGTCGACCGGCACCCAGACCAGCTTAGCACCCTGGCGTTCCCTGATGAAATGCCACGGCACGATGTTGGAGTGGTGCTCCATGATCGACAAAACGATCTCGTCGCCCTCGCCGATATTCGGCATGCCGTAGCCATAGGCCACAGTGTTGATCGCAGAGGTGGCGTTGGAGGTGAAGACGATCTGGTCGACATTTGGCGCATTGAGGAAGCGGCGCACGCTTTCGCGCGCCTTCTCATAGGCGTCGGTCGCGGCATTGGAGAGGTAATGCAGGCCGCGGTGGACGTTGGCGTATTCGTTGGAATAGGCGTGGGCGATGGCGTCGATGACCACCTGCGGCTTCTGCGCCGAGGCGCCATTGTCGAGATAGACGAGCGGCTTGCCATAGACCTCGCGCGACAGGATCGGGAAGTCGCGGCGGATCGCCTCGACGTCGTAGGTGCTGGCTTCGACTTTGTTGTCCATCTTCAGTCGCCTGTACCGCTATGCCTGTTCGTGCGTCCTTCGAGGCTCGCTACGCTCGCACCTCAGGATGAGGACCGCAGCGCATCCAACCCGAGACTGTGTGGGCTCGATGACAACGATCCCGCTCCTCGTAGCGGCCTTGTAAGCCGCCTGTCTGCGATGCGCGGACCTTCCTCATCCTGAGGTGCGAGCCCGCGCCACGCTTATCCTTGCGTGCATACCTTCAAGGGCGAGCCTCGAAGGACGCACTTCTTACCCGTGCGTCGCAAACCAGTTGCTCAGCAGCTCTTCCAGCGGATCGACGACGCTTTCATCCTCGAGCTCCTCGATGACCTCGGCCAGGAAGGCGCGGATCAGGAGGCCACGGGCCGACTTCTCGTCGATGCCGCGCGCCATCAGGTAGAACAGATGGTTGCTGTCGATCTCGGTGACAGTCGCACCATGGCCGCAAGCCACATCGTCGGCGAAGATTTCGAGCTCCGGCTTGGTCGAGAACTCGCCGTCGTCGGACAGCAACAGCGTGTTGCAGGCCATGCGGGCGTCGGTCTTCTGGGCGATCTGGTGGACGTTGATGCGGCCCTGGAACACGCCCTTGGCGCGGCCGGTGACGACGTTGCGCACGACTTCCGTCGACGAGGTGTGCGGCACCGTGTGGTCGAGCACCATGGTGACGTCGACATGGCTGTCGCCGGCGAGCAGATTAACGCCACGCAGCTTGAAATCGGCGCCTTCGCCTGCTGCCTTGACGATGATCTCCTGGCGGACGAGCTTGCCGCCGGCATTCATCACGAACAGGGTCAGCTTGGCGTTCTTGCCGAGCTCGGCCTTGAACTGGGCAAGATGGGTCGCGGTTTCCGGCTGATCCTGGACGATCAGCCACAGCACCTCAGCGTCGTCGCCGAGCAGAAGCTGGCTGACCGAGCTGACAAGGCCAGCACCCTCGCCGGTCTGGCGCTCGACGATGGTTGCCTTGGCGCCTGCGCCGACACGCACCGGCAGACGTACGTGGCTCTGGCCGCCGGCCTGCAGGTTCTGCAGCTCAACCGGCTTTTCCAACTGGGTGCCGGCTTCGATGTCGACGAAATAGCCGTCGGCGACGAAGGCGGTGTTGATGGCGCCGATGGCGTCATCCTTGCCGTAGGTGACGAGCGCCGGGGCATAGCTGCCGTCGGTGAGCTTGTCGCTGAGGCGCTGAACGGAGACGCCGTCGATGCCTGAAACAGCCGACGACACGCCATTGGCGAGCGACAGCACGGTCGAGCCTTCGATCAGCGGCGCAACCGACTTGGCCTTGGCGCTGGCGTCGAAGTCAGGAACCGTGGAGAGCAGACGACGCAGGTCGGTGTAGTGCCAGGACTCGACGCGGCGCGTCGGCAGGCCGTCCTTGACCTGTTCGATGGCGTCGTCGCGCTTGACCATGACGGCGCCGTCGCCGGGCAGCAGCGACAGCCGCTCGCCGAAGGCATCGACAAATGCTGCCTCCGCCGGGGTCCGCTGGATTTCAGCACGCATGTTCATTGTCGACACCTCAAGCCGCCTCTTCGATGATCCCGGCGTAGCCGTTCTCTTCGAGTTCGAGCGCCAGCGACTTGTCGCCCGACTTGATGACCTGGCCCTTGTAGAGGACGTGGACGGTGTCAGGCACGATGTGGTCGAGCAGGCGCTGGTAGTGGGTGATGACGATGATGGCGCGGTCGGGCGAACGCAGCGCATTCACGCCATCCGAAACGATCTTGAGCGCATCGATGTCGAGGCCGGAATCGGTCTCATCCAGAACGCACAGCTTCGGCTCCAGAAGCTTCATCTGCAGGATCTCGGCGCGCTTCTTCTCACCACCGGAGAAGCCGACATTGACCGGACGCTTGAGCATGTTGAAGTCCATCTCAAGCGTGCCGGCTGCTTCCTTCACGCGCTTGATGAAATCCGGCACCTTGAGCGGCTCCTCGCCACGCGCCTTGCGCTGCGAGTTCATCGCCACCTTGAGGAACTCCATAGTGGCGACGCCCGGTATCTCCATCGGATATTGGAACGCCAGGAACAGGCCCTTGGCGGCGCGCTCGGCGGGATCCATCTCGAGGATCGACTCGCCATTGTAAAGAATGTCGCCCTCGGTCACCTCGTAGTCGTCACGACCGGCGAGGATGTAGGACAGCGTCGACTTGCCGGAGCCGTTGGGGCCCATGATGGCAGCGACTTCGCCAGCCTTCACCGTCAGGTTCAGGCCGCGAATGATCTCGATGCCGCTGTCGGCGATACGGGCATGCAGGTTCTTGATCTCAAGCATCTTTTTTCAGCTTTCTTCATATCTGGCGCCGAGGCGGGCGGCGCAAATTCCTGTCCACGACATTGCCGGCGTGCGCGGGTTCTCTCAGATCCCCAGCGCGCGGCGCAGCAACGGCAAAAGGCTTGCGGCAACGATTCCGGTGATGGTTCCCACGACAAGCCGCGCGGCGCGCGACTGGAACGACGGAGCTGCTGCGGCAAGGCCACCGCAGACGACCGCGTAGAAGACCATCGTGACCGGATCCATCAGCCGACGCTCCCCTCAAGGCTGATGCCGATGAGCTTCTGCGCCTCGACGGCAAACTCCATCGGCAATTCCTGGATGACTTCCTTGACGAAGCCGTTGACGATCAGCGCGATCGCTTCCTCCTCGGGAATGCCGCGCTGCATGACGTAGAACTTCTGGTCGTCGGAAATCTTCGAGGTCGTCGCTTCGTGCTCGAACTGCGCCGACGAATTCTTCGCCTCGATATAGGGCACGGTATGCGCGCCGCACTGGTTGCCGATCAGCAACGAGTCGCACTGGGTGAAGTTGCGCGCATTGGTGGCCTTGCGGTGGGCCGAAACCTGGCCGCGATAGGTGTTTTGCGAGAAACCGGCAGCAATGCCCTTGGAGATGATGCGGCTCGACGTGTTCTTGCCGAGATGGATCATCTTGGTGCCGGAGTCGACCTGCTGGTAGCCGTTCGAAACCGCGATCGAATAGAATTCGCCACGGCTGTCGTCGCCGCGCAGGATGCAGCTCGGGTACTTCCAGGTGATGGCCGAGCCGGTTTCGACCTGGGTCCACGAGATCTTCGAACGGTCGCCACGGCAGTCGCCACGCTTGGTGACGAAGTTGTAGATGCCACCCTTGCCCTGAGCGTCGCCCGGGTACCAGTTCTGGACGGTCGAATACTTGATCTCGGCATCATCGAGCGCAACCAGCTCGACCACGGCGGCGTGAAGCTGGTTCTCGTCGCGCTGGGGTGCGGTGCAGCCCTCGAGATAGGAGACGTAAGCCCCTTCCTCGGCGATGATCAGCGTGCGCTCGAACTGGCCGGTGTTCTTCTCGTTGATACGGAAATAGGTCGACAGCTCCATCGGGCAGCGAACGCCCTTGGGCACGAAGACGAACGATCCGTCGGTGAAGACAGCCGAATTCAGCGTCGCATAGTAGTTGTCGGAGGTCGGCACGACCGAGCCGAGATACTTCTTCACTAGCTCCGGGTGCTCGCGGATGGCTTCCGAGATCGAGCAGAAGATGACGCCGGCCTTGGCCAGCTCGTCCTTGAAGGTGGTGACGACGGACACCGAATCGAACACGGCGTCGACGGCGACGCGGCCCGACTTGTAGACGTTGTCGCCAGCCTCTTCATCAGACAGGCCGTCGACCGGAGCCGCTTGCTTCTGGACGCCGGCGAGGATTTCCTGCTCGCGCAGCGGAATGCCGAGCTTTTCGTAGACCTTCAGGATCTCGGGATCGACTTCGTCGAGCGAGGTCGGTCCGGGCGTGCTCTTGGGAGCAGCGTAGAAGTAGATGTCCTGGAAGTCGATCTTGGGATAGTCGACGCGCGCCCAGTTCGGCTCTTCAAGCGTCAGCCAGCGGCGATAGGCGCCGAGGCGCCATTCGAGCATCCATTCCGGTTCGCCCTTCTTGGCCGAGATGAAGCGGACAATGTCTTCGCTCAGGCCCTTGGGGGCCTTGTCCATCTCGATGAACGATTCGAAGCCGTATTTGTATTGGTCGACATCGATCTTGCGGACCTGCTCGATCGTTTCCTGCACAGCAGGCATAAGCGTTCTCCATCCACGCCGGGGTCAAGGCCCGACAGTTTTCAAACTATGGCACCGCTGGAGCGGCGTAAGTTCCATATAGTGTGCTTTTGTCGGGAATTCACCCGGAAGGATGCCTTTGGCGTCCCTGACACACCCGTTCACTGGCCCTTGGGCCAAATTTCCGCCGATCAGGCGGCCCTGGTACGGTCCGTGCGGCGCGAAAGAAGCGCCGCCAGGGCCGTTTCGAATTTCTCCACGTCCGCCTCGGACGTCTGCCGGCCAATCGACACGCGCAGCGCGCCCAGATTGTCGGCAAAGCCCATCGCCTTCAGCACGTGGCTGGGGCCGACCTTGCCCGACGAGCACGCGGAACCTGCCGAGAGCGCAACGCCCGCGAGATCAAAGGCTATCTGTGCCGTCTCGGCCTTGACGCCCGGAATAGCGAAGAATGTCGTATTGGCAAGCCGTTCGACCGCCTTTCCGAAGATTTCCGCATCGGGAACCAGCCGCAGAACCGTCTCTTCGAGGCGACCGCGCATGGCGCGGACTTCATTGGTCTCGGCCAGCCCGGCCAGAGCTGCACGCGCGGCAGCGCCAAATCCAGCAATCGCCGGCAGGTTTTCGGTGCCGCCACGATGGCCCTTTTCCTGGCCGCCGCCTGATACCAGCGGCGCGGGCATCATCAGGTCGGCCTGGCCGACGATCGCACCGGCGCCCTTGGGGCCGCCAATCTTGTGCGAAGAGAGAATCAGGTAGTCGGCGTAACCCTCTGACATATCCAGAGGAATACGCCCTACAGCCTGGACGGCGTCGAGCACCAGAACGCCGCCTGCTGCCTTTACCAGTTCGGCAATGGCGCGCATGGGCTGGATGACGCCGGTCTCGTTGTTGGCGGCGTGTATCGCGACCAGCGGCAGGCCTTCCGACTTGTCGTGGACGGCGAGTGCAGCTTCCAGGGCAGCGAGGTCGACGATGCCATTGGCGTCGACACCAATGCGGGTGACGCGATCAGCCGGGAACCGGCCACCGTTCAGAACACAAGGGTGATCGGCCTCAGTGACATAGAGGCGCGACATGCGCACAGCACCTCGGCCCATGCGCCAGTCGGGTGACAAAAGCGTGGTCGCGGCTTCGGTGGCACCGGAGGTAAGGACGACATGTTCAGGCTTGGCGCCAACGAGGGCGGCGACATCGCGCCTGGCATCCTCGATGATCTTGCGGGCGGCCCTGCCCTCGCTGTGCACCGAGGACGGATTGGCCGTTACTTCGAGCGCCGCAACCACGGCCGCACGCGCTGCGGGCAGCAGCGGCGCACTGGCATTGTAGTCGAGATAGGCGCGCGGTCCGGCCATTTTCCTGGTTTTTGCCCTGTCAAATCATGTTCGGATGGGAGGACGCGCAATTTCCTTGAAATTCCAAGGCCAGCCGTCCTATCTACCCGCTTTGCCAAATGGGCGGTTTCGCCACCCAGTTTTGAACAGTTCTAAACTAGCTTCTAAGAAGACGCGTCCCTCGCGTCAAGGCTGGGCACAGGATTGTTTCATCGGCCTTGCGTCAAGTGGAGTAGTTTATGCCAGAGGTCATTTTTACCGGTCCGGCGGGTCGCCTGGAAGGTCGTTATCAGCCGTCCAAGGAAAAGAACGCGCCGATCGCCATCATACTGCATCCGCACCCGCAGTTTGGCGGCACGATGAACAACAAGATCGTGTACGACCTCTTCTACATGTTCCAGAAGCGCGATTTCACCACGCTGCGCTTCAACTTCCGCGGCATCGGCCGCAGCCAGGGCGAATTCGACCATGGCACGGGCGAACTGTCGGATGCGGCTGCCGCACTCGACTGGGTGCAGTCGCTGCATCCTGACTCGAAGAGCTGCTGGGTCGCCGGTTATTCCTTCGGCGCCTGGATCGGCATGCAGCTTCTGATGCGCCGCCCGGAGATCGAGGGCTTCATCTCGGTCGCACCGCAGCCCAACACCTATGACTTCTCGTTCCTGGCGCCCTGCCCGTCGTCGGGCCTGATCATCCATGGCGACGCCGACAAGGTGGCGCCGCCGAAGGATGTGCAGGGCCTAGTCGACAAGCTGCACACGCAAAAGGGCATCACAATCACCCAGAAGACGCTCCCCGGCGCCAACCACTTCTTCGGCAACGACCCGGAGCTAGTGATCGACGAGTGCGCCGAATATCTCGACCGCCGTCTCGCCGGCGAGCTGTCGGATCCGCGTCCGAAGCGCCTGCGCTAAGAGGAGTTCCGCGCATGTACCAGCCCCCGCTGTTTCGCGAGACCCGGCTGGACGTTTTGCATGCGCTGATCCGCAACCATCCGCTCGGCCTTCTGATCTGCAACGGATCGGAAGGCCCGGTGGCCAATCCGCTGCCGTTCCTGCTCGATGCCGGCGTCGGCCCCAATGGCAGGCTGCGGGCGCATCTCGCCCGCGCCAACCCGCAATGGCAGTTGCTGGCCGAAACGCCCGACATGCCGGTGCTGGTGGTATTCCAGGGCGATGACAGCTACGTCACCCCTTCCTGGTACGAAACCAAGCGCGAAACCGGCAAGGTGGTTCCGACCTGGAATTATGCGACGGTGCAGGTGCGCGGCATGGCGCGCGTCATCGATGACAAGGACTGGCTTGCCGGACAGATCGCCGAGCTCACCGCCAGCCAGGAAGCCGGGCGGACCGAGCCCTGGCAGGTCACCGATGCGCCCGACACCTACATCGCAGCGCAGATCAAGGGCATCATCGGGCTCGAAATCGACATCACCGCCATCGACGGCAAGTGGAAGGTCAGCCAGAACCGGCCCGTCGGCGACCGCATCGGCGTGGCCGAAGGCATCGAGGCCGAGCAGAAGCCGGCCGGCGGCATGGCGCAATTGGTCCGCCAATATGGCGGGCTCGCGGGCGAATAGCCTTTTCCGACCTGGAGCCTTGCATGAACATCCGTGCCCGCGTCACGGCCGACAACGCCGTGCTCGTTGCCATCTGGGAGGATGCTGTGCGCGCCACACATCACTTCCTCTGCGAAGACGACATCCAGTTTTTCCGTCCGCTCGTCCGCGACGACTATCTGCCCGCGGTCGAGGTGCTGGTGGCAGACGACGCCGACGGCAAGCCTGTCGGCTTCATCGGCCTGGACGGGCACAAGGTCGAAATGCTGTTCGTCAGCACCAGCCAGCACGGCAAAGGCATCGGCAAGGCGCTGATCGAGCATGTCGGTCGACTGAAGGGGCCGCTTGATGTCGACGTCAACGAGCAGAACCCGGGCGGCGTCGCCTTCTACCTCAAATGCGGCTTCAGGCAGGTCGGGCGCTCCGAACTCGACGGCCAGGGAAAGCCCTTCCCGCTGCTGCACCTGTCGCAAACATCCTGACGCATGGACGGGATCAGCTACCGTCCGTTTCGCCGCGTCGATCTCGCCGCCTATGCGGCATGGTTCGATGACGCCGAGGTGGCGCGGCGCATCGATTTTCCAAATGCCGATTGGGTCGCCTACGTCATGGATCCGGCAAGTCCGGCCCATGCGGTCGTGGCGACGCGGAGTGCGAACGACATTCCACTCGCCGTGCTGCAATATGACGAAGAGCCCGATGACGGCATCAGCCTGCTGATCGCCATCCACCCGGCGCTGCGCGGCCAGGGGTTTGGCAAGCATGTGCTTTCGGCCTTTGTCGCGCATGTCCGCGGCCGCTACACACATGTCGACGGCCATATCGAGGACGACAATTTCGCCTCGATTGCCTGCGTCGAAAGCTGCGGTTTTGTCCGTCAAGCCAAGGAGCTGGAAGACGGTTTCCTGTTTTATCGCAAGCTACTTGGCGTCGGAATATCATGAAATGAATCCGGGCCGCGCGTGCGGCCCGGACGTTGGTCCGACTTAACAGTCGGGCCTTACTTCGCCTTCAGGAACTCGCCGACTTCGAGCAGGACGAACTCGTTGTCGTCAGCCTTGTCGAGCGAGCGGCCGGCCGAGAACGGCAGGTTGTTGTCGTCGCCGACGACGATGTGCGTGGCGTCGACGAGATCGACGTTCTCGATGGTGTTGAAAGGCATGTCGTAAAAACCCTCGCCGCCACCCTGGCGCTTCTTGTTGTCGGGGTCGGCGATGTTCATCAGGTCGATGTAGCCGATCTTGCGGACCGCACCGCCGACATTGGCATCGGACATCTCGATCTTGTAGATGCGCTTGAACTTGGCCGGGCTGGCGAAGCAGTCGGGCTGCGGGTTCTTGGCATCGGCGCATGCCTTAGCGGCCACGCCGGCACCCTGGTCACGCTCGATGACGAGGGCGGTGGTGGCGTCGATCATGTTGAAATCGCCGATGGCATCGCCGCCGGCCGACAGCGGATAGAGCCAGCTGCGGCCGGTCCATTCCTTCTTGGCGACGTCGAACTCGATGACACGCAACGCGCGATTGCCTTCCGCCTGCTCCATGGTGCCGTCTTCCTTGAACAGCGCGCCTTCGAGCAGACCGTAGAGCTTAGAGCCATCCTTGGACTGGGCGAGGCCCTCATAGCCGCCCGAGCGCTTGAGGTTGAAGGCCGGCATCGGCAGCGACGGGTTGGCCTGCAAGGTCAACGTCGGATGGTCGGGCGACTTGACCGGCTTGCCATCGACCACGGTGCCGACGACGTCGGTCAGCTTGCCGTCGAGATCGAACTTCAACAGATAGGGGCCAAACTCCTCGCCGACCCAGAAGCCGTCGGCAACTGGCTGGATCGATTCGACGTCGAAATCGCCGCCGGTGAGGAAGCGGGTGTCGGAGCCTTCGAGCACGATCGGGAACGGCGCCTTGCGGTCGGGATCGGTCAGGAACAGGGTCTTGATGCGGTTCATCGTGCCCTTGTCCCAGTCGAACGAGATGTGATGCAGCATCAGGGCGGCGTCAGTGGAGTTCAGCTTGTTGCCGAAGCCGTTGTCCGACAGCGACCAGAACGTGCCGTCGCCGACAGCCTTGATGCTGGAGAAGCCCTGGACGGGCTGGCCGTCGAAGGGCAGCGACAGGCCGGTCATGCGCACGCCATCCTTGCCGGGAACGGTGCCGAGGCCTTCGGCGCGCTTGCGGTCGGGAGTGGTGAATTTGCCCGACGTGCGCAGGTGCTCGGGCGCATTTTCGGGTGCAGCGATGATGGTGTTCGCCGGCAGGATCGCGTGACCGGCGAGCGTTGCCTTGAATTCCGTCGCATCCGCGAAGGCGGAGGCGGTGGTGAGCGCGATAAAAGCCGCAGCCAGATAGAGAGAGCGTCGCATGGTGGACCCCGATTGGTTGAAGGAACGCCCTCCAGCTAGGTCCACGCCATGTCGGGCGGGTGACGCCTCGGTGAAACTTTGATGAAGTCCCCTGAAGCCTGATGGCAGGACCGCCTAGCGGTTCCGCCGGTCGGCATTGCCCATGGTGTAGACGTGGGCATCAAGCCCGTTCATCGGACCCGTGTGCTGGAAACGCATGCCTATCTTTTCCAGCACGTTCAGCGACGCCGTGTTGTCGACATGGGCGAAGGCGATGAAGTGATCGCGTATCTTGCGGTCGAAGAAGAAGTTGGCCAAGGCCCCTGATATCTCGGTGGCATAACCCTGCCCCCAGAATTCCGGCGCAATCGCGTAGCCAAGTTCGAACTGGCCGGTGGCGGCGAACATCGAGAAACCGGCGCGGCCAACAAAGCGCTCGTCATCGCGCCGTTGCAGCTTGAGCTTGGTAACACCGTACAGACGGTATTCCTCGGCCCAGCCCAGCATTCGGCCGGCAGCCTCGTCACGTGTCCAAGGCTGGCCGGTGATCGACAGATATCGCGACGCCTGCACTTGCGAATGCAGCCAGACGAGATCGTCCAGGTCCGTGTCGCGCCAGGTCCGAAGCAACAGCCGTGGTGTTTCCAGAACCGTTTCATCTGTCATGTTGCCGTCCATCCACGCCCTCATTCATTTCCGGCATCACAAGGGACGCTCCTGTCGGTTGGCAATCCTTGTGATTCCAACGCTTCAGATGCTAAAGCGCTCGCGTCGCCGATCACATGCACGATCTGCCATGCCAATCGTCCGCCGAGAGAGAAGCCATGTCCGCCTTTAAGTCCGATTTCCTGCGCACCCTTTCCGAGCGCGGCTTCATCCACCAGACCTCGGATGACGCCGGCCTCGACGACCTGTTCTGCAAGGAAACCGTGTCGGCCTATATCGGCTTCGATCCGACGGCCTCGAGCTTGCATGCCGGCGGCCTGATCCAGATCATGATGCTGTACTGGATGCAGAAGACCGGACATCGCCCCGTCCCGCTGATGGGCGGCGGCACAGGCATGGTCGGCGACCCGTCGTTCAAGGACGAGGCGCGCAAGCTGATGACGCCCGAGATGATCCAGTCCAACATCGACGGCATCAAGCAGGTGTTTTCGAACTACCTGACCTTTGGCGACGGCCCGCGCGATGCGATGATGGTCAACAACGCCGAGTGGCTCTTGCCGCTCAACTATCTCGAATTCCTGCGTGACGTCGGCCAGCATTTCTCGGTCAACCGGATGCTGAGCTTCGATTCCGTCAAGCAGCGTCTCGACCGCGAGCAGTCACTGTCGTTCCTCGAATTCAACTACATGATCCTGCAGGCCTACGACTTCGTCGAGCTGAACAAGCGCTACGGCCTGCGCCTGCAGATGGGCGGCTCCGACCAGTGGGGCAACATCGTCAACGGCATCGACCTTGGCCACCGCCTCGGCACGCCGCAGCTCTATGCTCTGACCTCGCCGCTGCTGACCACGTCTTCCGGCGCCAAGATGGGCAAGTCGATGAACGGTGCCGTCTGGCTCAACGCCGACATGCTGTCGCCCTATGATTTCTGGCAGTACTGGCGCAACACCGAGGACGCCGACGTCGAGCGTTTCCTCAAGCTCTACACGGCGATGCCGCTGGACGAGATCGCGCGCCTGGCAGCGCTTGGCGGGTCGGAGATCAACGACGCCAAGAAGGTGCTGGCGACCGAAGTGACCGCAATGCTTCACGGCCGCACTGCTGCCGAGCAGTCGGCAGAGACCGCGCGCAAGACCTTCGAGGAAGGCGCGCTCGCCGATACGCTGCCGACAGTCGAAGTTGCCGGCGACGAGCTGAAGGCTGGCATCGGCCTGCTCTCGCTGGTCGTTCGCGCCGGGCTTGCAGCGTCCAATGGCGAAGCACGCCGTCACGTCCAGGGCGGCGCTGTGCGCATCAACGACCAGTCGGTCAATGACGAGCGCCGCGCGGTGACGACCGCCGACCTGACGCCGGAAGGCGTGGTCAAGCTGTCGCTCGGCAAGAAGAAGCACATTCTGGTGCGCCCGGCCTAACGGGCAGCACCCCGCAGGAACTGAAAATGGCCGGCATTGCCGGCCATTTTCACATCTGCAGATGCGTGCCGTGGTACGCGCTCAGTATTCGAAGATCGCGCGGAAGATACCGGGGGCGATGACCGACAGCGGGTTGACGTGCAGCTTGGGCGCATTGGCGTCGCCCGACAGCTTGTAGGTGACGCCGATCAGGCCGCGGTCGCGGCCATTGCCCAGGATGACACCGACGAGCGGCAACTCGCCGAAGATGCGATTGAGGCCATAGGCCGGCATGAAGGTGCCGGTCATGTTCATCTGGCCCTGCTGGTCGTAGAGCACGCCCTGGAAGGTCGTGCCGATCAGCGGCCCGCGCAGCACTCCGTTTTCCAGCGCCAGGTATTTCGATCGCTTGTCGATCTGGGCGAAGCCGCGCTCGAAGCGGACACGCGACGTGTCGATGTCCTTGCGCACCGCCTGGTTGAGGCTGCGGTTGTCGCCAGCCGGCTTGCTAGAGACGATCGACGCCAGCCTCGGTTCGTCGACGACGACGAACTCACGCACGTCGATCTGGCCCTTGAGCGGCCCCTCGCCTTGCGATTCCAGCGCAAGCGCCAGCGACCCGCCCTGCATGCGGGCATAGACGTCAAGGAAGCGCAGGATCGCACCTGCATCGGCGGACCTGACATCAAGCCGGCGCCCGCCACCTTGCAGCACGTTGCTGACTGTAATCAGCCCGCCGGAGCTGGCGGCGGCATTGACCTGGAGCCCGCCTACCTTCGAACCGGAACCCGAATATTCCAGGCTGACATTCGAGAGCTTTTCGCCGCTGAAGCCCACCAACGTGTCGACATTGGCGGTGACCGATATGGAATTCGACCCTGTCGACTTGGTCGCGCTGTCGACGTCGGACATGAACTGCTTGATCAGCGCCCGCGCATCGAGCGAGTTGCCCTTGACCTGGACCGCAAAGCCCTTGCCGGAACGCTTGATGTTGACCGCGACATCGTCGCCGCGATTGAGCTGCACCTGGGTGAAGCGGGCGGATGACAGGCTGCCATTGGCAAGCGAGACGTCGCCCTTGATGGTGAAAGTCTTTCCGTCGAGATCGAAATCAGACAGCGTCGACCGGTCGCCGTCTGTTGTCATGGTGAATGACACCTCGGCCGAAATGCCCGGCCCCTTGCTCCAGCCTACCCAGGGAAGATCAAGCTTCGCCGCGCTCAGGTCGGCGGTGATGTGGCGCTTGCCCGGCTCGGGCTGCTCGACATCGACCTTGATCGTGCCGGAGAGCATGTCAGACAGGCCGGGAACAAGCGCATTGCGCGCCTTGTCGTCGAGCACGAACTGGACATTGCGTTGCTTGTCGATGCCGTTGTCGCGTAGCGGCTCGACAAGGTCGAGCTCCGCTGGAACGCCATTGAGCCTTCCCTTGGCAACGATGACGGCCTTGTCCGGCGTGACGGTGATGTTGCCGTCGGCATCGGACAGCTTCTGGCCGTCGAACTCCTTGGCCACTGCCAGACCGTCATAGTCGAGCGCCACCTTCCAATCGAGTTTGCTGGTGTCGATGCCGCTGGTGAGCGGAATGTCGGCTTTGACGTTGCCGGTCACGTCGCCCGTCAGCTCCTCCGGCAGGATGCCGACATGGCGCATGGCATTAATGGGCTCGTAGGAAGCCAGTTCGGCGATCGCGTCGGCGCTGCCCTCGACATCAATGTCGAGCGAACCAATGACCGGCATGACATTGGCCTTGACGACCTTCAGCTTGCCGTTGCTCGCGGCAACCGTGCGGCCGCTGGGCATGAAGACGGTGCCCTGGGACAACGACACGTCGACGTCGTTGCCATGGAACTCGACAATGCCCCTGGCATCGCGGATCGGCGGAATGCGGCCCGCCGTATCGAAGCGCGAGCCATCGATCTCGAAACGGCCGAACACTTCCTGCGCATTGAGCGGCACGCCGTTGCCGAGACGGTCGGGCCTGACGTCGAACTGCACGTTGCCGTCGACGACACGGCCGCCATAGAGGTTGTGCAACACCCAGAGCCGGGCGTTTCGCGCCGAAAACCACGGCCACAACTGCTTCACATGCGCCACCGACATGTTGTGGACGTTGAAGGCGACGAAAATGCCAGGTGCCTTGCCCTCGACGAACTGGACCGACGCCTTGCCGAGCGCCTCGCCGCCCGGTCCGGACTTCAGGCCGATCTGTTCGGCGGCGAGCGTGTTTGTGACAACGTCATATGTGCCCGCGACACGCGCCAGGAAGTTGAGCGCAGGCTCCGGCGATTCATCGGGTGCCAGGCGCGAATCGCGGCTGATCAGCTCGAAGCGATAGGCCGGATTGTCGCCTGCATTGCCGGTCGCCGGCCGCGGCCCGAAAGCGCCAGCAAAATCGAACGTCGAACGGCCGGTCGCAACCAGCAGCTGGCGGATGTCTAGCTTGTTTTCGCCGCTGGCGAGGCGCAGGTCGACGGTGACGTCGCCGACAAGCTGGCCGCGCTCCTTGAGATCCAGCGTCGACTTGCCGATCGATCCCCTGGCGATCAGTTCGGAGCCGTCGCCGTTGACGCCCTCTTGGCCGGTGATCGCCAGTTCGGCCGAGCCGATACGGCTTGCCTTGGCTGCGGGAATGTCGGTCTTGCCGGCGAACGGATCGGTCATCGAGACGGTCGCATCCAGTGCCGCGACCCGATTGGTCCCGTCCTCGCGGTTGGCCGAGGCGGCGAGCTCGACATCGCGGCCATCGACGTCGAAATTGGCTGTCACTCGCAGCTCGCCCGAGCGCGTCTTGGCGAGCGAAGCGTCGACAACTCGTACAATCTTGACCTCGCCGCCGGAAGGCAGGACGAAATCGACGTTGCCGAGCGCAATTTCGCGCATGGCGTCGAACTGGACAGCGTCAAAGCCGCGGCGAATGCCCTTGAACGTTTCGTCCAGCAGCTTCTGCGGATCGACGAGACCGTCCTGATTACGCAGGGCAGCACTCCAGTCAGAACCGCCACCGGCCGGCATCGCATCGACGACGATCCGGGCATCGGAAATGCTGGCGTTGCCGAGGCGGACATTGCCGGTGAGCAATGGCAGAAGCCGGATGCCGAATCGCATCAGTCCGGCATCGGCCATGGGCGAGCCGTCAGCGCGCGTGAGCTTGACGTCGGGAACCTCGACCGCGATCAGCCTGAGGCCATCGAGCGTCAGCCGCGCCTGCCCCATCGAGACATCGACATCGACGCCGGCGAGACCTTCGATGGCATGCTCGGACTCGGCGCGCAGTCTGTCCTGGCCGAAACCGGAATAGCTGAGCGCTTCGATGGCGATGATTGCCAGAAGTACAAGCGAGCCAAGGCCCGCGACCGCTGCAAGCACGCAATGGCCGGCGCGCCGGCGCACGGAGGCGCGCGGACGCGGCAACTCCTGGCCCGCAGCCGACGGCATGGCGCCGAGATCGGTAATCTCATCGCGCCTGAACCGGATTTTCTCGTGCCGGGGCACTTCCTGATCCACGCTATGTCCCGTAGTCGTTTCGGTCGTGGACGAATCCAAGTCCGGCATTCTTAACCTGACATCCTTGCCGGCTCACCCCGTAACTTCAAACAAGGGTATCGATATGTCTGAACTCGAGACAGGCCAAACCGCCCCGCAATTCACGCTGCCGCGCGACGGCGGGGGCATTCTGACGCTTTCCGACTTCGGCGGCAAACCTGTTGTCCTCTATTTCTATCCCAAGGACGATACATCCGGCTGCACCGCCCAGGCGATCGACTTCACCCAGCTCAAGCCGCAGTTCGAAAAGGCTGGAGCGGTGGTCATCGGCGTTTCGCCCGACAGCGCCAAGAAACACGACAAATTCAAGGCCAAGCACCAAATTGGCATCGACCTCGTCGCCGACGAAGAGCGAAAGGCGCTCGAGGCCTATGGCGTGTGGACCGAAAAGTCGATGTATGGCCGCAAATATATGGGCGTCGAGCGCTCGACCTTCCTGATCGGCGCGGACGGCAAGATCGCCAGGATCTGGCGCAAGGTGAAGGTGCCCGGCCACGCCGCCGAGGTGCTGGAGGCAGTGAAAGCGCTCTAGCGAAAATCGCCTGCTGCGGAACCGATGCCCTCTCCCGACGTTCTCAACCAGACGATCATCAACGGGAGAATAAAGATGTTCCGCAGCGTCATCCTCTGGATGCTTGGCATTCCCATCCCCATCATCATCCTGCTCTGGCTTTTTCTACGTTAATTCACGTCCATTCGAAACCAGCAAAAGAAAGCCCTCTCGCGAATAGTCTTGCGTTATCAAGACCAGTCGCATGATTTCTTCGCATGACTTGGACTGACAGGAACCCGCCACACCTGAAGTGGCGGGTTTTTGATGTCTGCGCCATCACGGAAGCAGGCCGCTGCGCCGTTCCGGGCAAAGCTTTGTTAACCCTAATAATGTGTAATCGGATCGTCGCTGTCTCGTGATGAGAGTTCGGTCCGGTGAAAGCAGCTAGTCAGTCCGCCGTGTTCGGCAGGCGCAAAGAACCCCATACCGTCATCATTGCACGCGGCAACGAGATCCGGCACTTCACCGTGCGCCCCTGGGTCGCGGCTGCCGCCGGCTCGGCACTCGCAGCGGTGGCCATCGGCTATCTCCTCGCTACCTCCTACCTGGTTCTGCGCGACGATCTGATCGGCGCTGCAACCGCGCGCCAGGCGCGCATGCAGCACGCCTATGAAGACCGCATCTCGGCGCTGCGTGCCCAGGTCGACCGCATCACCAGCCGCCAATTGCTCGACCAGCAACTGATGGAAACCAAGGTCAGCGAGTTGCTGGAGCGGCAATCGCAGCTCAGCCAGCGCAACGGCAGGCTCGGCCCGATCCTCGACAAGGCGGCAGCCTCCGAAGTGACCGAAACCGTGCCTGCCGGCAAGGCCGCTGACGAGCGCGCCAACATCACGCCCACCTTGGGACAGCCCCTCGCCTATGCAGCAGCCGATACTGCTGCCGTGCGCCCATTCTCATTCTGGTCGACAAGAACCGCCGAGCCTGATGGCGAAAGCCGGGCCGACCGCGCCGACAAATTGTTCGTCGCCATCAACAAGTCGCTACGCAGCATCGAGGATGACCAGGCGAAGCGTATCGATGCACTTGCCGACAACGCCTACCAGACCGCGGGCGCCATCACCGACACGCTCGAGAATGCCGGCCTGCCCGTCTCCACGGATTTCGGCAAATCGGGTGTGGGCGGGCCTCTGGTGCCGCTCGACAACCCGATGGCCTTCGATAGCAAGATCAAGGAGCTCGACGAAGCGCTCGACACGCTCGATCGGCTCAAGACGGAGGCGCGCAAGCTGCCGCTCGCCAATCCGGCCGCCGGCCGTTCGATCTCGAGCACGTTCGGGGTCCGCACCGATCCGCTGATCGGCACGCCTGCTCTGCATTCGGGCATGGACTTCCGCGCACCCTACGGCTCGCCCGCGCGCGCCACGGCCGCAGGAACCGTCACCAAGGCGGGCTGGAACGGCGGCTACGGCCGCATGGTCGAGATCGACCATGGCGGCGGCTTCACCACGCGCTATGCGCATCTGAGCAAGATCCTCGTCGCCCCGGACCAGCAGATAGCGGTTGGCGACGAAATCGGCGAAGTCGGCAGCAGCGGCCGCTCGACCGGTCCGCATCTCCACTATGAAGTGCGGCGCGACGGCGAAGCGGTCGACCCGCTTCGCTTCATCAAGACGGGCAAGAAGCTCGGCCAGTATCTCTGAGCCGAAGGCGGCACGCCCGGTAATCCACAGGCTACGACATCATCTATCGTGCATCCCGGGATGCGGGACGCTCGGCGAATCTGCCTGAAGCCAGAATCATTCTGCAAAACAGTGCGCAGCGAAAATAACGAACCCGAAGGATGCTTCCCTGCCAGCACGAATCGCTGGCGACGGACTTTTCCGTCAGCGCGATTCGCGCCTACATGTCGCGAACAACGGCAGCGCAAACATGTGTGGAGATTTGGAGAGATCCTCGGTTCCGGTGCCTTCAGGCACTCGTGGAAAACTTAATCTAGAGGATCAGTCGGCAAAGGCTAAGCCTTTGAAAAACTGGCGCGAGTGACGGGGCTCGAACCCGCGACCTCCGGCGTGACAGGCCGGCACTCTAACCGACTGAGCTACACCCGCGCTCTGGACGTTGGCGCTGGGCGCCGCGTCGTTGGCGGTGAATTACGGGGTTCGATGGGGAGTGTCAAGCGACATCGAAGAGATAATCGACAAACTTTGTCGTCTATTTTTCGATGTCCACAAAACCCGGCTTTCCGACGCCTCCACCTGCCGTTGCGGCATGCATTTGAACTTGCGGATCACAGGCGAACCGCTTATTGGTCCGCGCGGTTGGGGCGATTAGCTCAGTTGGTAGAGCGCTTCGTTTACACCGAAGATGTCGGCGGTTCGAGCCCGTCATCGCCCACCAAACTCCCTCGGATAAATGCTGTAGTTTTCGGCCGTGAGGCGCGCGAACGAAACTCGCGCCAATGGCAAACCAGCAATAGCCGCTGCTCGCCAATGGTCCAGCGCATTCGCCTCGCCCGTCCTGAAGACGCATGTTCCGAACAGCACGCTCTATGCATCAGCAGTTGGCAGAATAAGATCGCAATCGGGCATACCTGGATGTCCGCATTAATGCCATTTTCCTGTACCCATCAAGCAAACCGGCAGCGTGAAGCGCGATTGGCCAAGTGCTGCTTGTCCGCAATCTTTGGGGAAGATTTTTCATGCCAGCTCAGTCGCCATTCAAGTCCGACGCGGCAAGAAACAGGGTTCTTGATGACTATCATTTGCTGCTCGCGCAATGGCCGATACCTTATGAAAGCCGTTTCATCGCTACCGATTTCGGCAAGGCCCATCTTATAGCTTCCGGCAATCCGACGGCGTCTCCACTGGTGTTGCTGCACGGCGGGGGCGGCAATGCGACGATGTGGATTCATAACATCGCCGTGCTCGCTGCGAAGTTTCGCGTCTATGCGCTTGATATCATCGGCGACGTCGGCAGGAGCACAGGCGCGCGGCCAAGCTATGCATCCGGCGGCCACGTTCGCTGGCTGGCCCAAGTGCTCGACGGCCTAGGCCTTGAACAAACGGCATTGGCCGGCACCTCTTTTGGCTCATGGCTCGCTGCCGATTTTGCGCTCAAGTTCCCGGATCGCGTGCGAGGACTTGCATTGCTCGCACCGCCCCATATCGAGCCACTGCGTCTGGGCTTCATGCTGAAGGCGGTCCTAGCGACCATCGCTCCAACCGAAGCAAGAATTCGCGGCTTTTATCGCCTTGTCTCTTCGCCGCACGCGCCGCAGCCGACTGAACTGGTCATGCAGGATTTCGTCACGCGCTGGCAGTCGCAACGGCAAAGCCCGCCGCCGCCGCCAAGGATGTCCGTACAGGATCTGCAACGCTTGCCAGCGCGAACCCTGTTTCTTCTGGGGCAGGATGATGCGCTTTACGATGTAAACAAAGCAGCGGCGCGTATTCGCGCGAATGCGCCAGCTTGCAAACTCGCGCTGTTAGCGCAAGCTGGACATACGCTGACAGTAGATAGGCCTCAGGAGGTCAGCGATGCGCTGGTAGCGTTTCTTGCTGAAGTTCCAGCATCAGCTGCCCTGTAACAGGGGGCTTCAAGAGCCCGCAACGACGGCTGCCATCCAGGAAACCAGACATCGCACGCGTATTGCCGCGACCGACACGCCCACATTCGCCTTCACCCTCGCAACGCTGTCCCCGATTCCTATCTCTAGGCAATGTTCGCAGTCGTCGCCCTGATGTCCTTCGTGTCCGTCGCCTTGCCGCTCGCCTTCTGCTGGCGATTGTGGCGGCTCGACGAGCCAACGCGATTGGGCTGGCTGCTGGTGATGGCAGAAAGCGCGGTGCTGGTGACCTTGATCATGGTCGTGGCGCGATGGGACATCGCCGGGATGTGGAGCCGCGTCGTGCTTGTCGGGCTGTTCGCGGCAGTTGCAGCAGTCTCTGCCTGGCGACATCTGCGGCGACCCTGGTTGCCGGTGGATGGCTCCTCGATCTTCCCCAGCCACATCCCGGCATTCGCCTCGGTGGTGGTTTTCGGCGTTGCACTCGCCTATGTGGCGAGCGGCGTTTTCGGTCGGCACGATCCGCGCGACTTCACTTTTCCGCTCAAGCAAGGAGATTTCGTGGTGGCGCATGGCGGCACGATCGGCGTGCTCAACCATCACAGCGATCACGCTGCGCAACGGCATGCCCTCGACATCGCCGCCGTCAACGCTATGGGTTTCCGCGCGTCGGGGCTCTTGCCGGCCGATCCCGCCCGTTACGTCATCTTCGGCAAGACGGTGGTCAGTCCTTGCGACGGCACGGTCCTGGCCGCGGTGGACGGCCTGCCTGACCTTGCCCCGCCCGTGGCCGACCGCGACAATGCCGCCGGCAACCATGTCGTGGTGTCCTGCCTCGACCTGAATGTCGAGCTTGCGCACCTGCGCAAGGGAAGCGTCGTGGTCGCAGCCGGCGACAGGATCGTGGCGGGCGCTTGGGTCGGCCAGGTCGGAAATTCCGGCAACAGCACAGAACCGCACCTGCACATCCACGCCGTCGACGCACGCTCTGGCACAGGCGTTCAGATGTCGTTCGACGACACCGTACCGGTGCGCAACACGCTCATCACAAGATAGCTCGCGCCCGCCAGGGCGAATCGTCGCCTCGACTCAGCGCGCTGGCTGAGTTCTTCGCCTCGCGCTCAGCGCACCAGCGGCGCGACTGCGTTTTCGATCAGGCGCACGAGGCTGAGCGCTGTCATCTCGGATGATTTCGGGTTGGTCTTGAGAGGCTCATTTTCAAGCCTCAGGTCGAGCTTGCCGAAGGCGCCCGTGGCACTGATCTCGTGGATGTTGCGCGAGGCTGAGGGATCGGCGACCAGCACGACGCGGGTGCGGTCCAGGCCGATGCCCGACAAGGCCGAGATGACGGCTACGTTGGCGTTCTGCGGAAACGCATCCGCCGCCTGGCGCGCCGTACCAGCGAAGAACTCGGTGCGCCTGGCCAGCCTGTCCAGGTCGATCATCTCGGCAGCCCGCGTGCCCTTCCAGGCGAGCGGCGGCTTGACGATGGTGTGCCTGACCTCGTCGATGGGCAGGACTGCAGCGGCTGCGAGCGCGCCAAGGTCGCCGAGCGCGCCCGAGGGCACGACGATGCGGCTGCCGGTTTCCTCGGCGACGGCCAGGAGAAGGCCCAGCATCGCTTCGTCAGTGAAGGCGCTTGCCGAAGATACAACGAAGCTTGCCGCGTGGCGCAGGGCCGCCTCGCCCCAGATGGCAACCGCCTGTCGGCCTGCCACCTCGATCACCATGTCGATGTCGAGCCCCGCCAGTTCATCCGGCCCAGTGATCAGGCGCACGCCTTCCGGCAAGCCGAGGCGTTCGAGTTCCGTATCGCGCACGGCGACCGCCACGATCTTGACGCCGGCCGGCTGCCGCTCGGCGAGCAACTCGCCAACCCGCGAGGCGATGGCGCCCCAACCGACGAAGCAGAGCCGCAGACGGCGCTTGCGCTTGTCAGAGGCCGACATAACGCTGCACCAGTTCGGCATTGTTGGTCAGGTCTTCACCGGTGCCTGACCAGACGGTGCGGCCCTTCTCCAAGATGTAGTGGCGGTCGGCGAGACGCTTCAGCACGTTGAGGTTCTTGTCGATCAAAAGGATCGACTGCCCTTCGGCCTTGAGCGCCTCGATGCAGCCCCAGATCTCGGCGCGGATGACCGGCGCCAGACCCTCAGTCGCCTCGTCGAGGATGAGCAGCTTCGGATTGGTCATCAGCGCGCGGCCGACGACAAGCATCTGCTGCTCGCCGCCCGACAGGGTGCCGGCAGCCTGCCCGGCCCGCTCCTTGAGCCTTGGAAACAGCGCATAGACCCGCTCCAGCGTCCACGGGTCCTTGCGGCCAAGACGGTTGGCGGCGGTGGCGACGAGGTTTTCGCGCACGGTGAGCGTCGAGAAGGTCTGGCGGCCCTCGGGCACCAGGCCGACGCCAAGCCGCGCCACCGTTTCGGGCGTGGCACCGCGCACGTCGCGACCGGTGAAGCTGATTTCACCCGACAGCGGCTTGAGCAGCCCCATGATCGACTTGACGGTGGTGGTCTTGCCCATGCCGTTGCGGCCGAGCAGCGTCACCACCTCTCCATCGCCGATTTCGAGCGCAACATCGAAAAGCACCTGGCTGCGGCCATAGGCCGACTGCAGTTTGGCGACGCTCAGCATAGCTCGTCTCCCTCGCCCAGATAGGCGGTGCGGACTTCCGGATTGTCCCTGATCTCGTCGACGGTGCCAGTGGCGATGATGCGACCATAGACCAGCACCGAGATCCGGTCAGCCAGCGCGAACACCGCCTCCATGTCATGCTCGACGAGCAACATCGAGACCTGGTTCCTGAGACCGCGCAACATCTCGATCATCTGCTGGCTCTCAACATGTCCAAGGCCCGCCATCGGCTCGTCGAGCAGCAGCAGGCGCGGCTTTGTGGCCAGCGCCACGGCAAGCTCGAGCTGCTTCTGCTCGCCATGAGACAGGTTGGCGACCAGCTCGCCGGCCCGGTCGCCCAGGCCGGCAGCATCGAGGAAGCTCCTTGCGCTTTCACGCAGCTGCTGCTCGTGGCGAACATTGCCCCAGAAGCGGAAGCTGTGGCCCTGCCGCACCTGGATGGCGATGGCGACGTTGTCGAGCACCGTGTAGTCGGGCAGCAGGCAGGTGATCTGGAAGGTACGTGCCAGCCCCATCCACACGCGCCTGGCGGTTGGCAAGGTGGTGATCGGCTGGCCGTCGAGTTCGATGGTGCCTTCGTTCTGCCTGAGCTCGCCCATCAGCTGCGATATCAGCGTGGTCTTGCCGGCGCCGTTGGGGCCGATCAGGGCGTGGATTTCACCTGGATTGACGGTGAGGTCGACATGGTCGGTGGCGAGCAGGCCGCCGAAACGCTTGACTATGCCCTTGACGTTGAGGACCGGAGTCATGCGCGCCTCCCGAGCAGACGCGCACCCAGCCCCTGGACGCCGCCCTGGGTGTAAAGCACCACGAACAAAAGGATCAGGCCAAGGCCGAGCTGCCAGTTCTCCGTCCATGAGGCGAGGATCGATTCGAGCACGATGAACACGGCAGCGCCAAGCAACGGACCGAACAGCGTGCCGACGCCACCGAGGATGACCATCACCATCAGTTCGCCCGACTTGGTCCAGTGGATCATGTCGGGGCTGGCATAGCGCAGGAAATTGGCCATCAGCGCGCCGGCCAGGCCACAGCCCATGCCCGAGATGACGAAGGCCATCAGCTTGTAGCGGTAGGCCGGCAGGCCGATCGCCGCCATGCGCTTTTCGCTCTGGCGCAGGCCGACAATGACGTTGCCGAAGCGCGAATTGACGATGCGCCAGAGGACGAAGAAGAACGCAACCGTGATCGCCAGGCAGACAAAATAGACGGTCTGCTTGTCGCGCATGTTGAGCCCGGGCAGTTCATTGGCGCGGCGAATGATCAGGCCATCGTCGCCGCCATAGGTCTTGAGCGAGACGAACAGAAAAAACAGCATCTGGGCGAAGGCGAGCGTGATCATGATGAACTGCACGCCGCCGGTGCGCAGCGACAGCGCACCGATGAGTGCCGCCATCAGGCCGGAGACCACCAGCGCCACGGGGATGGTGATCAAGAGTTGGTTGGTTCCGGGAATGAAGCCAAGCAAAGGCTCGCCCAGCGAATAGTGCTGGTAGAGGATGCCGACGACATAACCGCCGATGCCGAAGAACGCGGCGTGGCCGAAGCTGACCATGCCGCCATAGCCGAGCACGAAGTTGAGGCTGGCGGCGGCAATGCCGTAGATCAGCACGCGGGTTGCGAGCGACGTCAGCGCGGCATAGCCGGTTGCGTCGGCGACCGTCGGCAATGCGATCAGCGCGATCAGCACGCCGGCTAGCAAGACGGGTCGCTTGAGTGTCTTTTCCATGGGCCAGTCAGCGCCTAGTTCAGGAATTTCGGATGAACAGGCCCTTCGGCCTGATGAGGAGGACGATCGCCATCAGCAGGTAGATGCCCATCGAAGAGATACCGGCGCCGAGCGCGTCGGCCTCCGAGCCGACCATGACCTGGCGCAGCAAGCCCGGCAGATAGGCGCGTAGGCCGGTGTCGACGACACCGAGGATGAGGCTCGCGAAGAAGGCGCCACGGATCGAGCCGACGCCGCCGATGACGACGACGACGAAGGTGGTGATCAGGATCTGCTCGCCCATGCCGACCTGGACCGCGAGGATCGGCCCGGCCATGAAGCCGGCGAGACCGGCCAGAAGCGCGCCGAGGCCGAAGACCAGCGTGTAGAGCAGCCGGATGTCGACACCGAGCGCGCGCACCATTTCGCGGTTGGTCGAGCCGGCTCGGACCAGCATGCCGATGCGCGTCTTGTTGATGAGCAAATAGAGCCCGAGCGCCACGAGCAGGCCGACGGCGATGATCGCGAGGCGATAGACGGGATAGACCAGCCCCGGCAGCAACTCGACCGAACCGCCCAGCACTTCCGGCATCGACACGAACAGCGGCTGGCGCCCGAACAGGATGGTGATCGTCTGGTTGAAGATCAGGATCAGGCCGAAGGTCGCCAGCACCTGGTCGAGATGGTCACGGCCATAGAGACGCCGCACGACGAGGAACTCGATTGCAACACCGGTGACGGCAGCCGCAGCAAGCGCTGCCGGAATGCCGAGCCAGAACGAGCCGGTCTCGGCGGCGACCCACGTGCCGGCATAGGCGCCGATCATGTAGATCGAGCCATGCGCCAGGTTGATGACGCCCATGATGCCGAAGATCAGCGTCAGGCCGGCCGCCAGCAAAAAGAGCATGACGCCGAATTGCACGCCATTCAGCATTTGTTCGAGGAAGAGCGTCATCGCCTGTCGCTTCGATTGGAAAAACTGGAAATCTGGCGAGCGGCATCGTGGCCGCCCGCCATGGCAAATTGATCGGGCCTACATCCTGCACTCGGCTGCGTAGGCGTCGCCATGGTCCTTGAGGACCTCGCCGACGGTCTTCAGCATCGGCTTGCCGTCATCGCCCTTCTCGACCTTCAGCGCGTACCAGTTCTGCACCGGATGCTGGTTGGGGCCGAAAGCGAACTTGCCGCGCACGGATTCGAAGTCGGCCTTGCGCAGCGCTTCGCGGAAGGCATCGGCATCGTCGAGGCTGCCGCCGGTGGCCTTCAGCGCCGAGGCGTAAGCAAGGGCCGCATCGTAGCCCTGGCTGGCGTAGTAGGTCACGGGACGGTTGTAGGCCTTGTTCCAGGCCGCCATGAACTTCTTGTTGGCGGCGTTGTCGAAGTCCGAGTTCCAGTGGCTCGTCACGTTGAGGCCAATGGCGGCATCGCCGACGGCTGCGAGCGTGACGCCATCCATCGACGGTTCGGCCACGACCATCGGGACTTCCTTCATCAGGCCGGACTGCTCGTACTGGCGCAGGAAGGTGATGCCGAGGCCGCCGGGATGGAACTGGAACACCACGTCCGGCTTGGCGGCGCGGACCTGGGCGAGCTCGGCGGCAAAATCGGTCTGGTCGAGGCGGGTGTAGATTTCGCCGGCGATCTCGCCCTTGAAGTAGCGCTTGAAGCCGGCGATGGCGTCCTTGCCGGCCTGGTAGTTCGGGGCCAGCACGAAGGCCTTCTTGTAGCCAAGATTGGTGGCGTTCTGGCCGGCACTCTCGTGCAGGGAGTCGTTCTGCCAGGAGACAACGAAGTAGTTCGGGTTGCACTCCTTGCCGGCCATGTTCGACGGCGCGGCGTTGGGGCTGACATAGAAGGCGTCGTTGTCGACGATGTCGGGCACGGTGGCGCCGGCGACATTGGAAAAGACGATGCCGGTGAACAGCTTGATGCCTTCCTCGCCCATGAAGCGTTCGGCGATCTGCTTGCCCTGGCCGGGCTTCAAGCCGTCATCCTCGACCATCAGCTCGACTGGCACGCCGCCGAGCTTGCCCTCCTCCAGCGCCAGCATGAAGCCGTCGCGGATGTCCTGGCCGAGATAACCTGCCGGGCCGGACAGCGTGGTGATCATGCCGATCTTGACCGGATCGGCGGCGAAAGCCGGGACTGCCGCAAATACGGCGACCGACGCGGCAAGAAGTGTTTTCCTCAAGTTCATCCTCAGTTCTCCTCTGGTCGGCGCGTTTCAGCGCGCATTGTTGATTGCCGGGTCGTTTGCAGGCTGGCCGGCTGCCTCGATGTCGAGAGGCACGAACCGGAACGAAGCCGCCTCTGCCGTCAGCCGGCCGAAGACAGGAGCGGGAAAATGGTAGGGCGCGAGCACGGTGCCCCTGGCTGCCGCAGCACCGAGCAGCCCGATCCGCGTCGAACGCGCCAGAACCGGGTCCTCGCAGAAATTGCAGACGATGCCGTCGTCGCCGAGTTGTAGTGGATGATGCACGGCGTCGGCCAGGAACAGCACCTCGCCCTCGCCTGATACAAGCGACACGACCACCATGCCGGGCGAATGTCCCGGCGCCGGCTTCAGCCGCAGCCCCACCGCCACCTCGGCGTCCGAAGCCACCGCCTCGAAGCCGACCGACCGGATGATGGGCAACACGCTATCCGCAAAGGCGCCATGCAGCGTGTTGCCGTCGCTCGAGGCCTCATGGACCTTGGTCCAGTGGGCAAGCTCGGTTTCGGCGACGACGTAGCGCGCATTGGGAAAGGCCGGCCGCCAGGTCTCGCCTTCCCGCCTCGTGTTCCAGCCGACATGGTCGGCGTGCAGATGCGTGTTGATGACGATGTCGACGCGCTCGGGCGAAATGCCAAGCGCGGACAAGGTCTGGAGAAATTGCGTCTCGCGGCGATGCCAGGCCGGCCGGTGCGGTCGTTCCTTGCCATCGCCGATGCCGCCATCGATCAGCGCGATGTAGTCAAGCGTCTCGATGACGTAGCAGTTGAAGCTGAGCGCCACCGTTTCGCCTTCGGGGTCGACGGTGCCAGCGGGCGAACGCCTGAAAGCAGCTTCCAGGTCTTCGCGCGAAAGCCCCGCGAAGATCGCCTTTGCCGGCCAGGCGACATTGGCCATGTCAGGAATGCAGGTCACCACGACCGGACCAGCGTGAAGCTGCTCCAGTTCGATGCCGAGTTCCGGAAAATGTCGCCTGATTACCTTCATGCGCCTAGAGCTTCACCCAGCCTTCCGGCGGGGTCTTGCCCGGATGAAGCGCACCGCATTGCGGGCAGGTGCGCGCCTTCTCGTCGGCGTAGAACGCCTGGTAGATCGGCGGCAGGTCGCGGACGATGCTTTTCAGGGTGACCTCGACGCGCTTGACCAGCCCGTTGCACTCGAAGCAGTACCATTCGAAGGCGTCGAGCAGGCCATCATTGCGCTTCGGCTCGACGACGAGGCCAATGGAGCCTTCCTGCGGGCGCTGCGGCGAGTGGCGCACATGCGGCGGCAGAAGGAAGATCTCCCCCTCGCGGATCGGCACGTCGTAGAAATTGCCGTTGTCCACCACCTTGAGCATCATGTCGCCCTTGAGCTGGTAGAAGAACTCCTCGACCGGATCGTCGTGATAGTCGGTGCGCTTGTTGGGGCCGCCGACGACAGTCACCATCAGATCGGCGTCTTCCCAAATCTGCTGGTTGCCGACCGGCGGCTTGAGCAGATGGGCGTGCTCGTCGATCCACTTCGAGAAGCTGAAGGCCGAAAGGCGTCTGGTCATTATCGTTCCTCCTTTGGGTCGGCGCGCAAGCGTCGGATTGTTCGGTCAGGCTGAGGTCTTCAGCCCGCATGCCTCGAAGGCGGCGCGGGTGGCGCGCTTTTCTTCCTCGGTCAGTTCGAGCAGCGGCGGGCGCACCCGTCCACCCGCCTGCCCCAAAAGCTCCTGCCAGTACTTCTGGTGCGAATGCGGCTTCTCGGCCGGGCGCGTGTTCTTGAGTGCAGCACGCACGGGGTCGAGGCTGTCGCGGATGCGGCGTGCTTCCTCGGCTTTGCCTGAAAAGGCAAGGTCGGTGTATTCACGCATGCGCTTGTCGTGCTTGGTCTGGATCAGATAGGGCGGCGACGAGCAGAGGTAGAGCTGCCAGTTGAGCTCGAGGATGTTGTCGAGCCACTCCTCCTCAGAGGCCGTGCTGACGAGGATGCGGTCGCCGGCGAGTGCCGTCAGTTCCTTGTACATCGGGCGCGGCACCGAATACTTGATGGCGACGACGTTCTCGATGTCGGCGAGCTTGTTGCACAGTTCGGGGCTCATCAGGTAGCCGCTGTCGGGATGGCTCCAGAGCGCGATGCCGATATCTACCTTGTCGGCGATGGTGCGGTAGTAGTTGAGCAGCGTCTCGTCCTGCTCCTTGAAGAAATGCAGGATCGGCGCGTGCACGACGATGTAGTCGGCGCCGCATTTCTGGGCATGCTTGGCCAGATCGATCACCACGTCCATGTTCTGGTCGGAGCAGGACATGATGGTCTGGGCGCGGCCGGCGCAGGCATCGACGGCGAGGTCGAAACTGCGCTTGCGCTCGTCGAGCGACATCGAGAAGAACTCGCCCTGCTTACCGGCAATGAAGAAGCCGTCAATGCCGAGGTCGCCGATCCAGTGGTCGACATTGCTGCGGAAACCGTCCTCGTCGATCGAGAGGTCATCCTTGAACGGCATCAGGCCGGCGGCCCAGATGCCCTTCATTGTCGCCCTCGAATGGGCCTTGGCGGTCTTCTTGTCGTATTTCATCTGATTGCAAACCTTTACGAGGCGATTGCAGGCTTCGGCTAGATTGCCATGCGGTGCGAGACGTTCTTGGCCACCATGTAGTGAAGGATGCCTTCGACACCGCCCTCGCGACCGAAGCCGCTTTCCTTGACGCCGCCGAACGGCGTCTCGGCAACAGAGGCTTCAAGCGTGTTGATCGAGACGTTGCCGGCTTCGAGGTCGTCGGTGATCTGGTCGACATTGGCGGCCGAATTGGTGAAGGCATAGGCGGCGAGGCCGAAAGGCACGCCATTGGCCTTCTCGATCGCCTCTTCCAGCGAGGAGACTGGATTGATCACCGCCAGCGGGCCGAACGGCTCCTCGCGCATCACGCGGGCATCATCGGGCAGCTCGGCAAGAATCGTCGGCGGATAGAAATAGCCGCTATTGCGCGGCCGCTCGCCGCCGAGCAGAAGCTTGGCGCCCTTCGAAACGGCGTCGGCGACCAGCACTTCCATCGCCTCGACACGGCGATGGTTGGCCACCGGACCCATTTCGACCCCCTCTTCCAGACCGTTGCCGACCCTGACTGCGCGGGCGCGCTCGATGAAAGCCTCGGTGAACGACTTGTAGACCTTCTCGTGGACGAAGAAGCGGGTCGGCGAGGTGCAGACTTGGCCGGAATTGCGCACCTTGCGGATGGCCGAGGCGATGCCGGCCTTCACCGGATCGGCGTCGTCGCAAACAATCACAGGGGCGTGGCCGCCGAGCTCCATCAGCGTCGGCTTCACATAGCGGGAGGCGAGACCGGTCAGCGTCCTGCCAACCGCGGTCGAGCCGGTGAAGGCGATCAGGCGAACCTGCTCCTGCGGGATGAGGTATTCGGAAATCTGCGCCGGAATGCCGAAGACGAGGTTGAGCACGCCGGCCGGAAGGCCGGCATCATGAAAGGCACGCGCAATGTGCAGGCAGCCGGCAGGAGTCTCTTCCGCCGCCTTGATGATGATCGAGCAGCCGGCGGCCAAGGCACCGGCGATCTTGCGCGCCGGCTGGCTCATCGGGAAATTCCACGGCGAAAACGCCGCCACCGTGCCGATCGGCTGGTGATGGACGATGTAGCGGATACCGGGCTCGCTGGGGATGACGCGGCCATAAGTGCGCTGGGCTTCACCGGCGTCCCATTCGAAGAATTCAGCTCCACGAATAACCTCGAGACGCGCCTGCTGGAACGGCTTGCCGTGCTCGCGGGTGATGTCCCTGGCGACCTCGTCGATGCGCTCGCGCAGCAGCGCTGCTGCCTTGCGCAGCACCTCGGCGCGGCGGGCGGGCGAGGTCTTGCGCCAGACGGCAAAGCCGCGCTCGGCGGCTTCGAGAGCCGCGTCGAGATCTCCGGTGGAGGCCACCGGAACAGCGCCGATCACGCTCTCGTCGGCCGGGTTGATGACGGGCAGCGTTTCCGCCGTCCGCCGCCAGGCGCCGCCGATGTAAAGCTGGAGATCGGGGTAGTTGGACATCGGGCGCCTCGGCTTCGCAATTGGCATCAATTCGACAGTTCCGGGCAGCGGCCCGTGCCGTCTTGGTGCCAACATCGGCGGAAACCATTATATCGACAAGATGGATTTATCTGATAAATTAAGACTGTTTTCTGTATAAGTTAGCGACGAAATAACCCGGCCATTCGAGCCTGCGCCGCGGAGACCGCCGTGAAGATCACGATCAAGCAGATTCAGCAGTTCCTTGCGGTCGCCGAGCTCGGCAGCTTTTCGCGTGCCTCGAAGCGGCTTGGAACCGCGCAGCCGGCGCTATCGCAGGCGATCCGCGATCTCGAAGCGGAACTGTCGGTGCGCCTGTTCGACCGCACCACCCGCCGGGTTGAACTGACCGATGCCGGCCGCGAGTTCCAGAACTCGGCAACGAAGGTGGTCGAGGAACTGGAGCATGCGGTCGAGGGCGTGCACATGCTGGCCGAACGCCGGCGCGGACGCCTGCGCATCGCCGCCCCGCCGCTGCTCGCCTCCGTCGTGCTGCCGCAGGCCATTGCCGAGTTCCAGAAAAGCTACCCCGGCATATCGGTGCAACTCGCCGATGTCGGCACGGAGCAGATCGTCGAAAGCGTGCGCAGCGGCCAAGCCGATTGCGGCCTCGGCACCTTTTCGCCGGCCGAGGATGGCATCGAAAGGCTGTCCCTGGTGCGTGACAGCCTGATGCTGTTCTGCGACCATGACAGCCCATTCTATGGTTCGGAAACGGTCAAATGGGCCGCTCTGGCGGAGCAGCCGCTGATCACGCTGACCCGCGACAGCGGCATCCGGCTGCTCGTCGAAGTCGGCTTCGAGATGGCGCAGATTCCGTTCAAGCCGGCCTATGAGGTGACGCAGGTGACGACGGCCATCGCCCTTGTCGAGGCAGGCCTCGGCATTGCCGTCCTGCCCACCTATGCGCTGGCGGCGGCGCGTTTCAGGAAGGTCGCCGGCAAGCCGTTGGCCGAACCGACCATCTCGCGCGAGGTGTCGCTGATCCACGCCACCGGGCGTTCGGTCTCGCCTGCCGTATCGGCCTTTGCCGGCGTCGTGCGCCGCTATGCCCAGCAACTGACGCCACGCGACGCCAACTGACGCTCAGCCCTTGATCAGGCGGACCAGCGCCTGCGACAGGAAGGTATCCTCGGAGGCAAGATCGAGCAGCACGTCGAAATGGTTGCGGCCGGGGATTTCCATCAGCTCCGAGGCAAAGCCAGCCTCGCGCCACATCTGGTGATATGCGGTCGACTGCCGCCGGAAGCCGTCGGGCTCGCCGTCGGCATAGGCAACGACGATCGGGCAGCCGACCCTGGGCAAGTTCGTAGCCGGGCTCAGCCGCTCCACCGCCGCCTCGTCCAGCTTGATCCAGTCCTGCACGAACGATCTTGCAATCGGCGCGAGATGAAACAGGCCGCTGATCGGCAGCGCGCCCTTGATGACATCTTCCGGCACGCCAGCCTCGTGGTGCCAGCCGCCCGAGAGCACAGCGCCCGTCAGGTGCCCGCCGGCGGAGCTGCCGCCGGCATAGATGCTCTCGGGAGCGATGCCGAACTCGCGGCCGTTCTTCCACAAAAAGCCGATCGCCGCCCTGACCTCGCGCACGATCTCGTCGAGCGAAGCCTCGGGCGCCAGACGGTAATCGACCACGGCGGTGGCGATGCCGTTCTTCGCCAGCATCGCTGCCATGAAGGCGGAATCGTGCTTGGACAGCATGCGCCAGTAGCCGCCATGGATGAAGACGAAGACCGGCCGCGACTCGCTAGAGGTGCCGTAGATGTCGATCGTCTGGCCGCTCTGCTCGTCATAGACGACGTCGAGATGCGTGGCGTGGCCCCGCATCTCCTCGGAGCGGCTTCGGTAGTCGCGCATCGCGGCATCGAAGACTTCGGGCGTCACGGAAGCCCGCGCACCGTAGTCGCGGTCGAGGACGTCACGCGGCCAATTGGCTTCTTCGGCAAGCACGCTCATGCGCTACTCCTGTCAGGCGACGAAGGCACGGATGGTGTCGGCCACCACCTTGGGCTGCTCGAGCGTCGGGAAGTGCGTCTTGCCGGGCAGCTTGTTGGGCTTGTACCAGTCGTTGCCGGCAGCGAAATCGAGCTGTGCCTGAGCGTATTCCGGTTCGAAGGGCTGCGAATAGATGTGGGTGATCGGACGCTTGTCCTTGAGTGCTGCCATGCGCTGCATCGGGTTGCCCCACTTGCGATAGGCCTTGCCGATCTCCCGCCCGGACCGCGCCCACATCTCGAAGCTGTATTTCGCCATCTCGTTGTTGACGTGGTTGACGATGTCCTGGTTCTCGGTGTCGCCGATCCAGTAGTTGAAGAAATCGCCGCGGCCATTCTCCCAGTTGGTGCGATCCTGGATGTGGTCGATCATGCGGAAGAAATCTTCGTTCGGCGTGGTCTGAATCCAGTCGATGACGACGGTACGCGGGATGCGCGCCACCCCAAGACGGTCCGTCACCTCGATGTTGGCCCAGCCGCCATGCGAGGTCGACACCGGCACGAGCCTGTCGATGTTCATCTTGTCGAGGAAGGCGACGACGTCGGACGCCTGGTCGTCGACGGTGAAGTCGCCATCATGCTCGCGATGCTCGCCATGGCCGCGCCAGTCCAGGCGGATGACGCGATGGGTCCTGGCGAGTTCGGGCGCCAGCGTCTTGAACAGGCGGTGGTCCTGGCACCAGCCCGACAGAAGCAGCAGCACCTCGCCCTCGCCTGCCTCGTCGTAGGAAAGGGTGTTGGCGCCGATCTGGATGGATTTCATCTGATGTCTCCGAATTCTGGGGCGCATCGCACCCGATGTTCCCTGGTCAGGCGAGCGGCTCGGTGGCGGTCGGCGCATAACGCGCCGTCTTCATGCGCTCGGCGCCGAGTTCGCGGCTCTTGCCGGTGATCTTCATCACCTCAGAGCGCAGCTTGTCGGGCCAGAAATTCATGTCGCCGAGCCGCTCGGCGGTGTCCTGGGTGTGTTCGGTGATCGGCCGCTCACGCTCTTCCCAGGCAGCCAGCGCCTGCTCGATGTCGGCCGCATTTGCCACGGCAGCGGCGAGCCCAAGGCCGTTCATCAGCGCGCAGCCGCCGCCCTGCCCGAGATAAGGCGGCATGGCGTGTGCTGCGTCTCCCAGGATCGCCGCACGGCCTTTGCTCCATTGCTTGAGCTTGACCACCTCGAAGGCGTCCCAACGACCGGCATCGCCGAAGCGCGAGACCAGATGGGCGAGATGCGGGAAGGATTCGGTCCACAGCGCGCGGTCGGCCGGAACCTTGAGCGCCGCAGCGTCATCGGCGGCGCAGCAGAGCGCGACGTAGAGGTCGGTGGCGCTGGCCGGGGTGTAGAGAATGCGGCGGGTGCCGGTGAAATATTCGATGTAGCGGTCGCGGTCCTCTGCCGGTACGTCGGCATCGTCGCGGCCAATCAGCATGCGGATCGCGCCATAGCCGAGATGCTTGCGGTACATCATCAGGTCGAGCGAGTCGCGCACCTTTGAGTTGATGCCGTCCGCGCCGACGACAAGGTCAGCCTTGCGTCGCGTGCCGTCGGCGAGCAGCAATTCGCCCTCTGGCGTCGCGCCGACCGCTTCCGAGTTGGTCAGGATCTCGACGCCGCTGCGTCGGCAGGTGTCGACGAGCGAATTGATCAGCTGCTCGCGCAGGATGGTGATCAGCCTGGCATCACCCTGACCGTTGATGGGGATTTCTTCCATCGTGGTGTTGTCGTGGTCGCGGGTGTGGAACTGCGGTCCGATATGGGCGCCGACGACGGCCTGCTCATAGGCGCCGATCGCCTTGAGCACGCGCAGGCCGTTGCTCCAGATGTAGATCCCGGCGCCGAAGGTGCGCAGGTTCGGCGCGCGCTCGTGCACGGTCACCGACCAGCCACGCTGGGCCAGTGCGGCAGCCGTGGTCAGCCCGCCAATTCCAGCGCCCGCGATCTCCGCGTGGCGCCCGGCTCCGGTTTTCTCGGTCATGTCTGGATTGTCCTCCCCGTGCGGCAAATCCTGCCGACGTCTGGGGCCCGGCCGCAACGAGGCGACTCGGGCCGAAATACCTCCGCGCGCTGGCAACGCCTCGCGCCGCCAACGCCTCCTCATGGCAAGTTTCCAGCGATTGGACATTCAGACAAGTGAATTCTCTGGAAATTCCTATGAGGATTTGGAATATCAACCTGAACGCAACGACTTGAAAGCAAGGCTCCGATGAAACTCGTCACTAGCCGTCTCACCATCCGCCATCTGCGCATGGTCGTGGCGATCGTCGAAGAGGGCAATCTTGTGCGCGCCGCCAAGCGGCTGAACATGACCCAGTCGGCGGTGACCAAGGCGCTGCAGGAAATCGAGGCGCTGACCAAGGCGAGGCTGTTCGACCGCACCAATCGCGGCGTCGTGCCGACGATGTTCGGCGACACGCTGGCCGAGCATGCGCGCCTCGTCATCACCCAGTTGGCGCATGCCGAGGAGCATCTCGCCGACCTGCGCGACGGCACCGGCGGCCGCGTCGCCATCGGCACCTTGCTGTCGGCCTCGGCCGAATTGCTGCCGACGGCCATCGCTCGCCTGCGCAAGGAGCGGCCCAAGCTCGTCGTCAAAATCGTCGAGGGCACCAACGACGTGCTGATCCCAGCCTTGCGCGCTGGCGAACTGGACATGGTGGTCGGGCGCCTGTCCGAGCAGCGCGACCGGCTGAATGTCGTGCAGGAGACGCTGATGGACGACATCGCCTGCGTGGTCGCGCGTCGCGGCCATCCGCTGGCCGAGCGCAGCGAACTCAACCTTGCCGACCTGATCGGCTGGGAATGGATCCTGCCGCCGCAGGAAACCAGCCTGCGCCGGCAGATCGACATCGCCTTCCGCGAGGAAGGGCTGGAACCGCCGTCGCATGCGGTGGATTCCGTTTCGCTTTTGACCAACAGGGCGCTGCTGATCGACGCCGACTATCTCGGCGTGTTCCCCGCCCAGGTCGCCCGCCGTGAGGCCGCCGCCGGCGCCATCGTCATATTGCCGGTGACCTTGCGCGCCACGGCCATGCCGATGGGCATCACCACCCGGACAAACGCGCGGTTGTCGCCAGCGGCTGAAGTCCTGGTGGAGACGCTGCGCCGGACTGCCGCCGACCTCGCGCGCCATGACGTATAAGTAATCACTAGACGATTGATATTCCCTGACGTCATGGCTGGATGACGAGTTTTCCATTTACCGGAATGCTGGTTGGGCCAAGCTTGGGCGATTGGACAACACTGCGGAGGAGCAGCTGTTGCCAGCGGTTTATGCCGAACGAAGGCCGGTGAGCTTATGCCCCGGCTTCGCGAAAGTGCGCGCCGCCTGCCCCGCTGCCCCTCCCTTTGAAACGTTCACTGCGACGGCCAGTTCACCCCGCGATCGAGGATTGTGGAGGCTTTGCCTAAGCGGTGGGGAATTTTGGGGAAGAGGAATAATCTAATGCATTTCAAGGGAATCTTGTCGGCCGCCATCATGGCATTGTCGGTCAGCGCGGCCTATGCCGAAGACCCGCTCAAGATCGGCATGATCACCACGCTTTCGGGCCCCGCTGGCTATCTCGGCCAGGACATACGCGACGGCTTCCAGTTGGCCATCGACGCCAATAAGGGCCAGCTCGGCGGCAAGGCCGTCGAACTGGTTGTCGAGGACGACAGCCTGAAGCCGGGCAACGCCAAGCAGATCGCCGACAAGATGCTGTCCGAGCAAGGCATCAAGCTGTTCACCGGCATGGTGTTCGCTAACGTCGCCTTCGCCGCCCTGCCCGACATTCTCGACGGCGACGCGATCTATGTCAGCGCCAACACGGCATCCGCCACCTTCGCGGGCAAGGAATGCCATCCGAACTATTTCGTCAGCTCCTGGCAGGATGACAGCCAGGGCGAAAGCGCCGGTGCCCTTGCCCAGTCGCTCGGCTACAAGAAGGCCTTCCTGATCGCACCGAACTACCAGGCCGGCAAGGAAACGATGGGCGCCTTCAAGCGCTTCTACAAGGGAGAGGTCGTCGGCGAGACCTATACCGGCCTCGACCAGACCGACTTCGCCGCTGAGATGGCGCAGATCCGCGCCGCCAAGCCCGACGTCGTCTACGAATTCGAGCCGGGCGGCCTCGGCATCGCCTTCATGCGCCAGTACCAGCAGGCCGGTCTGCTCAAGGACATCCCGATGGTCGTCCATCCGGCGTCCCTCGACCAGGTCATCGTCGGTGCTGTCGGTGATGCGGCGCTTGGCGTGAAGGTCACCAGCCACTGGAACGACGACTTCGACAATCCCGTCAACAAGGACTTCGTCGCGGCCTGGAAGGCCAAGTTCGGCGACCGTCCGATCACATATTATGCCGCCCAGGGCTATGACGCGGCATTGCTGATCGGCACCGGCCTTGAAAAGTCGGGCGTCGACGACCTGCCGGCCTTCCGCAAGGCGCTGCTGACGTCGGAAATCCCGTCGGTGCGCGGTTCGTTCAAGTTCGGCCCCAACCAGCACCCGGTGCAGGACTGGTATTCGCTCAAGGCGGAAAAGGGTGCTGACGGCAAGATGGTGCTCAAGACCGAAAGCAAGGTGCTGACGGCGCACAGCGACAGCTACGCCGCCGACTGCAAGATGTCGACGGACTAAACCAAAAAAGACACGCGTCCCGGGCGGGTGGTCCCGGGACGCGTGCTCCACCAGGCTGCGCGAGGGGGGACTACGCTGCAGCCCGGCAGCAGTCGCCAGTTGGGATCGGCAGATCCGCGTGGCGACTTGCGTTCAGGCAGTGGCGGCGTGATTGCCGAAGTAGAAGACCTCCCGATCGAGATCCGCGATGTCCTTGGCGCCGAGGCTGATGCCCGGGCTGTTCAGCATCTTGAAGCGGCCTTTCCCCTTCACCCATTCATCGGCCGGCTGCAGCGTCGACAGCGTGTAGGTCGTCGTCTCGTTGAGATAATGGGTGGGAATGATCACCTTGGGCTTCAGCCGATCGACGATCGCATCCGCCTGGGCATAAGACAGGATGTGCTGCGAGCCATCGACGGGAAGTGTCAGCACATCGATCCGGCCCACCGCATCCCAGAAGGCATCGGCCGGATCCGGCCTGTTGTCGCCCCAGATCAGCGTGCGCACGCCGCCCGTCTCGATGACATAGGTGACCATGTCCATGTGCCCGACATTGTTGGGCGGGCAGGCCTCGGCGCCAAACTCCTTGAGTGCGTTGGTCCATTTGTACCAACCCGGCGCCAGGCAGGCGTGCTTGTCGGCAAAACCCGATATCTTGATGTCGGCGAACTCGAAATGTCCGGCCATCCGGTCCAGCACCATCGTCGATGACGGCCGGTCGATGGCATCGTGGTCGAAATGGGTGTGGGTCGACATGGTGATGTCGACGACGGTTTCGGGGAACTTGTTCTTGAACCACAGGCCCCAGGCGCCCGATGGATCGTCGCGCCACGGGTCGAAAAGCACCGAGGCGCCGCCAGGCGAGGTGATTTTCAGCGCGCAGTGCCCATAGTAGTCGAATGTCACGGGTCCATCGGCGAAGGACGTCGTCCCCTGCAGCACCAGGACACGGTTGTTGTTGCCGGCCTGGGTCCAGTCGGTCGATTGCGCTGCGGCAGGACGCGTCATGATGGCTGCCGCAGCACCTATGCCGGCGGCGCCCGCGGCCATGAAGAACGACCGGCGCGACAGCCTCGTTTCTTCCGCCTCGTCGCCCCAGCGGTAAGCAATCGGCTCCAGCTTCACGTCCATTCGCAGTTCCCCTTGTTTTCGGCTCGCTGGCCGTCCGCGCTTCGATGGCGCGGTATGGAGACGAACTTACGTTTGGGAACCAGACGGCAATACGAGGGAAGATCGGGGTCAGACTATGGGGAAAAACCCCAAGCTAGCCGCGAAGGGAATTGAGGTGGCTGCGCAAGCTGACTTTCTGCGAATTCAGCCCCAGCTTGCGGCGGATGTTGTTGCGATGGAAATCGACGGTGCTCATGGCGCGGTTGATCGCCCGCGCGATCTCCTTGGTCGAATGCCCCTGCACGATCATCTGGACGATCTCGCTCTCGGTCGGCGTAAGATCGGCAAGGGTGACCGCCAACCGCCGCGAGAATGTCGACGTCAGGTCCTTGAGCCCCGCTTCAAGCAGGTCCAGCCGCGCACGCGCCGAAGGCGAACTGCCGGCGCGTATCGGCTCGATATGGGGCAGCACGCGCTGCGCCAGCGCGCCGGCGATCTGCTCCTCTGCTTCGCTGCGCGCCTCCTCGAAGCGCCTCAACAGCACGCGCAGGGCAGCATTGGTCTCCGACAGCTCCGCTGTCCTCTCCATGACCCGCTCTTCGAGTTGATCCCTGCTTTGGCTCAACTGATCGAACAGCTTCATGCGCTCCTCGATCATGGCCAGAAGCACGAGGTCGGCGTCTATGGACGCCTTGAACTCGGCGAGCAGCTCGGCGCACTGGGCGGCCTTGGGATTGTCCTGCCCGTCGAGCACGCAGATGGTGCCGAAGATGCGGCCATCCGGCCATGACAAGGGAAAGCCGTGGTAGAACGACATGCCGTGCTTGATATCAGGGTTGTTCCGCCACTTGTCCGAGAGAGAGGCATCGCGAACCAGCAGCGGCGCGTCGTTGTCCATCACCTCGTCGCAATAGAGGCCGGTGTGCAGCGTGAAGTCGTCGCCGACTTCATAAGGATTGCCATCGCTCTTGCTGGAAACAAGCACTGTGTGCTTCGGCGGATTGGCCTCCATGACGAGCCCGGCCGGCACGTCCAGGAGCTCGGCAAGCAGGTTCACGATCCGCTGCCAGCGCGCAATCATCTGGTCGGGAATTACAGTCATTCAGTGCCACCCGATTGTCCCCCCGGGCGAAGAGTGCCAGATATTGGTGCGAAGACAACCGGCGAACACAACCTGCGACCACACGGGGCCACGGCGCTGAGTAGCGACAGCCAAAACACCTTTCCCCATCGTCACGCAGTAATCTCGTCCGGCATGTGGATTTTCTTGGCTTCGCAGGCCAATAACCATCAAACACTAGATGTGATGAAGGGTCGGCGGCAGGCGATTGGGTGTTGACCTTTGATCCATCTGGCTTTCCGATTGCAGCCGGAAATCGACGAAGGGCAAGATGCTGAAGACATCAGGGGCGGACAAGGAAGGTGCATCGGAGCGCCGCGCGATCAGCGCGGATCTGATCGCGGTACTCGTCGCCGCCCCCAACGGAAACCCGGTCGTGCTGACAGTCAAGGAGGGCAGCACCCTGCCCTCGGGTCCGTTCGCGCTTGGTCATCGCTCGCTGCAATCGGGCCTGCGTGACTGGGTGGAGCAGCAGACCGGCCACCCGCTTGGCTATATCGAGCAGCTCTACACCTTTGCCGACCGTGATCGCAGCATCGAGGAAGCCACCCGCCGGGTGATTTCGATCAGCTATCTCGGCCTGACCCGCGAGGAGCCCTCGCACCGCACGCCGCCGGACAGCTGGCGCAACTGGTATGAATTCTTCCCCTGGGAGGACCATCGCACGGGCGCACCCGCACTCATCGACGACATCATCGTGCCACGGCTGCGCCTGTGGGCTGATTCGGCCGAACAGCAGGACAAGCGCCAGAACCGGCTGCGGCGCGCCGCCAGCGCCTTCGGCTTCGACGATCGCCACTGGAACGAAGAGCTGGTGCTGCAGCGCTACGAGCTGCTGTTCGAGGCAGGCCTGGTTGAAGAGGCGGTTCGCACGAAGCGCGGGACTGCTGTGCCGGGCAGAACCATGACCGGCGATCACAGGCGAATCCTCGCCACCGGCATCGGCCGGCTCCGGACCAAGATCAAGTATCGCCCTGTCGTGTTCGAGCTGATGCCGCCGGCCTTCACGCTGCTGCAGCTGCAGCGCGCGGTCGAAGCACTGGCCGGCGTTACCGTGCACAAGCAGAATTTCCGCCGTCTCATCGAGCAGCAGGATCTTGTCGAGGAAACCGGTGAAATGAGCGCCGACACCGGCGGACGCCCGGCGAAACTGTTCCGTTTCCGCCACGCCGTGCTCGACGAACGTCTGGTCGCCGGAACCAAATAGGCAAATCGTGGCTTGACAGAGCTTATGCTCATGCTAAGCATATGTCCCAATTATACTCAGTACGAGCATAATAGGAGCAATGATGTCTGGCATGACCCCTTCCGCCGCCTCGCTCTATGACCGCGTCCAGCGCGTCATTCCCGCCATCGAGTGGCCGGTCTTTTCCGATGACATCGATGCCATCCTGAGGCTCAAGCGCGAGCGCAACGCCGTCATCCTGGCGCACAACTACCAGACCCCTGAGATCTTCCATTGCGTGGCCGACATCGTCGGCGACAGCCTGGCGCTCGCCCGCAAGGCGATGGAGGTCGAGGCCGACGTGATCGTGCTCGCCGGCGTGCATTTCATGGCCGAGACGGCCAAGCTGCTGAACCCGTCAAAGACGGTGTTGATCCCCGACATGGGCGCCGGCTGCTCGCTGGCCGATTCGATCACGTCCGAGGACATCCGCCTGCTGCGCCAGCGCTATCCCGGTGTACCCGTCGTCACCTACGTCAACACCTCGGCTGCGGTGAAGGCAGAATCGGACATCTGCTGCACCTCGGGCAATGCCAAGGCGGTCGTTGAATCGCTCGGCGTGCCGCGCGTGCTGATGTTGCCGGACGAATATCTGGCGCAGAACATCGCCGCCCAGACCGATGTCGAGATCATCGCCTGGAAGGGCCATTGCGAGGTGCATGAGCGCTTCACGCCACAGGACATACGCGAGATGCGCGCCGCCCATCCCGGCGTCACCGTGCTGGCCCATCCGGAATGCCCGCCGGAAGTGGTTGCCGAAGCCGATTTCGCCGGCTCGACGGCCGCGATGTCCGACTATGTCGGCCGTGAGAAGCCGGCCCGCGTCGTTTTGGTGACGGAATGCTCAATGAGCGACAACGTCGCCGTCGACCATCCCGACGTCGAGTTCATTCGCCCCTGCAATCTCTGCCCGCACATGAAGCTGATCACACTCGGCAACATCCGCTCCGCCCTGGAGCGCAACGAACACGCCGTGACCATCGATCCTGCCGTCGCTGTGCGTGCGCGCCTCGCCGTCGAGCGGATGCTCGCGGTATGAACGACGTCGTTCGCCTGGCCGGCCGTCCCGTCATCATCGGCGGCGGGCTTGCCGGCCTGATGACGGCGCTCGAACTGGCACCGAAGCCGGTCGTGCTGCTGTCGGCTGCGCCGCTGGGCGACGAAGCGTCGAGCGCGCTCGCCCAAGGCGGGCTTGCGGCGGCAATCGGCAACGACGACTCGCCCGAACTGCATCTTGCCGACACGCTGGCTGCCGGCGACGGCCTGTGCGACGAAACAGTCGTCCGGCGCATCGTCGAGGCAGCGCCATTGGCTATCGAGAGACTCGCGGAACTTGGCGTCGCCTTCGACCGCGATACCGGCGGCGCCCTGCAGCTCGGGCTCGAAGCTGCCCATGCCCGCAGGCGCATCGTCCACGCGGCAGGTGCCGCGACCGGGCGCGAACTGATGCGTGCACTGGTGGCCGCTGTCCGCAGCACGGCGTCGATTATGGTCATCGAGGGTTTGGCGGCACGCCGGCTGATCACCGAGGACGGTGCGATTTCAGGTGTGCTCGCCGAAGGCAGCTCCGGCAGCATGGCGCTCACCACCAGTCGCGTCGTGCTCGCCACGGGCGGCGTCGGCGGACTTTTTCGCGACACGACAAACCCGCTAGGCTGCTTCGGCCAGGGGCTGGCGCTCGCCGCCCGCGCAGGCGCGGCATTTGCCGATCTCGAATTCGTCCAGTTCCACCCGACCGCACTCGACGGGCTGCTGCGGCCGATGCGGCTGATCAGCGAGGCGGTGCGCGGCGAAGGTGCCGTGCTGATCGACGAAACCGGACGGCGCTTCCTCGCCGACCTGCCCGGCGCCGAGCTTGCCACCCGCGATGCGGTTGCGCGCGGCGTCCATCGCCATCTCGCGCGCGGCCACCGGGTGTTTCTCGACGCGCGGACCTGCCTGGGCATACGTTTTGCCGACCGTTTTCCGACGATTGACGGCTACTGCAACGAGGCTGGTATCGACCCCGCACACGAGCCGATCCCGGTACGCCCCGCCGCGCATTATCACATGGGCGGCGTGGCGGTGGACGGCGAAGGCCGCAGCACCGTGCCAGGTCTCTGGGCCTGCGGCGAGGTCGCCTCGACCGGACTGCATGGCGCCAACCGGCTGGCCAGCAACTCCCTGACCGAAGCCGTCGTCATGGCTGGCTGGGTGGCACGGAGCGTGGCCGCCTCCGCCGATACGCGCCACGCGGCACGCGCCTTGCCACAGGTGCCTGCACGTCCCGATCCGCGCGAGGCATGCGACATCGTCTCGTCCTCGCTCGGCGTCTTGCGCGACGGCGAGAGCCTGCGCGATGCAGCGACGGCATTGCTTCCGATCGCCAGCAGCAATTCGCCGGCGGCGGATCCTGCCGCGGTCGCGCTGATGATGGCTATTTCGGCACTTGGCCGCGAGGAAAGCCGCGGGGCGCACAGCCGCAGCGACTTCCCGCTGCGCAGTGTCGTCGCGCGCCGGTCGCGCATCACACTGGACGCAGCGCTGCAGGCCGCAGCCGCACTCGACACCTCGCTTTTTGCCCGGAGCGCATGATGAACCTTTCGCCCCTGCCTGAGATCATGATCGAGCCGCTGGTTCGCGCGGCCCTGCTCGAAGACCTCGGCCGCGCCGGCGACATCACATCAGATGCCATCGTGCCGGCGGGCCATCAGGCGAAGCTGGTGCTTGCGGCGCGTCAGGCTGGCGTCGTCGCCGGACTTGACCTGGCAGCCCTCGCCTTCCGGCTGATCGAGCCCGCAATCGAGATGAAAGTCGCGAAACCTGATGGCAGCCGCCTCGCCCCGGGCGATGTCATCGCCACGCTGAGCGGCCCGGCGCGTGGCCTTTTGACAGGCGAACGCGTGGCGCTCAACTTCCTGTCCCATCTCAGCGGCATCGCCACCGCCACGGCTGGCATTGTCGATGCCGTCGCCGGCCACAAGGCGCGCATCGTCTGCACCCGGAAAACCACGCCCGGCCTGCGCGCGCTGGAGAAGTATGCCGTGCGCTGCGGCGGCGGCTCCAACCACCGCTTCGGCCTCGACGACGCGGTGCTGATCAAGGACAACCACATCGCCATTTCGGGCGGTGTTCGCCCGGCCATCGAGCGCGCCCGGGCCAATGTCGGGCATCTGGTGAAGATCGAGGTCGAGGTCGACACGCTGGAACAGCTGGACGACGTGCTTAAGCTCGGCGTCGACGCCGTCCTACTCGACAACATGTCCCCGGAAACCCTGACGACGGCAGTCAAAATGGTCGCCGGACGGGCGATCACCGAAGCCTCGGGCCGGGTCAACCTCACTACCGCCCCCGCGATCGCCGCCAGCGGTGTCGACCTCATTTCCGTCGGCTGGCTGACCCACAGCGCGCCGATCCTCGATATAGGACTGGACACGGCCCCCTGACCGGGGCAATGGTCCCGCCCCGAGTGGGGATGGCAACGACACGTCTTGGCAATGGAGAGCGCATGAACGCCGATTTGCACCTGAACGCAGCCGCAACCGAGATCAATGGCGCGCGTCCGCAATGGAGCCGCGCGGAAGCCCAGGCGATCTACGATTCGCCGTTCAACGACCTGCTGTTTAGGGCCCAGACCGTCCATCGCGAGAATTTCGACCCCAACCGGGTGCAGATGTCGCGCCTGCTGTCGATTAAAACAGGCGGCTGCCCCGAGGATTGCGGCTATTGCAGCCAGTCGTCGCGCCATGAGTCGGGCCTCAAGGCCTCGAAGCTTATGGAGGTGCAGCGCGTTCTGGCCGAAGCCAAGAAGGCCAAGGATGCCGGCGCCACCCGCTACTGCATGGGTGCTGCTTGGCGTAGCCCCAAGGAGCGCGACATGGAGGCGGTGGTCGCCATGATCGAGGGCGTCAAGGAGCTCGGCATGGAAACCTGCATGACGCTTGGCATGCTGGATCTCGGCCAGGCGCAGCGCCTGAAGCAGGCCGGCCTCGACTACTACAACCACAACATCGACACGTCCGAGCGCTACTACAACGCGATCATCACCACCCGCACCTTCGCCGACCGGCTGGACACGCTGGCCAATGTCCGAGACAGCGGCATCAAGGTCTGCTGCGGCGGCATCGTCGGCATGGGCGAGGAGAAGGCCGACCGCGTCGACATGCTGCTGACGCTCGCCAACCTGCCCGAGCATCCCGACAGCGTGCCGATCAACATGCTGATCCCGATCGAAGGCACGCCGCTGGGCGAAGCCGATCCGATCGAGCCGATAGAATTCGTCCGCACTATCGCGCTCGCCCGCATCATGATGCCGAAGTCGCATGTGCGCCTGTCGGCTGGCCGCACGGCGATGAGCGACGAGATGCAGGCGCTGTGCTTCTTCGCCGGCGCCAATTCCATCTTTGTCGGCGACACACTTTTGACTGCCGAAAACCCCGGCGAAGACAAGGACAGCGCGCTGTTCCGCCGTCTCGGCATCCAGCCGATGGAGCTCGACGCGGGGTGAGCGGACGAGCCTTGCTCGACCGCTACGAGGCCAGCTTGCGCGGGCTGGCCCGCAAGAGCCGGCTGCGTACGCTCAGCGGCCGCACCGGGTTCGATTTCGCTTCCAACGACTATCTCGGCCTGGCCGGCAGCAAGCGGATGGCCGATGCGGTCGCAGCTGCGCTGGCCAATGGCACGCCCGTCGGCGCCACCGGCTCGCGGCTTTTGCGCGGCAACGACCCCGAGCATGAGGCGCTGGAAGCAAAGGCTGCCGGCTTCTTTGGCGTAGAACGGGCGCTGTTCTTCGGCGGCGGCTATGTCGCCAACTTCGCCGTGCTGACCACCCTGCCCCAAAAAGGCGACCTGGTCGTGCTCGACGAACTGATTCACGCCAGCGCCCATGAAGGCGCGCGTGCCGGCCGCGCCGAGGTGGTGGAGGTCAGGCACAATGACGCCAATGCTGTGGACGACGCCATCAAGACCTGGCGTACGGGCGGTGGCACCGGACGTGCCTGGATCGTCACCGAAAGCCTCTACTCGATGGAGGGCGACCGCGCGCCGCTGGACGACCTCGCCGAGGTCGCCGAGCGGCACGAAGCCTTCCTTTTCGTCGACGAGGCGCATGCCACCGGCGTCTATGGTCCCGATGGCCGCGGTCTGGCGCATCATCTCGAAGGCAGCGACAATGTCGTTGTGCTGCACACCTGCGGCAAGGCCCTGGGCGCTTCGGGCGCGTTGGTCACGGCACCCGCGGTGCTCTGCGACTATCTCGTCAATCGCTGCCGGCCCTTCATCTACGCCACGGCCCCCTCGCCGCTGATGGCGGTGGCGTCGGCTACAGCGCTCGACATCGTCGCCGACGAACCCGACCGCCGTGAGCGGCTGGCGAGACTGGTGAAGCTGGCCGGCGACAAGGCGGAGACGCTTGGCTTTGTGCCGAGCGGCTCGCAGATCCTGCCCATCATCGTTGGCGACAATGCGCGCGCCATGCAACTTGCCGAAGCGCTGCAGGCGCGCGGCTTCGACGTTCGCGGCATCCGCCCGCCGACGGTGCCCGAGGGCACGGCGCGGCTGAGAATCTCGCTGACGCTCAATGTCGGCGAAGACGATGTTGCGGCGCTGTTCGATGCCCTTTCCGAGGAGTGCTCGCGATGACGGCACAGACGCCAGCAAGGATCGTCGTGACTGGCACCGACACCGGCATCGGCAAGACCGTGTTTGCTGCGGGACTGACCGCCCTGCTCGACGGCGTCTACTGGAAGCCGGTGCAGTCGGGCATCGAGGAGGAGACCGACAGCGAGATCGTCGCCCGGCTCGCCCAGCTTTCGCCGGATCATGTGTTGCCGGAAGCCTGGCGGCTGAAGGAGCCGCTGTCGCCGCACCGCGCCGCCGAACTTGACGGCGTCGAGATCGATGCCGATGCGCTCGCTATGCCCGCCACCGCGCGGCCACTGATCGTCGAGGGCGCCGGCGGGCTGATGGTGCCGGTCAACCGGCGCACGCTCTACATCGACGTCTTCGCCCGCTGGGCGACACCCGTCGTGCTCTGCGCCCGCACCGGGCTCGGCACGATCAACCACACGCTGCTCTCCATCGAGGCGTTGCGCGCCCGCTCGGTCCCGCTGCTGGGCGTCGCTTTCATCGGCGACGAGATGGCAGATACCCAGCGCACCATCGCTGAGATGGGTAAGGTGCGCGTGCTTGGCCGCCTGCCTCGGCTCGACCCGCTGACGCCTGGAACACTGGCCGAGGCCATGCGGGTGAACTTCAACGCGGCCGACTTCCTGGAGGCCCGGTTCTTCGAGGCAAAGCCATGAGCCGTTCCGCCGTCTGGCACCCCTTCACCCAGCACGCCACCGAGCCCGTGCCGCCTGTCATCGCGCGCACCGAGGGCGCCTATGTCGAAACAGCAGACGGCAAGCGCATCCTCGATGCGATCTCGTCCTGGTGGGTCATCACCCACGGCCACAGGCATCCGAAAATCATCGAAGCGATCCGAAGCGCGACCGAGACGCTCGACCAGGTCATCTTCGCGGGCTTGACGCATGAACCGGCGGAGCAGCTGGCGTCGGCGCTGGTCGACATGGCGCCTGCCGGCCTCGACTGGGTGTTTTACTCCGACAGCGGCTCGACCAGCGTCGAGGTGGCGTTGAAGATGGCGCTCGGCTTCCACCGCAGCAATGGCGCCGCCCGTACGCGCCTCGTCGTCATGGAGCACAGCTACCATGGCGATACGATCGGCACGATGAGCGTCGGCGCGCGCGGCGTGTTCAACGCCGCCTATGATCCGCTGCTGTTCGAGGTCGACACCATCCCCTTCCCTGCGCCGGGCCGCGAACAGGAGACGCTTGACCGCTTCGAAGCCCTGACCCGCGACGGCAAAGCCGCCGCCGTCATCGTCGAGCCGCTGGTGCTCGGCGCCGGCGGCATGCTGATGTATCCGGCCCGGGTGCTGACCGAACTCAAGCGCATCGCCGAGCGCTCCGGTACGTTGTTCATCGCCGACGAGGTGATGACCGGCTGGGGTCGCACCGGGACCATGTTCGCCTGCGAGCAGGCCGGCATCTCGCCCGACATCCTCTGCACCTCCAAGGGCCTGACCGGCGGTTCGATGCCGCTGGCGGCGACGCTTGCGACCGACGCGATCTTCCGGGCGCATTTCTCCACCGACCGTGCCAAGACCTTTTTTCACTCCAGCTCCTACACCGCGAACCCCATCGCTTGCGCTGCGGCACTCGCCAATGTCGCGATCTGGCGCGACGAGCCGGTCGCCGAACGCGTGACGGCATTGGCGATGATGCAGACGGAGAAGGTCGCGCGCTTCCGCAATGATCCGCGCTTTGAGAATGTGCGCACGGCCGGCACGATTGCCGCGCTCGACCTGCGTGTCGGCAAGGCGGGCTATCTCGCCGCAGTCGGGCCGAAGCTGCGGGCGTTCTTCCTCGAACGAGGGCTGCTGGTCCGGCCGCTTGGCAACGTCATCTACGTGCTGCCGCCCTATTGCGTGACCGCAGGCGAACTCGACCGGCTCTATGACGCCGTCGACGAGGCCGCAGATGTGGCGAACAGCGGATGAACCGTACGACGCGCATCGCCGGCTTTGGCCATCATGTGCCGGGCCGCAAGGTCGGCAACGCCGAGATCGAGGCGAGCCTCGGGCTCGATGCCGGCTGGATCGAAGGCCGCACCGGCATCCGCTCACGCTATTGGGCCGAGCCCCAGGACACGCTGTCGGACCTCGCTGCCAAGGCAGGCGAGATGGCGCTGCAACAGGCGGGTATCGCACGCGAGGACGTCGGCCTGCTGCTGCTCGCCACCTCGACGCCCGACCACCTCTTGCCGCCGAGCGCGCCGCTGGTCGCCCACAAGCTCGGCCTCGCCAAATCAGGGGGCATCGATCTCGCCGGTGCCTGCGCCGGCTTCATCTATGCCCTGACGTTCGCCGACGGTTTCGTGCGGCTGCACAACAAGCCGGCGATCGTCATTGCGGCCAACATTTTGAGCCGCCGTATCAATCCGGCCGAGCGGGCCAGTGCGGTGCTCTTCGCCGACGCGGCCGGAGCGGTCGTGCTGACGCCCTCCGACGATCCCGGACATGGCATACTTGGCGCGTCTGTTTCCGCCGATGGCGGCGGCTACGGCCTGATCCAGATTCCGGCCGGCGGCAGCAACCGGCCTTTCTCAGACGAGCTCGACATCGCCGAAACACGCATGACCATCGCCGATGGACGCGCTGTTTTCGCCAAGGCGGTCGAGATGATGAGCCGCTGCTCCGCGGAGGCGCTCGGCGCGGCGGGCCTGGAGACTTCTGACATCAGCCGCTTTGTGCCGCATCAGGCCAACGCCCGCATCTTCAATGCTGTGGGCAAGTCGCTCGGCATCGCCGACGACAGGATCGTCAAGACCATCGCCGACTACGGCAATTCGTCGGCCGCGACGATCCCGCTGTCGCTGTCGTTGGCGCATCTGAAAGCGCCGTTCCAGCGCGGCGAAAAGCTGCTGCTATCGGCTGCGGGCGCGGGTCTCACCGGCGGTGCGCTGGTGGTTGGAATGTAGCTTCGCGCCGACTGGCGTGTCAGGGAGGAACAATGCGCAAGATCGTCGCCGGCAAGCTGCACGGCATTCACGTCACCGAAGCCAACCTCAACTATCACGGCTCGATCACGCTCGACCCCGACCATTGCGAGGAAGCCGGCATCCTGCCGATGGAGTTCGTCGAGATCTGGAACAAGAGCTCCGGCGCGCGGATTTCGACCTATGTGATCCTCGGCGAGCGCGGATCGCGCTGCTGCATCCTCAATGGCGCCGCCGCCCGCACCTGCCAGGCCGGCGACCAGGTCATCATCTGCAATTCGGTCTATGTGAACGAAAGCGAGATCACGGCGCTCAAGCCGCACGTGCTGACTTTCGACAAGGACAACCGCATTGCCGACCGGCTGACCTATTCGGTCGAGCGCGACCAGGCCGGCCGCTACAGCTTCTCGATCCTCGACGAGGCCAGTGCCAGGCTTCCAATCCCGGCACTGGTCAGCAGTCACTGACAGCTTCCCCTGGCGGCCCGGCCAGACTTGCATCCTCGGTGCGGTGCTCATGCGGGCTGCGGGTGGTTTCATGGCCAGACCATGCCTAGCGATGCAACGCATGCCGCTTCTCGTCGGTTGCAACGCAACTGACTTTCCCGCAGAAATGGATTGGTAGGCATGTGCGGGAAGGATCGTCGGAACAGTATGCAAGGCAGCACGGGGGAGACTGTCAATTTTATCTGGATCGGCGACAAGCTTGGCGGATTGCACGCGGCCTGTATCCGCTCTTTTCAACGACATGGGTATCGCGCGGTGCTGCACGCGTTCGACGCGCCCGGCGACATGCCCGACGGTGTCGAGATTTTCGACGCCTCGCAGTTGCTGTCGAGGAGCGAGATCGTTGCCTACAAACGCGAGAAGAGCCTAGCGCTAACCGCCAACATCTACCGCTACAGGCTGCTTGAGGCTGGGCTCGGTCTCTACGCAGATTGCGACGTCTACTGCTTGCGGCCGTTTCCCCAGCAAGAATGGCTCTTCGGCTGGGAAACGAACGGCGTCATCAACAACGCCGTCCTCAAGGCACCAGCTGACAGCGATCTCGTGAGAAGCCTCGTCCAGAGCACCACCGGCAGGCATTTCATTGCCCCGTGGTGGTCGCCGAGAAAGAAAGCCGCGTACATCCAACTCAAGAAACTCAGCCTTGGTCGCGATATCATACACACCAAATGGGGGACGACCGGCCCCAGGCTTCTCACCCATTTCATCAAGGAATACGGCTTGGCAGACAAGGCGCTTCCCATGGATGCGTTCTACCCTATCCATCAAAAGATGACCGACCTGCTCTTCGACAGCGAGCTCTCGATCAAGGACATAACGACGCCGAGGACCTACGCGATCCATCTGTACAACAACTCGATCGCGCCAACCGTCACACCACCAGCAGGCAGCCCGCTCGCCGAAATCCTTGCGCCTTCCTAGAGCAACAGCGCTGGAGCCATACCGTTTTCAGATGGCCTACCGTTTGTGGCCATCCACCGACGCGCGCCGGTGGATGGATTTCCAACTCGTGCCAAACGATGACTAGCGGCGTTCGAGGTGCTCGACGGCGAGGAAGGCAGCCTTGGCGGCGAGCGAGAGCTGCTTGGCAGCTTCGACACGAGCCGGCGTGTAGTAGTGCTCCTCGTGCAGCATGTTGACGGTGCCGAGCATGGTGTCACCGACGAAGACCGGCCAGTTGAGCACCGAACCGCAGCCAAGCGACCAGATCAACTCATGGTCAGGGAAGACGTCGGCAATGTCCTTGATAGTGTTGGCGACGAAGGGCTGGCGCTGGACGTGGATCGTCTCAAACCAATGCGTGCGATTGATCGGCTTGGTGCCCGAGACGGGATAGGCATCGGGATGGCTGGTATAGGTGCGGCCGGAGACCTCGGTGGCCCAGTCGAGCTTCATCACGGTGAACAGCTTGGCGCCGACGACGACGTCGGCCAGAGCCTGCAGCGCCGCCCACACACCCTCGACCTCTGATGTGGTCGTAATGGCAGCATCGAAGGCGGCCAGCGCCTCGGCGAAATTGGCCTCTGTCATGGTGTACCTCTATTTCAAGTCTTGGGAAGAGACGCGCTGAACCTGGTCAGTTCGCGCGAATAGGGATCGACGAGCTCGCCGCGCTTGAGCTGGTCGACACTAGCTACCTCTACGACCCGGCCATGACGCATCACGGCAAGGCGGTCGCACAGGAACGAAACGACTGGCAGGTTGTGCGTAACCATCAGATAGGTCAGCCCCTGCTCGCGGCGCAGGCGCTTGAGCAAATTGAGGATTTCCGCCTGCACCGACACGTCGAGCGCCGACGTCGGCTCGTCGAGCAACAGCATCCTCGGCTTGAGGATCAACGCACGCGCAATCGCCACGCGCTGGCGCTGGCCGCCCGAAAGCTGGTGAGGAAAACGAAAACGGAAGCGGCGGTCGAGGCCGACCGACTGCATCACTTCGTCGACGCGCTCGCCGCTGTTGCCGATGCCGTGGATGGTCAACGGCTCGCTCAGCGTCGCATCTACAGTCTTGCGCGGATGCAGAGAGCCGTAGGGGTCCTGGAACACCATCTGGCACTGCTTGGCGAAGGCGCGGTCGATGCCGTGCGTGCGCGGCTCGCCGAAGACCGAGATCGAGCCAGTCCAGCTCTTGGCCATGCCGGCTATGGCCTTGAGCACCGTGGTCTTGCCCGAGCCGCTTTCGCCGACAAGCGCGAAGCTCTCGCCCTGTGCGACCTCGAAGCCGATGCCGTGAGTGACCTTCGAATCGCCGTAGGAGATGTCGAGGTTGTCGATCGCCAGCGCGTTCATGTCGAAGCCCCAGTACGTTCGAGGACAGGAAGCTCGTCGCGGCTTTCGTCGAGGCGCGGGATCGAGGCGAGCAGGCCCTGCGTATAGGGATGCTTGGCATTCCGGAGTTCACCGGCATCGCATTCCTCGACCACCTCGCCGCTACGCATCACCAGGATACGATCGCAATAGGCCGAGACGAGGTCGAGGTCGTGGCTGATCAGGATCAGGCCCATGCCCTTGCGCTTGACTAGGTCGTCTATGATCTCGAGCACCTGCGCCTGGACGGACACGTCGAGCGCCGAGGTCGGCTCATCGGCGATCAGAAGATCGGGCTCCGGAATGAGCATCATGGCAATCATGACGCGCTGGCCCATGCCGCCCGAAACTTCGTGTGGATATAGCCCGAGCACGCGCTCGGGATCGTTGATGCGCACAGCTTCCAGCATGGCAAGCGTGCGGCTGCGGATATCGCTGCGGCCCAGCTTCTGGTGGGTCAGCAATGCTTCGGCGATCTGATCGCCAATGGTCATGACCGGGTTCAGCGAGAATTTCGGGTCCTGCATGACCATCGAAATGCGCGCGCCGCGGATCGAGCGCATCTGCTTTTCGGACAGCGACAGAAGGTCGGTGCCGTTGAAGGTCATCTCGTCTGCGGTGACCCGGCCTGGCGAACGGATCAGCCGCAGGATCGAGCGGCCGGTCATCGACTTGCCGGAACCGCTCTCGCCGACGATGCCGAGGCGTTCGCGCCCAAGCGTCAGCGACAGGCCCTTGACCACGTCGACCGGACCACGCGCCGTCGGGAACGTGACCTTCAGGTTGCGGATTTCAAGCAGCGCGTTCATTGCCGATCTCCATGCTTGGGGTCGAGCACATCGCGCAGACCGTCTCCGAGGAAACAGAAGCCGAGACTGACGATGACGATGGCAAAGCCGGGCATCGTCGCCACCCACCACTGGTCGAGGATGAAGGAACGGCCGCGCGAGATCATCGCGCCCCATTCCGGCAGCGGCGGCTGGGCGCCGAGCCCGATGAAGCCGAGGCCGGCGGCCGTCAGGATGATGCCGGCCATGTCGAGCGTGACACGGATGATCATCGAGGACGTGCACAGCGGCAGGATGTGATTGACGATGACACGAAACGACGAGGCGCCCTGCAACTCGACGGCCGAGACGAACTCCGAGTTGCGGATGGTCAGGGTTTCGGCGCGGGCGATGCGGGCATAACCGGGCCAGGTCGCAATCGCGATCGCGATGATGGCATTCTGGATACCGGGTCCAAGTGCTGCCACAAAAGCCAGCGCCAGGATCAGCTTGGGCATCGACAGGAAGATGTCGGTGATGCCCATCAGGATACGGTCGACCCAGCCGCCGAAATAGCCGGCGACAGCACCGATGATCAGGCCGACTGGCGCGGCAAGCACTGCCACCAGCGCGACGATCATCAGCGTGATGCGCGCGCCGTAGACCACCCGGCTCCAGATGTCGCGGCCGAGCTCGTCGGTGCCCATCCAGTTGTCCCAGCTCGGCGGCTTGAGCCGCATGGCGAGGTCCTGGCCAACCGGCGAATGGGTGGCGATCCAGGGCGCGAACAGCGCCACCAGGATCAGCGTCAGCACGATCACCGCGCCGACCATGGCCAAGGGGTTGCGCGCCAGCGCGCGGCTCAGCCGATAGCTGCGGCCAAGCCGGGCCTGCAGGCGAGAGGCCGGCGAATCGTCGAGAAGCCAGTCACGTGTCGTCGCCATCAGCGTGCCCTCGGGTCGAGGACGCGGTAGAGCACGTCCGAAATCTTGTTGATGCCGATGAAGACGGCGCCGATGACCAGCGTCGCGCCCAGAACGGCGTTCATGTCGGCGTTGAGCAGCGCCGTCGTCAGGTAGTTGCCAATGCCTGGCCAGGAGAACACCGTCTCGATCATCACTGACCCTTCGAGCAGGCCGGCATAGGACAGGCCGATGACGGTGATCAGCGGCACGAGGATCGGCCGGAAGGCATGGCGCCACAGCACCAGCCGCTCCGACACGCCCTTGACGCGGGCGGTGGTGACATATTCCTGCGCCAGCTGGTCGAGCATGAAGGAACGCGTCATGCGGGCGATGTAGGCAAGGCTGAAGAAGCCGAGCACCGCAGCCGGCAGCGCGATATGGGTCAGCGCGTTGACGAAGATCTCGGTATCGCCGGCAAGCAGGCTGTCGATCAGAAGCAAGCCGGTGACCGGCTCGACGAGGCCGTCATAGAAGATGTCGATACGGCCCGGACCGCCGACCCACTGCAGCTTGGCGTAGAACAGCGCCAGACCGACAAGGCCGAGCCAGAACGCCGGCACCGAATAGCCGAGTAGGCCGACGACGCGGATGACCTGGTCGACGAGGCTGCCCTGGCGGCTGGCGGCATAGACCCCCATCGGCACGCCCATCAGCACGCCGATGATGATGCCGATCGTCGCCATCTCCAGCGTTGCCGGGAAGACGCGGGCCAGATCCTCGGCGACGGGCCGGCCTGTCGAGACCGACATGCCGAGGTCGCCCGTCAGCACGTTGCCGACATAGTGGAAGAACTGGACGATCAGCGGCTTGTCGAGGCCCATCTCGATGCGCACGGCCTCATAGACGGCACGCGGGGCACGGTCGCCGACGACGGCGAGGACCGGATCGATCGGCACGACACGGCCGATGAAGAAGGTGATGGCAAGCAGGCCGAGGAAGGTGAAGGCGACGGCGACGATGACGCCAAGCACGCCCTTCACTGTTTTCCAGGCGTGCCTCGCATTGCGCGACGAGCCGCCAGGCCCTGTTGGAAGCGCCTTAGCGGCGGAGTCGATTTCTGATGCCACGCGGTCTTTGTTCCTACCACATTGGCCGCGTCGCGGATGCGGCACGGATGTTGTCTGTCGAGCAAAATTCTGCTTGGACTATACAAATAATTTTGCTTAGATCAAAAAAATTTTGATGGGAGCAAAAAAGCGTGTCCTCGGAGGCCAGCAAAAACATGCCGTCGAGCCAGCCCAAGGTTGGCGCGCTGATCCGTGCCCGCCGCCGCCAGCTGTCGATGACATTGCAAGAATTGTGTGACGCAGCAGGCATTTCGGTCGGTTACCTCAGCCAGGTCGAACGCGACCACGCCACCCCCTCGCTCGGCACCCTCGCCCAGATCGCCCGCAGCCTCGACGTGGGTGTGGATTACTTCATCGCCACGCCCAGCGCGGAAGACGGACTGACCCGCGCCGCCGAGCGCAACCGATTCTCGGTCGACGGCTCGTCGATCGTCTACGAGCGCATCGCCGCCGACTTCACCGGCAACGTGCTGTCGTCTTTTGTTCTCAACGTCCCGCCAGGCTACCGGTCCGAGACGGTCAGCCATGAAGGCGAGGAAATCCTGTTCATCCTCGAGGGTTCGATCACCCAGCGCCTCGAGGACGAAGAGATGGTGCTTTCGGCCGGCGACAGCCTGCACTTCCGCGGCAACCGCCCGCATTCCTGGTCGAACGACACCCAACAGTTCGCGCGCATGCTCTGGACCGGCACCTTGCCGATGTTCAGGTCGCGCACGGAGCATCCGGCCCTGCGCGGTTCAAGGGCCGAAGAGAAGACAACGGGAACCAAAAAGGAGAGAAAATGATGAAACTGTTCAAAGCCGCGCTGCTCGCCGCGGCACTGGCGATGCCGATGACGCCCGCTATCAGCCTTGCAGCCACGCCTGCAGGCGTGCTCGTGGTGGCGCAGAACATCGATGACATCGTCAGCATCGACCCGGCCGAGGCCTACGAGTTCTCGTCGGGTGAATATGTCTCCCAGACCTATGACCGTCTCGTTCAGTACGACGCCGCCGACACCAAGACGCTGGCCGCCGGCCTCGCCAAGGAATGGGCCGTCGACGACGCCAACAAGACCATCACGTTTACGCTGCGCGACGGCGTCAAGTTCACCTCGGGCAACCCGCTGCGCGCCGAGGACGTGGTCTATTCGTTCAAGCGCGTCATCGTGCTGAACAAGGCACCGGCCTTCATCCTGACCCAGCTCGGCTGGACGCCTGAGAATTTCGATTCGATGGTCAAGGCCGACGGCAACAAGGTCGTCATCAAGTATACGGGCGACTTCGCTTCGGCCTTCGTGCTCAACGTTCTGGCCGCCCGCCCGGGCTCGATCGTCGATGCGGTGACGCTGCAGGCCAACGAGGCCAATGGCGACATGGGCAATGCCTGGCTGAAGTCGAACTCGGCTGGCACCGGCCCGTTCGTGCTCAAGGCTTTCCGCCCCGGCGAGCTGATCAACCTGACCGCCAACCCCGACTATTTCAACGGCGCGCCCGCGATCAAGGGTGTGATCATCCGCCACGTCGCCGAAGCCGCGACCCAGCAGTTGCTGCTGCAGTCGGGCGATGTCGACATGGCCAAGAACCTGACCTCGGACCAGATCGCGACGCTAGCCGGCAACGACAAGGTGACGACCGAGACCTATCCGCAGGCGGCCGTGCACTTCCTGTCGTTCAACCAGAAGACCGAAACGCTGACGCCGCCGGCCGTCTGGGACGCTGCCCGTTACCTGGTCAACTACAAGGGCATGACCGACACCTTCCTCAAGGGCCAGATGCAGACGCACCAGGCTTTCTGGCCGAAGGGCTTCCCGGGTTCGCTCGACGAAACGCCCTACAGCTACGATCCGGCCAAGGCCAAGCAGATCCTGGCCGATGCCGGCATCAAGACCCCGATCAAGGTGACGCTCGACGTCATCAACTCGACGCCGTTCACCGACATGGCACAGTCGCTGCAGGCAAGCTTCGCCGAAGCCGGCATCAACTTCGACATCGTGCCGGGCACCGGTTCGCAGGTGATCACCAAGTACCGCGCCCGCACGCATGAGGCGATGCTGCTGTACTGGGGCCCCGACTTCATGGACCCGCATTCCAACGCCAAGGCCTTCGCCTACAACACCGACAACTCGGACGGAAACTACCAGTCGACCACCACGTGGCGTAACAGCTGGGCGGTTCCGGAAGAGCTGAACAACGAGACCAAGGCAGCTCTCGCCGAGGCCGATCCGGCCAAGCGCAGCGCGATGTATGTCGACCTGCAGAAGAAGGTGCAGGAGAAGTCGCCGATCGTCATCATGTTCCAGGCCGCGACCCAGGTGGCGCGCGCCAAGAACGTCGAAGGCTACGTCAACGGCGCGACTTCCGATTTCGTCTATTACCGTCTCGTCAAGAAGAACTGACGAGCCGGCCTGGCAGGGACCGCCCATTGGGGCGGTCCCATCGCCCTTACCTGACATTACCCCTCCCCAACTCCAAGAAGGCAGAGACGATGTACGAAGAGCGGATGGCGCGGCTGCGCGAGCGCATGGCTGAGACGGGAACCGACCTTGTGGTCGTTGGCCCCTCCTCGCACCTTGTCTGGCTCGCCGGCATGTCGCCGCATGGCGACGAACGCCCGGTGCTGCTGATAGTTGCCAAGGACCATGCCGGCTTCCTGATGCCGGCGCTCAATGCCGACAGCCAGCGCCCCTTCACCAAGCTGCCTTTCTATCCCTGGGCCGATGCCGACGGTCCGCAGGCGGCCCTGTCGCAGCTTCTCGCCGATTGTGACGTCAAGGGCGGCAACGTCTCGATTGCCTTGGACGAGACCATGCGCGCCGATTTCGCGCTGCTCGCGCTCGATGCCCTGCCCGGCGCCAAGCGCAGCTTCCTGAACGATACAGTGAGCTTCCTGCGCGGCCAGAAGGACGAGGCTGAGTACGCACTGCTCAAGATGAACGCGGTGCTCAACGATGGCGCCATGCGCGCTGGCTTCGCCGCGCTCAGGGAAGGCGTGACCGAGCTTGAAGTGGCGCAGGCGATCCGCGACTTCTACGCCGCCAACGGCGCCAAGCCGGAGTTCACCAGCGTCTGCTTCGGCGAGAACGGCGCCTTCCCGCACCATCACACCGGCGACCGCAAGCTCAAGGCGAACGAGGCCGTGCTTATCGACATCGGCGGCCGCAAGGACGGTTATCCCTCGGACATGACCCGTGTCGGCGTGTTCGGCGACAAGCCGGAAGGGTTTGACGAGGTGCATGGCGTGCTCGAGCGAGCCGTCCAGGCCGCAATCGCTGCTGCCAGGCCCGGTGTTGCCGCCAAGGAAGTCGACAAGGCCGCCCGTGACGTCATCACAGCTGCCGGTTACGGCCCGAACTTCCTGCACCGTACCGGCCACGGCCTCGGCATCGACATCCACGAGCAGCCCTACATCACCGGCACGTCGGAAACCGTCCTTGTCGACGGCAACGTGTTCTCGATCGAGCCCGGCATCTATCTGCAGGGCCGCTTCGGCCTGCGTCTCGAGGAGATCGTCATCCTGCGCGGCAACCGCGCCGAGGTGCTGTCCGACCTGCCGCGCGAGGCATTTTTGGTCAAGGCGTAAGCCTTCGCGATCCAGTCGAACAACGAAAGGGCCGCAGCTGCGGCCCTTTTTTGTTGGGATGCGGCACCTCGCCCGATCAGCTCCCCCACCCGCTGTTATCCAATTTGCGTGTACTAGTGCTATCGTTGCGTTCGGAACCGTGGATTTGCGCTGGAGGGGCCGTGCGTTCTTTGCTCGTGGCGGTGGTCGCCCTGATCTCGATGAATGCCAGTGCTGCCGAACAGACTTTCCCGGCCGACGGCAGCGTCGTCTATTTCAACATGCCCTCAGGCAATGTCGGCTGCCAGTACACGCCGGCAGGCGGATCGGACGTCTACAAACCCGAGGATGGCGGACCGGAACTCGGCTGCGACCGCATCGAGCCGACCTATCTCAGGTTCATCCTCGGCAAATCAGGAAAAGCCAAGCGTTATCAGAACGTTGGCGACACCGGATGCTGCGACGGCTCGCACACGCTTGAATATGGCAACAGCTGGAAGAAAGGGCCATTCAGCTGCACGTCCGACAAGGCCGGGCTGAGTTGCACCCGCAACGACGGCCACGGCTTTTTCATCAGCCGGTCCATAACCCAGGTCTATTGAAACGCCCCCCTGAAACACCCAATTTCAGGCAAAAGAAAAGCCGGGCAAGCCCGGCTTTTCAGTCATGATGTCGGCAAGAAAGCGATCAGTTGACCGCGTCCTTGAGGCCCTTGCCGGCCGAGAACTTCGGGACCGTACGAGCCGGGATCTTCACTTCTGCACCGGTCTGCGGGTTGCGGCCGGTCGACTCCGCGCGTTTTGACACGGTGAAATTTCCGAAACCGACAAGCCGGACATCGCCGCCATTCTTCAGTTCGCCGGTGATGACGGAGAACACCGCATCAACTGCGGACTGCGCATCGCCCTTGGAAAGCTTGGAAGCTTCGGCGACGGCGGACACTAGTTCGTTCTTGTTCATTCAAATTCCCTTCCATGAGAAAACCGGGACATTAGACTCAGCCGGTAGGACACGGACTTTAGGAAAAAGTGCGGGCACAACCAAGTCGAAAAGGCGCGAAAAGCCCGGAATTCCGGGGTTTTTTCACATGAAAAAGCCGGGCATAAGCCCGGCTTTTTTGTTTTGATGGCGACATTAGATGCAACTAATGAGCGAAACCCTTGCCAGCATCGTCGCCGGCATCGGACTTGGAGGCCGGCACGTCGACCGGCTCGGTCCACTCGATCGGCTCCGGCATCCGGACCAGCGCGTGACGCAGCACTTCACCAACCCGGGAAACCGGGATGATCTCCATGCCGCTCTTCACGTTTTCCGGAATCTCCGCCAGATCCTTGGCGTTGTCTTCCGGGATCAGCACCTTCTTGATGCCGCCGCGCAGCGCTGCAAGCAGCTTCTCCTTCAGGCCACCGATCGGCAAGATACGGCCGCGAAGCGTGATCTCGCCTGTCATCGCCACATCGGCCCTGACAGGAATGCCGGTCAGGATCGAAACGATGGCGGTCGCCATGGCGGCGCCTGCGGACGGACCGTCCTTCGGCGTGGCGCCTTCCGGCAAGTGCACGTGGATGTCGCGCTTGTCGAACAGAGGTGGCTCGACACCGAAGTCGAGGGCGCGGCTACGGACATAGGATGCCGCAGCCGAGATCGACTCCTTCATGACGTCGCGCAAGTTGCCGGTGACCGTCATCTTGCCCTTGCCGGGCATCATCACGCCTTCGATCGTCAGCAGCTCGCCGCCGACCTCGGTCCAGGCAAGCCCTGTGACCACGCCGACCTGATCCTCGCCTTCGACCTGGCCGAAGCGATAGCGCTGCACGCCCAGATAATCGTCCAAGTTGGCGGCGGTGACCTTCACCGACTTCTTCTTGGTCTTGATGATCTCGGTGACGGCCTTGCGCCCGAGCTTCATCAGCTCGCGCTCGAGGCTACGCACGCCCGCTTCACGGGTGTAGGTCTGGATCACGGCACGGATGGCATCCTCGGAAACCGAGAATTCCTTGGGCTGCAGCGCGTGGTCGCGAACAACCTTCGGCATCAGGTGCCGCTTGGCGATCTCGACCTTCTCGTCCTCGGTGTAGCCGGCGATACGGATGATCTCCATGCGATCCATCAAGGGCGCAGGGATGTTCAGCGTGTTCGCCGTCGTCACGAACATCACGCTCGACAGGTCGTACTCGACCTCGAGATAGTGGTCCATGAACGTTGCGTTCTGTTCCGGATCGAGCACCTCGAGCAGCGCCGACGAAGGATCACCACGGAAGTCCTGGCCCATCTTGTCGATCTCGTCGAGCAGGAAGAGCGGGTTGGACTTCTTTGCCTTCTTCATCGACTGGATGACCTTGCCGGGCATCGAGCCGATATAGGTGCGGCGGTGACCGCGGATCTCGGCCTCGTCACGCACGCCGCCGAGCGCCATGCGCACGAACTCACGGCCGGTCGCCTTGGCGATCGACTTGCCGAGCGAGGTCTTGCCGACGCCGGGAGGGCCAACGAGGCACAGGATCGGCCCCTTCAGCTTCTTCTGGCGGCTCTGCACGGCAAGATACTCGACGATGCGGTCCTTGACCTTGTCGAGGCCGTAGTGGTCGGTGTCGAGCACCTCCTGGGCAAAGTTTAGGTCCTGCTTGACCTTTGAGTTCTTGCCCCACGGGATCGACAGGATCCAGTCGAGATAGTTGCGCACGACGGTGGCTTCAGCCGACATCGGCGACATCGAACGCAGCTTCTTGAGCTCGGCATCCGCCTTTTCGCGGGCCTCCTTCGACAGCTTGGTCTTCTTGATGCGCGCCTCGATCTCGGCGGACTCGTCGCGGCCGTCTTCGCCTTCGCCGAGTTCTTTCTGGATCGCCTTCATCTGCTCGTTGAGATAGTACTCGCGCTGGGTCTTCTCCATCTGCCGCTTGACGCGGCTGCGGATGCGCTTTTCCACCTGCAGGACGGAGATTTCGGCTTCCATGAAGCCCATCGCCTTCTCGAGCCGCTCCTTGACGGACAGCGTGCCGAGCATCTCCTGCTTTTCGGTGATCTTGATCGCAAGATGCGATGCCACCGTATCGGCGAGCTTGGAATAATCCTCGATCTGGCTGGCAGCGCCAACCACTTCGGGCGAAATCTTCTTGTTCAGCTTGACGTAGTTTTCGAAGTCGGAAACCACCGAACGCGCCAGTGCCTCAACCTCGACCTCTTCCTCTTCAGGCTCGCTCAGGATGAGAGCGTGGGCCTCATGGAAGTCGGTCTTGTCGGTGAAGGACTGAATCTTGGCGCGCGTCGTGCCTTCGACCAGCACCTTGACGGTGCCGTCCGGCAGCTTCAGCAGCTGCAGCACATTGGCGAGCGTGCCGATGTCATAGATCGCATCGGGCTCGGGATCGTCGTCGGCGGCATTCATCTGGGTCGCAAGCAGTATCTGCTTTTCCTGACCCATCACCTCTTCCAGGGCCTTGATCGACTTTTCACGTCCCACGAACAGCGGAACGATCATGTGCGGGAACACGACGATGTCGCGCAACGGCAGGACTGCGAAGGTACCTTCGCTGGAAGAGCGGGATATTTTGGCCATTGTCCAACCTTTCATTTCGCAGCCGCGCGAGCGCCAACCGCGAATCTCATATTAACGACCATGGACGGTTCCGCCTACCGCCGATTACCGCGCGGCATTACAGCACGAAAACCCACCCATCGCCTCTTCTTCGTTAGTTGGAGCTTCGCCGGGTAAACATCAAGGCCAATCACGCTAGCGTTTGCTGGCCTTCGCCGACGAGGCTCCAAAATGCCAACGGCGCCGCTGGGGCGCCGTTCGCTGGAGCGGTTCCAAGGGAAACTGCCAGGCCTCAGGCGCTGACGTTGCCCTTCTTTTCCTTCTGCTCGGAGTAGATGTAGAGCGGCCTTGCGCTGCCGGTCACCACCTCTTCCGAGATCACCACTTCCTGGACGCCTTCCAGCGCCGGAAGCTCGAACATCGTGTCGAGCAGGATCGCTTCCATGATCGAACGCAGGCCGCGGGCGCCGGTCTTGCGCTCGATGGCGCGCTTGGCGATCGCCGAGAGTGCGTTCTCGTGGAACGTCAGGTCGACATTCTCCATCTCGAACAGGCGCTGGTACTGCTTGACCAGCGCGTTCTTCGGCTCGGTCAGGATTTGGATCAGCGCCGGCTCATCGAGGTCCTCGAGCGTCGCCAGCACAGGCAGACGGCCGACGAACTCGGGGATGAGACCGAACTTCAGCAGATCTTCCGGCTCGACGAGGCGGAACACTTCACCGCTGCGCCGATCTTCCGGCGAAGCGACAGTGGCGCCAAAGCCGATCGAGGTCTTGCGGCCGCGATCCGAGATGATCTTGTCGAGGCCGGCAAAGGCGCCGCCGCAGATGAACAGGATGTTGGCAGTGTCAACCTGCAGGAATTCCTGCTGCGGGTGCTTGCGGCCACCCTGGGGCGGCACGGAAGCGACAGTGCCTTCCATGATCTTCAGCAGTGCCTGCTGGACGCCCTCGCCGCTAACGTCGCGGGTGATCGAAGGATTGTCCGACTTACGGCTGATCTTGTCGATTTCGTCGATATAGACGATGCCGCGCTGGGCGCGTTCGACGTTGTAGTCGGCCGACTGCAGCAGCTTGAGGATGATGTTCTCGACGTCCTCGCCGACATAACCGGCTTCGGTCAGCGTCGTTGCATCCGCCATGGTGAACGGCACGTCGATGATGCGGGCAAGCGTCTGGGCGAGCAGCGTCTTGCCGCAGCCGGTCGGGCCGATCAGCAGGATGTTGGACTTCGCCAACTCGACGTCATTGCTCTTCGAGGCATGCGCCAGGCGCTTGTAGTGATTGTGGACGGCCACCGACAGCACGCGCTTGGCGTAAGGCTGACCAATGACGTAGTCGTCCAGAACCTTGAGGATTTCCTGCGGAGTCGGCACGCCCTCGCGCGACTTCACCATCGAGGTCTTGTTCTCCTCGCGGATGATGTCCATGCACAGTTCGACGCACTCGTCGCAGATGAAGACGGTCGGGCCGGCGATGAGTTTGCGTACCTCATGCTGGCTCTTGCCGCAGAACGAGCAATAGAGCGTGTTCTTGGAGTCGCCGCCGCCGTTGCTGACCTTGCTCATCTTGTCCAAGTCCTTTCACTGCCGCCCGGCCGAAGGTCTGGCTCCGGGGCGCATATGCAATCTAACGACGGACGCCGCCACCGCCATCCCATGGCCGCCGCAACGAGCTCCGTACACTCACATTCCAGAAGTCGCTGCAACGAGTCGCGGCACCCTTGAACAACGCTAAGCCGTCGAAGCTCAACGCCGCCTTAACGTAGGCCGACGCTTCCACGGAGGGAACAGCAAAATGTGTCCGAAATGCCGCAGGGCACCTCAAAAATGCGAGATGTGGCCCTGCAGGCAGGTCGAAGCGTCCAATCACGAAGCCGTGGTACCCTCAGCGACGTCGCGGCTTTCGATGACCTTGTCGATCAAACCGAAGTCGCGTGCTTCGTCGGCGGTCATGAAATGGTCGCGATCAAGCGTCCGTTCAATGGTGTCGTAGTCCTTGCCGGTGTGCTTGACGTAGACCTCGTTGAGGCGACGCTTGAGCTTGACGATGTCCTGGGCGTGGCGCTCGATGTCGGAGGCCTGGCCGGAGAAACCGCCCGAAGGCTGGTGCACCATGATGCGGGCGTTCGGCGTTGCGAAACGCATGTCCTTGTGGCCGGCGCAGAGCAGCAGCGAGCCCATCGAGGCGGCCTGGCCGATGCACAGCGTCGAAACCGCCGGCTTGATGAACTGCATGGTGTCATAGATCGCCATGCCCGAGGTCACCACGCCGCCTGGCGAGTTGATGTAGAGGTTGATCTCTTTCTTCGGGTTCTCGGCTTCGAGGAACAGCAGCTGGGCGCAGACCAGCGTCGCCATGCCGTCTTCGACCGGACCGGTAATGAAGATGATGCGCTCCTTGAGCAGGCGCGAGAAGATATCGTAGGCGCGCTCGCCACGGTTGGTCTGCTCGACCACCATCGGAACGAGGTTCATGTATGTTTCGACGGGGTTCTTCATCGACTATCCCTTTATCGTGAGGGGATTCCGGCGCCGGACGGGCAGAATCGGTTCAGAGGCTTTGCCCTGTAAATAGGATGCCGCCTCACCATTGCGCAAGGCCGGTGAACACGCATGATTTCAGCTATCGCTAACTTTCGCTGCAACAGCTGGTTCAATGCCTGGCACTGGAAATTTTAGCACCGGCTGCGGTAGTGGACCCAATCAGATGTCGCCCGGCGGTCTCTACAGCCCATTTCGCCCAAAACTGATATCGGAGCGATCGTGTCGGAAGCCAAAGACAGCGAGACAATCAAGTTCTACTCGAACGAGGCGGAAGCCTACACGACGAGGGGCGTGCCGGCGAGCAAGCGCCATCTCCATACGTTCATGACGCGGTTGCCGGCGGGTGGCCGCGTACTCGAACTCGGCTGCGGCGCTGGACAGGACAGCGAAGCGATGCTGGCCGAAGGCTTCGACGTCACGCCGTCAGACGGTACCGAAGCAATCGCGGCAGCGGCCGCAAAACGTCTTGGCCGAGCCGTCAAGGTCCTTCTGTTTGAAGACATCAAAGAAACTGAAGCCTATGATGGCGTGTGGGCCAATGCCTGCCTGCTGCATGTGCCGCGCGAACATCTTCCGGCAATCATCGCTCGTGTTCAGCGGGCGTTGGTCCCCGGAGGCGTGTTCTATGCGAGCTTCAAGGCTGGCGAGGCCGAAGGGCGCGACCGCTTCGGAAGGTACTACAACTACCCTTCCCCCGAATGGTTGGCAGGCGCGTACGGCGTCCGTGGCTGGAGGGGGCAGATCGAAATCACCAGCGACAGAGGCAGTGGCTATGACGGCCTGCCGACGGACTGGCTTTATGTATTCGCCACCAAGGCCTGAGCGGCAGGGGTGGTTCTGAGGATTTTACGTCTATGACAAACGATACCAAGCACTGGTCCAGGGTAGAGCTCCTGCACGAGACGGTCAGGAACCCGAACATCCATGTTCGCGGCACGCACAGCTACTACAGCGATGCGTGGTCGGGGTCGTTCGAGGACAGCGTGGTGCGCTACCTCTATGGCGACGAGTACAGCCTCAAGGCATGGCAGCCCGCCTGGCCGATCGATCAGCTCCATATCGGCGACTATGTCTGCATCGGCGCCGAGGCGGTGATCCTGCTCGGCGGCAACCACACGCATCGCACCGACTGGTTCAGTCTCTATCCGTTCCCGGAGGTCATTCTGGATGCCTATGCCGGCAAGGGCGACACGATCATCGGCGATGGCGCCTGGATCGGCATGCGCGCCATGATCATGCCCGGCGTGACCATCGGCGAAGGCGCCATCATTGCCTCTGGCGCCATCGTCACCAAGAACGTGGCACCCTACACCGTCGTTGCCGGAAATCCGGCCGTGCCGATCAAGACGCGTTTTCCGCAAGCCGTTGTCGATAAATTGCTGGCGCTCAAGGTCTACGAATGGCCCGCGGAGAAGTTCGAGGCGCTGAAACCGCTGCTGTGCGCGAACGAGATCGACGCGCTGGCCTCGGCATCGGAAAAATTCGACGCTGGAAAAAGCTGACGCTCAGAGCCGGATCACATATTCCTTGCGAGTCGTTTCAAGCACTTCCCAGCTCCCCTTGAAGCCGGGCCTGAGGACGAAGCTGTCGCCCGAACGCACCGTGCGGGCCTCGCCGCCCTCCTCCGCGATGACAGAGACACCCGACAGGATGTGGCAGAACTCCCATTCGTCATATTCGATGCGCCATTTACCCGGCGTCGATTGCCAGATGCCGGCATAAAGGCCGCCATCGGCCTCCTCGGCGTTCCAGGTGGTGAATTTCGGGTCGCCCGAAATCAGGCGGTCGCTGGCCGGCGCACCTGCTTCCGGCTCGATGCCATTGACGTCGATGGTAAGAAATCTCGGCAAGATCGAACTCCCAAACAGCAAAAGGCCCCGGCAGTGCGATCTGCCGGGGCCAACTCTTGCACGGCCGATCAGGCCTTGGCCAGCGCCTGCTCGAGGTCGGCGATGATGTCGCTGACATCCTCGATGCCAACCGAAAGGCGGACGACGTCAGGCCCGGCGCCCGCCGCGATCTTCTGCTCGTCGGAGAGCTGGCGGTGGGTGGTCGAAGCCGGGTGGATGACCAGAGACTTGGTGTCGCCGATGTTGGCGAGGTGCGAGAACAGCTCCAGGCCCTCGACGAACTTGACGCCTGACTCGTAGCCGCCCTTGAGGCCGAAGGTGAAGACGGCACCCGCCCCATTGGGCGAGTACTTCTTCATTAGCGCATGGTTCTTGTCGCTCTTGAGGCCGGGATAGGCCACCCATTCGACCTTGGGGTGGTCGGAAAGCCAGCCGGCAACCGTCAGCGCATTGTCGCAGTGGCGCTGCATGCGCAGCGGCAAGGTTTCGAGGCCGGTCAGGATCAGGAACGAGTTGAACGGCGAAATCGCCGGCCCGAGATCGCGCAGGCCGAGCACGCGCGCGGCAATGGCGAAGGCGAAATTGCCGAAGGTCTCGTGCAGCACGACGCCGCCATATTCAGGCCGCGGCTCCGACAGCATCGGGTACTTGCCCGACTTCGACCAGTCGAAGGTGCCGCCATCGACGATGACGCCGCCGATCGAATTGCCGTGGCCGCCGATGAACTTGGTCAGCGAATGGACGACGATGTCGGCGCCGTGCTCGATCGGGCGAATGAGGTACGGGCTCGCCAGCGTGTTGTCGACGATCAGCGGCAGGCCATGCTTGCGCGCGATGTCGGCGATCTTCTCGATGTCAACGAAGGTACCGCCCGGATTGGCCAGGCTCTCGATGAAGATCGCCTTGGTCTTGGAGTCGATCTGCTTGTCGAAGCTCGCAATGTCGTTGGTGTCGGCCCAGCGCGCTTCCCAGCCGAAATTCTTGAAGGCATGGCCGAACTGGTTGATCGAGCCGCCATAGAGGCGGGTCGCGGCGACGAAATTATCGCCCGGGCGCATCAGATTGTGGAACACCAGCAGTTGTGCGGCATGGCCGGAGGCGGTGGCCAGCGCTGCGGTTCCGCCTTCAAGCGCTGCGATGCGCTCCTCGAGCACGGCCTGGGTCGGGTTCATGATGCGGGTGTAGATGTTGCCGAAAGCCTTGAGCCCGAACAGCGACGCGGCATGGTCGGCATCGTCAAACACGTATGACGTCGTCTGGTAGATCGGCGTGGCGCGAGCGCCAGTTGCCGGATCTGGCTTTGCGCCGGCGTGGACAGCAAGCGTGTTGAAACCAGGGGCGCGCTGGGACATCTTTTTCCTCCAAAGAATAGGTTCGTCAAATCAGCTGGCATCTTTGGCCAAGGCCGTGGCGGAAAGCAAAGACGAAAATTCCACTTCCGCCGTAGCTGACAGACATAATTTGCGCTGCTGGTCAGGAGGTGACGCGAAAACCGGATTATTTTGCGCGGATGCCGAAGCTCTGGAAGCCCTCGCGCATCACCGGGCGCTTCGAGGAGAGCACGCCGGAATTGACGCCGTTCCAGCCGATTTCACCCGCAAGCCGCGCATATTCGATCTTGGGGCAACGGTTCATGACGATCTTGATGCCGGCAGCCTCGGCGCGCGCGGCGGCTTCGTCATGGCGAACGGTCAGCTGCATCCAGGTGACCTTGGGCAGAGGATCGAGCCGGAGCACCTCGTCGACGATGCCAGGCACGGCAGCCGACGCGCGGAAAACGTCGACCATGTCGATTGGCGCTGGGATGTCGGCGAGGCTGGCATAGGTCATGCGGCCGAGGATATCCTTGCCAGCATGTCCCGGATTGACGGGAAAGACCTCGTAGCCTTTGTCGATCAGGTATTTTGTGACGAAATAGCTCGGCCTGACGTCATTGGCGGAAGCGCCGACGACGGCGATCGTCTTCACCGAATTCAGGATGCCCGCGATGTAGGTATTGTCGTAGCTGTCGTGGTTCATGGCCGCCTCGTTCGACGGCTCCTCGATACCGGCTTTCGGCAGGCCGTGCAAACGTATCGCCCCTTACGGCAGCGAGATGCTGCCATCCTCGGCGATGGGGAAATCGGGATTGTGGGCAACCTCCCACAGGTGGCCTTCAGTGTCGGCGAAATAGCCGTACCAGCCGCCCCAGAAAGCGCGTTGCGCCGGCTTGACGATGCGGCCACCGGCTTTCTCGGCTGTCGCCAGGATCTCGTCAACCTCCGCTTCGGAGCGAGTGTTGTAGGCAATCGACACGCCCGAGAAACCGCCCTTACCGTTGGGAACCCCGGCGTCCGATGCCAGTTGCTCGCGCCCCCAAAGACCGAGCACGATCCCTCCCATCTGGAAGAAGGCGACGCCCTCGGTGATCGACTGGTTTCGCGTGAGCCCCATCGCTTCGTAGAAGCGCACGGCACGGCCGAGGTCGTCCACTCCAAGGGTTACAAGCGAAAGGCGTTGTTCCAAACCTATTCTCCCGTCCACTCGGCCTGGCGCTTTTCGATAAAGGCGCCAATACCCTCCTCGGCATCCTTTGCCAGCATGTTGTCGACCATCACCCTCGCTGCATGATCATAGGCCTCGGCGAGGCTCATCTCGGCCTGGGCGTAGAATGCCTCCTTGCCGGTCTTCAGCGTTAGAGGTGATTTTGAAACAATGGCTTGCGTGTATTTTCCGACAATGTGATTCAGGTACTCGCGCGGCACGACGCGGTTGATCAAGCCGAAGTCGCGCGCCGTCGTGGCATCGATGGTCTCGCCGGTCAGAAGCATCTCCATCGCCTGCTTGCGCGAGACATTGCGCGACAGGGCAACCATCGGCGTCGAGCAGAACAGGCCGATGTTGACGCCGGGCGTGCAGAAGGTGGACTGGTCGGAGGCAATGGCCAGGTCGCAACTGGCGACGAGCTGCAGGCCAGCCGCGGTGGCGAGGCCATCGACCTCGGCGATGACAGGCTTGGGGTGGCGCACGATGCTCTGCATCAGCGCCGAACAGCGCGACATTGTAAGTTCGAAAAAGGCGCGGCCGCGATCGGCATCGCTCCGGCGCGCCGTCAGTTCCTTGAGGTCGTGGCCAGCGCAGAACACGTTGCCTTGGGCGGCAATGACGATGGCGCGGACTGCCTTGTCATCCTGGGCGCCGTCCAACTGGGCCTGGAGGGCTGCCATCGTCGCGATCGAGAGCGCATTTGCCGGCGGATTGGAGAGCACGAGGCGCAGCACGCCCTTGTCCAGGCTGGCCCAAACCGGACCTTCCGGTGTGCTACGCTTGATGGCGACGATTTCTGCCATGTTATCCCCAAAGTGAATTCAGCGCGGCGAAGACGAATCGCCAAAGTCGAGCCTCAGCCATATACGTTTGCACACAAACTTGGTTCCCAACTATGTGATTGCAGCACCACCAAAGGTTCACGCGTTCCGCCGAAAAATGGGGCCTAGGCGCGTTACCGGAAAGTCGATGGAAAGAGCTAATGCCCGAGCAGCATGGATTGAGGCCGACGATGACGGCAGCCGAGGTCAACGACCTGCTGACGCAAGTCTACCCCCAGCTCAACGAGCATTATGATTTCTACCGGGTGACCGAAGTTTTCTCCGGCGGCTGCACCGTGCGCCTCAATGCCGACGAACGCCATCTTCGGCCCGGCGGCACTGTCTCGGGGCCCTCACTGTTCACGCTCGCCGACATTGGCGGATATGTCTGCGTGCTGAGCCACGCCGGCCCCGACGCGCTGTCGGTGACGACCAACCTCAACATCAACTTCATGCGCAAGGCCGAAGCCGGCCCGATCGACGGCCACTGCCGCATCCTCAAACTCGGCAAGAGCCTGATGGTGTTCGACATCGACATCGTCGCTGGCCCCGAGCAGCAGACAGTGGCGCACGCGACCGGCACCTATTCGATCCCGCCGAAGCGCTAAGCGCACCGGCGGGACGCTTGCTTACTGGTCTCGTTCAGGCCTTGAGGCGCGCGGCGATGTGGCCGATCGACTGTTCCAGCGAGCGCGGCGCATGGCCCGACAGCACTTCGACGGCGTCGGTGACGCCTGAGGTCCAACCCTCGGCGACGGGATAGAAGATCGCCGCCAGGAGCTCGGCGTAGCCAGGCGTCAGCCCGGCCGCGACCACTTCCGCAACAAACGTGCGATCGTCGATGGGCGTATAGCCGACAGGCCGCCCCAGGGTCGCAGACAACAGCTTCGCCGCTTCGGCATAGCCATAAGCCACCGGGCCGGTCAGCGCGAAGGCCTTGCCGTCGTGCTGGTGGCTGGTCAGCGCACCGGCAGCAGCAGCGGCGACATCGCGGGCATCGACGAAGCTCGACCTACCCTCGCCTGCCGGCACGCGGATTTCGCCACGCCTGACATCGTTCGCCCAGTAGGTGGCAAAGTTGTCGCTGAACCAGTTGGGACGTAGGATGACATGCGGCGCTGCCGAGCCCTGCAGCTTAAGCTCGAGCTGTCGGAGCGGGATGGCATCGTTGGCGTCAACGCCAAGCGCCGTCTGCAGCACGATCTTGATGTCGCGCGCTGCCGCCGCCTCGACCACGGGCCCGAGCAGGCCGACGGGATCGAGGTAGCCGGTCGGCGACAAGGCGAAGATGCGGTCCACGCCGTCCAGCGCGGCAGTCAAGTTCCGCGGATCGGCAAGGTCGAGTCGTACGGCTTCGGCACCGGTTGCGGGCGACGCAGTACCACGCGTGGCGGCCTTGACCATCTCTCCCCGGCGCAACAGTTCGGTGACCAGCGGTGCGCCAACATTGCCGGTGGCGGCCAAAACAAGGATTTTTCCTTCAGGCATATCAAGCTCCATGCGCTTTCTTTTGGAAAGTGAGTTCCCAATGGCTGCTTGATAGCGAAACGCTACATGGGTAAAAAGAAGGCACCTCCCGGTTATGAGGTGGCCTTCAATGCCACCAGCTTACCTCCAGGAAATCACCCTTCAGGGATGCCGCGATGCCCGTCTATGACGTCTACGCCAAGAATTGCCCGACCAGGATGCTGCTCGACCACATCGCCGACAAATGGACGTCGCTGGTGCTGTGGAAGATTTCCGACGGGCCGGTGCGCTTCAACCAGTTGCGCCGCGACGTCGAGGGCATTTCGACCAAGGTGCTGTCGCAGACGCTAAAGCGGCTCGGCCGCGACGGGCTGATAACGCGCGAGGTGTTTGCGACCGTGCCCGTGACGGTGGAATATTCGATCACGCCGCTCGGCCAGACGCTTTCCAACAAGGTCTCGATCATTGCCGAATGGGCTGAAACCAACGTCGAGGCCGTGCTGGCTGCGCAGGAGCGCTTCGACGCTGAAGCCGGCGCCGAGTCAGATGCAACCATGGCTGGAGGTGCAAAACGCGGCCTCATCCCGGCCGCAGGCGTGCGGTAAAATAATACCACACATACATGCCATTGTTTTCACTTATCTTTTCGCCACAGCTGCCAGCCCCACACGCTTGACGCGTCATCGGCCCTCGCCTATAAGCCCATCCAAAGCAGCGGCCCGCAATGGCCGCCGTTTTGTTATTGGCGGCGAGCTCCGGTTTTTCGCCAATGAAAGCAACAAGAAACGCCTTCATTTGAAGGTCCGAACCGAAAGCATATGACCATGACAACCTTTTCGCAGAAGCCTGCGGACGTGGTGAAGAAGTGGGTGCTGATCGACGCCGAAGGTCTCGTCGTCGGCCGTCTCGCCTCCATCGTCGCCAACATCCTCCGCGGCAAGAACAAGCCGACCTTCACGCCTCACGTCGACGACGGTGACAATGTCATCATCATCAACGCCGACAAGGTCGCCTTCACCGGCAAGAAGTTCACCGACAAGGTGTACTACTGGCACACCGGCCACCCAGGCGGCATCAAGGAGCGCACCGCGCGCCAGCTGCTCGAGGGCCGTTTCCCCGAGCGCGTCCTGGAGAAGGCCGTTGAGCGCATGATCCCGCGTGGTCCGCTCGGCCGTCGCCAGATGAAGAATCTCCGCGTCTATGCAGGCGCCGAACATCCGCATGTCGCGCAGCAGCCAGTGACGCTCGACGTCGGCGCGCTGAACGTCAAGAACAAGAAGGCCTCGTAATCATGGCTGATCTCAGCTCGCTCGCAGAACTCGGCACCGTCGCTGCAGCCGCACAGCCGGCAGCTCCGGTCCACGTCCAGAAGCTCGACAAGAGCGGCCGCGCCTATGCCACCGGCAAGCGCAAGAACGCCATTGCTCGCGTCTGGATCAAGCCGGGCACCGGCAAGATCATCGTCAACGGCAAGGAATTCGCGACTTACTTCGCGCGCCCCGTGCTGCAGATGATCCTGAACCAGCCAATCGTCGCGGCTGCTCGCGTCGGCCAGTACGATGTCATCGCCACCGTCGTTGGCGGCGGTCTCTCGGGCCAGGCCGGTGCTGTTCGTCATGGCGTCTCCAAGGCGCTGACCTACTACGAGCCGACGCTGCGCGGCGTGCTCAAGAAGGGCGGCTTCCTGACCCGCGACAGCCGTGTCGTCGAGCGTAAGAAGTACGGTAAGGCCAAGGCCCGCCGTTCGTTCCAGTTCTCGAAGCGCTAAGCGTTTCGCAGTCCGGATTTTGGAAAAGGCCGCCTTCGGGCGGCCTTTTTGTTTCCTACATGGCCTTACCCCGTGCCTAGCTTATGCTTGCGAGCGCTGTTCCAGACCGCCCCGTGGAGATCACCATGGTCCGCATGCTCGCACCGGCAGTCGCCTTGGCCTTTTTCTCTGGCCCGGCCGAGGCCGCTTCGAACAAGTTTCTCAAGTGGGCAGCTTCGTTCGACAGCTGCTGGATGCGCGCCTATGACAAGGCACAGGAACCTGGCGCGCCGACACAAGGAAAGTTCCTAAGAAATCTAATCATCAGTGAAAGAAGTCACCAAGTGCCGAAGTAGGTTCCATCAACCGATACCAAGGCGCCTCTACGGTCAAATGGCGCTGAAAATGCAAGCCCACGACCAATGCAACGGCTCATACTATCGAATTCTTTGTATCGTACGGTGAATTGCAGCGATCGTCTCAGCTCTAAAACTACTATTCTTTTCCACCAATCTTGCAATTTTTTGATCTGCAGAAAGACAAAGTACGAGCCTAATCAATCCGTATTTTGTATACTTCATTCTTATGTTATTCTTTTTTATTTCTTCAGAAAAAACACCAAGCTTTCGGTCAATATCTACGGCTGAATCACTTATAAGCCTATCTAGATTCTGAATACTTTTAACTTCCAACGCCTTGAAAAGCTTTATAGCATAACCTATTGAACGTTCACCGTCATCAGAGTTAACCTTCATCCTTGATGCAATATCCGCCTTTTCCGCTGCAACCCATATCTTCGCAACAGAAGGGCTATTTTGAATAAAAACTTCCAATGAATCACGGTTAATCTCGGTCACAAGCTCTTTTCGAGATATTTCCTCTGCGTATTGCGCGCGAAGAAGAGATACTCGACTGTCGATCTCGGACAAATTCTCATCTGCGTCTTCCAATTTTGCACTTACCAAAAACAGCTTTCGCTTTACAGCCTCAGGGACCTCATTTTTACTATTATACCTCAATCGACGATCAAGAACCGCCCACGCATGCTGCAGAACTGTTCTAACCTGTATTTCAGCCACCATCCCTGAAAACGGGCGGTTTTCTGGAAGCCCGCTCCGCAACTTACTATGCTTAACTACATAATGGACAGACAGATACCCAAATCTATCCGCATCCATAACCCTCTTCTTGTCTGTAGAATTCTCCTTGTCTACGTCAAAATTCTCCTCTATTATCCGACAAATTCTATCGACATCCTTCTGGTAGTATGATATTATTCTTATTCCAGAAATGTCTGTGATATCGCCAATTGATTTATATTTACCTTTCTTTTCTGGCCTTCCTATCTTATCCTTAAAACTCTCGGCGGTCTTGGTTCTGCTCTCGATCTGCAAAAACTCTATTCCCTCTGCCAAGCAGAGGGTCTGCAGTAATCCTGCAACGTTTCCTGAAAAGGATTCAAAAACAGAGCGAGCTTCTCCAAACTGCTCTTCCAAACTCAACTGGTTTTCCGTCACTACGCGCCCCATTAGATAGCATCGGCGCAAAATACATTGCTCGATCGAAATTGAAATGGAATTCTTGCGTCAATCTCAGGTCGAGGCACTATAATACTGCGCGAATTGACCAATCGATCGCCGAGCGTCACTTCACGAGCTGCTGCAAATTATCCGACTTCGACGACATCATACTACAATCGCTAACCACCAGCCTGCAGGTGGAATCACGCTACCGCCTCACGTAGTCAGTTGCCCGGCGCCTTAGAGGTGCCCGCAGCGACAGAGGCCACTGACTTGTCGAGCTCGGCATAAGGCACGCGATAGCCGTTGGCGGCCAGCCAGTTGATCGCAGCCCTTGGTTCGTCGGTCTGAATCATCGTCGCGCCGCGTTCGGCCCAAAAGCCGAACACCTCGTTGGGAAAGCCTGCCGCAACCGCCAGCTCATCGCCGCGGCCGCCGGAGAGATAGCCGCCCGGCTTGTTGACGATGGCGTGGGTGTCGACCCAGATGTGCCAGTTGCCGCGAACGGCCGTTGCCTTGACCTTGGACGAAAACAGCGGCCCGCCAGTGTCTGTCATCTTTTCGGCATCGCCACGCCAGGCGATCATCTCCACGGCATTGGCGGCAAAGGCCTTGCCTGACGCCTCGACGAAGGCAGGGTCCCGCACGGCGTCGTCGGCCATGATCGGCATGAACTGGAAGCCCTGCCCAACCCGCGCCATCGTCGCCTTCACGGTGGCGACGCGATCTGCATTCCACAGGTTCGCCTTGACCACCACCTGCTCCTCCATCTCCATGGCGCGTGCCAGCGCAACCATGTCGACGAGGTCGGCGGTGTCGAGCTTGTTATCGAGATTGACCAGGATCTTGCCCTTGGCGACCGCGAGATATTCCCGCAGCGTCGGCACAGACTCAGCCGTGACATTGCCGGTGCCTTCGACGACGAGATGGCATTTTCTGAGTTCGTCCATGGCACGGGTGACGACCTCGCCCTTGCAGTCGGTGGTGCGGTCGAGCCAACTGTCATGCATGACGATCAGTTCGCCGTCGGCGGAGCGGCGGATGTCGATCTCGGCCATCTCGGCACCGAGCGAGATCGCATCGCGCAGGGCGGCGATGGAGTTTTCGGCAAAGCGCCGCTTGCCGTCCTGCAGGCCGCCTGCCCTGTGCGCCACGACCATCACATGGTCGCGCCACTGATTGGCGTTTTCGAAGCGCGCGAGGATTTCTTCGGAACGAGAACCGGCATGGCCTGATGTCGCCAGGCCGAGGGTCAGCAAGACCGAGACTGCACCTGCCAGAACTGCCCGCATGGGAATCGCTCCATGGCTTGATATGCCTGGAACGACCTAGAAGGCGGCGATGACATGGGCGTGAAAGGTCGATGACAGGGCGATGAATGCAGCTGTCACACGCAATTCGCCATGGGGCTGGCATGTTGGTTCAGGCTTCTGTAGTTCTTGCGCCTCGAAATTCCGAAAGACTGAATAAGGAGACTGCCCATGCCCTCTTCGTCGATCGATCACGCCTTTACCGCACGCACCCCCAAGGGGCGCTCGGGTGATCCGACCTATGCAGGGGCATTGTCCTTCATGCGCCGCAAATATTCGAAGAACGTCGCCGGTGCCGACGCGGTCGTCTGGGGCATCCCCTTCGACGCCGCTGTCACCAACCGGCCAGGCGCGCGCTTCGGCCCGCAGGCCATCCGCCGCGCCTCAGCGATCTTCGACTGTGATCCGCAATACCCGTTCAACCGCGACCTGTTCGACGACCTCTCGGTCATCGACTATGGCGACTGTCTGCTCGACAGCGGCAACCACCAGAAGACACCGGCGACGATCGAACGCGAGGCGGCGAAGATTCTGAAATCGGGCGCCTTCTTGCTGACGCTTGGCGGCGACCATTTCGTCACCTGGCCGGTGCTCAAAGCGCATGCGGCGATCCACGGGCCGATGGCGCTGGTGCAGTTCGACGCCCACCAGGACACCTGGCCCGACGACGGCAAGCGCATCGACCACGGCTCGTTCGTGGCGCGAGCTGTCAAGGACGGCATCATCGATCCCGACCGCTCGATCCAGATCGGCATCCGCACGCATGCGCCCGACGATTGCGGCATCAAGATACTCTACGGCCACGAGGTCGAGGAGATGCGCGCCGCCGACATCGCCTATGCGATCGCCGAACGCACCGGCGGCAAGAAGACCTACGTCACCTTCGACATCGACTGCCTCGACCCGGCCTATGCGCCTGGAACAGGCACGCCGGTGGCAGGAGGCCCGTCCTCGGCCAAGATCCTGTCGGTGCTGCGCCAGATGACCCAGATCGACATCGTCGGCGCCGACGTCGTCGAGGTTGCACCGGCCTATGACCATGCCGATATTACGGCAATCGCTGGCTCGACGGTCGCCATGTATTATCTCGGCCTGCTGGCCGAGAAGAAGGCGCGCGACAAGGCCTGAGGCACTGAATCAAGGGCTTGCGGACCTGAGTCCGAATTTGGCCATAACTGACTGAAATAACGAATTTTTCGACGGACGGCAGAACAATGAAACCGAAAATCTTCATCGACGGCGAACACGGCACCACGGGCCTCCAGATCCGCACGCGACTCGCTGCCCGCGCCGACCTCGCCGTGCTGTCGATCCCGGAAGCCGAACGCCGCAACGTCGACCTCAGGGCCGAGCGCCTGCATGAGGCGGATGTCGCCATCCTCTGCCTGCCCGACGATGCCTCCAGGGAAGCAGTGCACATCCTCGAGGGCAACAACTCGACCCGCATCATCGACACGTCGACGGCGCATCGCGTCCACCCTGACTGGGCCTACGGCTTTGCCGAGATGGACGCAGCCCAGCGCAAGCGCATCGCCGATGCGCGGCTGGTCGCCAACCCCGGCTGCTATCCGACCGGTGCGATCTCGTTGATCCGCCCGCTTGTTGCGGCCGGCACCCTGCCCGCCGACTATCCGGTCAGCGTCAACGCCGTTTCTGGCTACACGGGTGGCGGCAAGCAGATGATCGGCCAGATGGAAGACGCCTCGCGTCCCGACCACATCGCGTCGCCGCACTTCCTTTATGGCCTGCCGCTGATGCACAAGCACGTCGCCGAGATGAAGCAGCATGGCCTGCTCGAGCGGCGCCCGATCTTCGCGCCTTCGGTCGGCCGTTTTGCCCAGGGCATGATCGTCCAGGTTCCGCTGCATCTCGCCGACCTCAATGGCTCGGCGTCGATCGGCAGCATCCACGCCACGCTTGCCGCGCATTATGCAGGACAGGACATCGTCGAAGTCGTGCCGCTGGCGGTCAGTGCCAAGCTCGACCGGCTTGACCCGACCGAGCTCGCCGACACGGACGGCATGAAGCTCTATGTCTTCGGCACCGAAGGCCAGGGTCAGGTCAACCTCGTGGCGCTGCTCGACAATCTCGGCAAGGGTGCCTCGGGTGCTGCCGTCCAGAACATGGACCTGATGCTCGGGCTCAAGCACTAGGATGGATCAGGCTGTCTTTTCAGATCGCTGGGAAGTCAGCGATCCCCAGCTCATTGCCGAAACGTTTTCCAGCCGCATCTGGAAGGTGCGGTTGGCCGACGGCAAGCCGGCGGTGGTCAAGGCGCTGAAGCCGTTCGACGACGTCGCTGACGAGCTGCGCGGCGCGCATTATCTCAGCTGGCGCGACGGCATTGGAGCCGTGCGCCTGCTCGGCTTCGAGGGGCACAACATGCTGCTCGAATATGCCGGCGACCGGCTGCTTGTCGATGAACTGAACGAACATGGCGACCGCCACGCCACCGACATCGCCAACGAGGTGATGGCGCGGCTGTTCTCGCCGTCCGACATCCCGCCTCCCGCCGATCTGCAGCCGCTGCGGGAGCGCTTCTCCAGCCTGTTCAAGAAGGCCGAGCTGGATCGCGATGCCGGGCTGGAAAGCCCCTACCGGGACGCCGCGGTCATCGCAGATCGGTTGCTGTCCAATCCGCACGAGCTGCGCGTGTTGCACGGTGACCTGCACCACGACAACATCCTGCGCGGCGAACGCGGCTGGCTCGTCATCGATCCCAAGGGCATCCTTGGCGATCCCGGTTTCGACGCGGCGAACTTCTTTTACAACCCGCTCGACCGGCACGACGACCTCTGTATCGATCCGCAGCGCATCGCTTACATGGCCGAGGTTTTCGCCAAAACGCTGGGCCAACGCCCTGATGCCATCCTGGATCACGCCATCGCCTGGGGCTGCCTATCGTCGTCCTGGCATGCCGAGGACGAGAACGACGAGGACGAGGCGAGCGAGCTGTCCGTCGTCGCGGCTGTCAGGGCGGTGCGCGCTAGCTTCTGATGGCGACGTCGTTTTCGAGGGGATAGGCCCCCTTGGTCGCGCGCCAATGGGCCGTGGCGAAGATCAGCACGATCAGCGCAAAGCCCTGATGCAGCAGCGCCCAGTGCATATGCGCCTGCATAAGCAAGGTACCGACGCCGATCGCCGCCTGCCCAACGATCAGCAGGGCCAGCACCCAGGCGCGGCGCGAATGGGTCGTGCGCGGCACCTGCGTCATGGTCAAAAAGGCGTGCCAGAGCGCCACGACCAGCACCGTGTAGGCAAACATGCGGTGGACGAACTGCACAGTCTTGGGGCTTTCGAAGAAATTGCGCCAGACCGGTTCGATGACCAGCAGGTCGCCCGGGATGATGGCGCCGTCCATCAGCGGCCAAGTGTTGTAGCTGAGGCCGGCATGCAGGCCCGCAACCAGCGCGCCGAGATAGATCTGGAACATCACCAGCAGCACCATGATGCCCGCGAAGCGCTGGATGCGGCGGTCCGCCGGCGCCTCGGAATAGGTCGCAAGGCCGCGCGCGAGGTAGGTGACAGCGGTGACGATGATGCAGGCAAAGGTGAGATGGATCGCCAGCCGGTACTGGCTGACCGACACACGCTCCGACAGCCCTGAGGCGACCATCCACCAGCCGATAAAGCCCTGGAAGCCGCCCAGCGCCAGCAGGCCGACGAGGCGCGGCTTCAGGCGCCGCTCGAGGCGACCCGAGATCCAGAAGAAGGCGAGCGGGATGGCGACGAGGAAGCCGACGCCGCGGGCAAGCAGGCGGTGAGCCCATTCCCACCAGAAAATGCCCTTGAACTCGTCAACGGTCATGCCCTTGTTGATCTGTTCGTATTGCGGAATCTGCTGGTACTTTTCGAACTCTTCCTGCCATTCGGCCTGGTTGAGCGGCGGAATGACGCCGTGGATCGGCTTCCATTCGGTGATGGAGAGCCCGGAGCCGGTCATGCGCGTGGCGCCTCCGACCATGACCAGCGCGAACAGGACCAGCAGCACTAGATAAAGCCAGCCGCGAACGAGCGTGCGGTTGCGCAGCTCCCTGTTGCGCTCGGCAAGCGGTGCGGCGGTGTTGGTCATGGCTGACATGGCATTCGTTCCCGGCTCATTCGAAACCGCGGGACTGGTGGACCATGATGGCCCCGCTGGCAAGTTCGGCCCACGCGACACGCAGTCGCGCCGACCACCCTACCCGGTTGCACCGGCTGGCCAGAGCGACTATGCGAAGCCTGGACAAAGGATGAAGAAATGCCCGTGCGCGTCAAGAAGCTGATCGGAACCGTGCTGCTGGTGCTGCTGGTCATCGTCTACGCGCTGATTGCAACCATGGTGGCGGTTGCCCAGCTGTCGCAATCAGGCCCGGTCACCCACCTGCTGTTCTTCTTCCTCAGCGGCCTTCTCTGGATCCTGCCGGCGATGTGGATCATCAAATGGATGGTCAAGCCATCCAAGACCGCCAGCCGCTAAAGCCTACACAGTCACGAGCCTGCGACCGCCATTGGTGATCAAGGTCGTCGCGCCAGACAGCATGGCGCGCATCGATGCGAGGTCCTGATAGCGGCCGTTGACCGAAAGCCGCGGCAGCGCGTGCAAGTGCGCGGAATGGCCTGGCACCAGGACACCGTGCCGTGTCGTGACAGCCGACACGAAGCCCGCCTCGCGCGCCAGATGGGTCTCGCGCATTCCTGCCGCTGCGGCATAGCCGTAAGGATAGGCGAAGTGCAGCGGTGCGGCGCCCAACTCGGCCTCGATCAGGCTGCGTGAGCGGTGCATCTCGCGCAGCGCCTTGCCGGCTTCGAGTCGCTTGAGATTGCAGTGATGCACGGTATGGGCCCCGATCGTGACCAGCGGATGGCTCGCGGCCCGCCTGATCTCGGTCCAGTCCATCAACAGTTTCCGGTTCGGAGCCGAGGCGTCGACGCTGGCCTGTTCGGCAAGGCTGCGCAGCACCTGCCGCTGCTCTTCTTCCGACACTTCGGAAGTCAGCCACTCCGACAGTTCAAGGAATGCGCTGTTGCGGTCCGCGGGCGTGACGCAATCGAGCGTGCGCTGCTTGCCCGTGATCGTAACCGTCAGCGGTTTGCCAGCCTCGACGATCGCATCGAGAACCTCCCACCACAGGTCGGCGGCGCCCGAGGTGAGCCCCGGCGCAACATAGATGGTCATGGGTGCGCCATGGCTTTCGAGAACCGGCAGCGCCTCGATCAGATTGTCGCGGTAGGCATCGTCGGCGGTGAGCGCGGCGAACGGCCCTGCACTGCGGCCTGAACGCAGGCGAGCGACGACTTCATCCATCGAGACGAAGGCGTAGCCGAGCCGCTTCATCTCGCTGATGAGCACATCGAGGAACCCTGGCGTAATCGTCAGGTGACGATTTGGGCCGTCGGGCCGGTCAAGACAGGCAGTCACCCGGTGCAGCATCAGGATAACGCCGACGCCACCCACCAACGGCTTGGCCAGCGCGCCAAGCCCACCATATCCGATCAGCAGGAAAGCCAGCTTTCTGGCTATGTCGATCATTCCTTCACCTTTGGCGCCTAGGCTTGGTGGCGTCGAGCATACCGAGGAATGCTCCCTTTGTGCCGATCAATAACCGGCAAGGATTGAAGTATGGTTGACGCTACTGCCCCCAGCGAAAACAATACCTTGCTCCGTCACGCTGCCACCACCGGCATCGCGACGACGGCAGTTGCGCTGGCGGCTTCGAGCGATGCGTTGAGCGCCTACGGCAAGTTCACCAACACCCATGCGCCGGCACAGAGCCCGGAATGGGTTGCTGCCTGGATCGATGCCAGCAAGCCCGACGCCCTCCTGGCCACCTTGAGCGCCAACGGGCGCCCGGTGATGTCGATTGCACTTGAAGTCGTCCGCGAAGGACCGTTCCGTATCGCCAGGTTCCTGGGCGGCAAGCATGCCAACGGCAACTTTCCGGCCACAGACAAGAACTGGCTGGCGGCGGCCAAGGCCGATGATATCGGCGTTCTGATCCATTCGATCGGCAAGGCCCGGCCGGACATCGATCTGGTCGCCTTCGACCGCCTGATCCGCGATCTCAAGGGCCTGCCCAATCCACTGCTCAAGCTGCGGTCGACGCCGAGCCCGAATGTGGCCCTTGCCGTCGATCTCGACGGCGGCTTCGAGCGCGTGCTGACGCGAACCAGCGGCAAGAAGAAGCGTAAGCGGCATCGCAGCCAGGAGCGAAAATACGACGCCCTTGGCGGCGCGCGGCGCACGATGGCGACGACGACTGCCGAGGCCAACGCCATGCTCGACGCGTTCTACGCCATGAAGGAGCAGCGGTTCGGTGCCATGGGCATCACCGACGTGTTTGCCGACACCAACGTGCGGAGCTTCTTTCGCAAGCTGTTCGTAGGAGCCCTCGCACGGGAAAATCCGTCCTTCGTGCTGCACGGGCTAGAGGTCGGCGGCAAGTATCGAGCGGTCACCGGATCGAGCCGCGCGGGAAATCGCCTGGTCTGCGAGTTCGGCGCGATTGCCGATGACGAACTGGCCTATGCCAGCCCCGGCGAATACCTGTTCTTCGACAACATATCGGAAGCCTGCGGCCAGGGATTCGGTGTCTACGATTTCAGCGTCGGCGACGAGCCTTACAAGCGCCAATGGTGCGACCTCGAGATCCTGCATGCCGATGTGCTGGTGCCGCTGACGGCCAAAGGCCGCATCTATGCGCTTGGCCTGAGGTCGCTGTCGCGCGCCAAGGCCACCGTCAAGAACAACGACAGGCTGTGGGCGCTGATCAAGAGATTGCGCTCAGGTATGCGCGGCAAGCCGGCCGCGGCACCAACCGAAGAAGATTAAGTCAGGCAGCCGACCGGGTTGGCTCCGGCGTCGTCGGCAAGTCATGGCCGACCGGAGTCACCAGGATGACGTCCTCGTAGCCACCAGCGCGCAGGCCGTCGGCCACATAGGCAATCTCGTCGTCATGGTGCAGGAAGCTTACCAGCACCTCGGTGCCGTCGCCGACAAGGCGCGTGATTTCGCCGGCGTCGGCCGGACCGCATTCGACCACGACGAGATCATAGGCGGTCGTCAGCGATTCCATGATGATCGGCAGGCGGTCGGCGGCACGCATGGCGCGTGCCGGATCGGCCGTGCCAACCGGCATGACATCGCAATCCGAATAGTGGTCGGCACGGATGACGTCGGTGAACTGGGCTTCGGAGGCCAGAAGGTTTGTGATGCCGGGATATCGGCCACCGTCGAGCATCGGCCCAGCCGCGGCACCTGAGGCCGTGAGGTCGAGCAGCAACACGCGCAGACCGGAATCGGCAACCTCGCGCGCAACCAGCACTGCGGTCGCCGCAGCATCGTCGCCTTCCGGCGAAACGAAGATGGCACGCGCCGCACCGCCCGCGATGAGCTTCTCCGCCGCCGTCTCGATGCTGATACCGCCATGGGCCGGTGCAGCGACAGTCTCCTGGGCCACGTCAGAATCGGACTGTGTATCATGGTCGCACTGCGCATCGACCAGTGTCTGTGGCTCGCCATCGGCGTCTGCGGTGTCGAGCTGCACGGCGACAGCCGGCTCTTCGTCTTCGACCCAGGCCTGGGCTGCGTCTTCTTCCGGCAGGCTGGCGGCGCGGCGCACCGGCATCGCCACCTGCGTGACAGGGGCGACGCGGGCGCCGGCTGCGGGTCGCATGGCGCGGCCGGAGAACAGTTCCTGCAGCAAGGTGAAGATAGCCATCAGGAGCAGAGACCCGACAAAGGCTGCGCCAACTATCGGGACAACCTTGGGGAAATAGGCTTCGGACGGAACGATGGCGGTCGAAAACACGCGTGCGTCAACCGGCAAATAGTTGCGGTCCTGGCGCGAGGCAGCTTCGCGGTAACGGGTAAGATAGGATTCGAGCAGCGCCCGCTGGGCGGCTGCCTCGCGCTCGAGGGCGCGCAGTTCGACCTCTTCTTCCGAGACGCGCCCGGATTCCACCTTCAACCTGTTGAGGTCGGCGACAAGCTGCTTTTCGCGAAGGTCGGCGCCATTGGCCTCATTGACCAGTCCGACAAGAACCTTTTCGGCCTCCGACCGGATTTGCGCGTCGAGGTCGGCGAGCTGCGAGTTGAGTGCCTTGATGCGTGGATGGTTGGGCAGCAACGTCGTCGAAAGATCGGCGATGTCGGTCCGCAGCTGGATCTGACGCTCGCGCAGGCGCTGGATGAGGCCGGACGACAGCACCTCAGGGATGGCATCGATCGAGCCGCCGCTCCTCAATGCCTGGCGTACGCTCTGGGCCGTAGCCTCGGCGGCCGAACGGCTGGCACGAACACGCGACAACTCGCTGGAGAGCTCGGACAGCTGCTGGGTGGCGAGCGCCGAATTGTTCTGCCCGACGAGCAAGTCGGACTGCGAGCGGAAGCTGGCAACCTTGGACTCGGCATCCCTGACGCGCTTGTTGAGGTCGGCAATCTCGGGCTTCAGCCAGTCGGTCGCCTCGGTGCTCGACTCAAGCTTGGAGCCGCGCTGGAAATCGAGATAGGCCTCGGCGATGGCATTGGGCACCGCTGCGGCAAGCTTCGGATCGGCCGAAGAGAACTGGATGACGATGACACGCGATTTTTCAACGCGGTAGACGGTCAGCTGTTCGCGGAACGCCTTGAGCACACGCTCTTCGGGCGGCAGTTCGTTGGGATCGCTCTTGAGCCCAGCGATGACCAGCAGGCGCGAAATCGTCGACATTTCCGAAGCGGCGTCGAACTCCGGCAGGCTGGCGAGATCGAGCTTCTTGGCAACCTGCTTGAGGATGTCGGTCGAACCGACGACCTCTACCTGGCTCGTCACCCCCTCCTCGTCGAGGATCGGCCGCTCGTTTTCGCCGCTGCCGTCGGGCCGCGTGAAGACGGACTCGCGCGTTTCGATCAAAAGCCGGGTCTCGGCGCGGTATTTCGGCGTCGCCAGCGAGGTCAGAACGAAGGCAAGAGCGGTGACGGCAACCGAAAACAGCACCAGGCGCAGCCAGTTCCTCGCAAGACTGGCGAAGAGCTGACGCAGATCGACATCGACATCACCGGCAGTGGATTGGACGCCAGACATGCAGTTCCTACTCCGAGACTGAGCAGACTGCACGGTAAACAAACATGGTAACCCATGCGTTAACAGCGCGGCCTCATATACAACCCAGGCCATGCAAGATGAGCGCGCCCTTTACCGGGCATTAACCCTAACAAGTCGATAACTGGCGCGAACCAATATTCCGCTGCGTGGCGGCAAGCCGTCGAAGGTGTGTCTGCAGAAATGAAAAGCTCCCTTCCCATTTGCCATGCGCTTCTCGCAGCCATGTTGGTTGTCAGCGGTTGCTCGAGCTATCGCCCCGCGCCGGCCGCCTTTCATGAAGTGCTCGACCAGCCCTACCGCCTCGGCGCCGGCGACCGCATCCGCGTCACCGTCTTCGAACAGGAAGGCCTGACCAACACCTATAGCGTCGACCAATCTGGCTACATCTCCTTCCCGCTCGTCGGCGGCGTGCCGGCACGCGGCTTCACCGCCCAGGAAGTGGAGAAGGCACTGGCCGCCAAGTTGCGCCAGGGATACCTGCGCGACCCCGACGTTTCGGTCGAGGTCGATCGCTACCGGCCGATCTTTGTCATGGGCGAAGTGGGAGCTGCCGGGCAATACTCCTATGTCCCCGGCCTGACCGTGCAGAAGGCCGTGGCCATGGCCGGCGGCTACAGCGCCCGCGCCAACCAGGGCAATGTCGACATCACCCGCGACATCAACGGCAAGGTGATGACCGGCCGCGTGCTGACCACCGACCCGTTGCTGCCCGGCGACACGATCTATGTCCGCGAGCGGCTGTTCTAAGCCGCCGTGCAGCAGACCCCGCCCCGCCAGCTCAGGATCGTCCATTGCTTCAGGTCGCCGGTAGGCGGCATCTTCAGGCATGTACGCGATCTGACCGAAGCCCAGGTGGCCGCAGGGCACCAGGTCGGTATCATTTGCGATTCGACCACCGGCGGCGAGCATGAGGAGCGCCTGTTCGAGGCGATCCAGCCGATGCTGGCGCTTGGCATCCGGCGCACGTCAATGCAGCGTCATATCGGGCCCGGCGACATCGCCGACGGCTGGCGCACATACAAGATCATCAAGGAATTGCGGCCGGACGTGCTGCATGGGCACGGCGCCAAAGGTGGTGCCTATGCCCGTGCGTTCGGCTCACTGTTGCGGGTTTCAAGGTATTGCGTGGCCCGCCTCTATTCGCCGCATGGCGGCTCTCTGCACTATGACGAAAGGACGATGACCGGGAAGCTGTTCTTCGGGCTGGAACGCCTGATGGAGCGCTTCACCGACCACCTGCTTTTCGTCTCGGAGTATGAGCGCGGCACGTTCATCCGCAAGGTCGGCAGGCCGCGCGTGCCCAACAGCCTGGTCTACAACGGCCTGCGCGACGCGGAATTCGAGCCGGTGGCAGCACAGCCTGATGCCGCCGACTTTCTCTATATCGGCATGATGCGCGACCTGAAGGGTCCCGACATGTTCATCGACGCCGTCAACGCTGCGCGGCAAAAGCTCGACCGCGACGTCACCGCGGTGATGGTCGGCGACGGCGAGCACCTGCCGCGCTACCACGCACAGGTCGCTAGGCTCGAACTTAACGGCAATATCCGATTCCTGGCGCCGATGCCGGCACGCCAGGCATTTGCCCTTGCCCGCTTCGTCGTCGTGCCGTCACGCGCCGAGGCCATGCCTTACATCGTTCTCGAGACACTCGCCGCCGGCAAGCCGATCGTGGCCACATCAGTTGGTGGCATTCCGGAAATCCTTGGGGCCGAGTCCCCGGCGCTGGTAAATCCCGACGCAGGCGAAATCAGCCTGAAGATGATCGAGGCATTCCAGTCGCCTGCGGCCTATGCAGCCGCGATGCCCGACCTCGCCGAGCTGAAAGCACGCTTCGGCGTAGACGTGATGGCCCGGGAAGTCGAAAAAGCCTACTTCTCCGCGCTTCCGAAAAACCGTGCCTGAAGTACGCTACAAGACAATTTTGTTGTTCAAGGGTTTCTTAGCTCATCTTTGATATGTCAATCTGGCAAACGGGCGACCGGCCAACAGATCGACGACGATGAACAACTTCGACCCAAAGCGCCGCTTCACCCCGGAAGCCGTCAAGGCGGCTGACGGCGACGGCAAGCCATCCGACAAGGCCAAGCTGAGCAATGTCGCGCAAGAGGTGGCAGCGCAGTACCGTCGCGACACCATGTCCCCTGTCATGCTCAGCGGCATCCTGCGCCTGACCGAATTCGGCATGCTTTTTGTCACTGGTCTGGTGATCTACGCCTACCACGTCGGTTTTCTCGGCCATCTCAGCTGGCAATATCCGCTCGTCATCCTGGCCGCTTCGGTGGCTGCGATCATCTTTTTCGAAATCATGGACTGCTATCAGCTGCAGTCACTGATGCGGCCGGGCGTCTCGCTGGGGCGCATGGCGCTTTGCTGGGCCACCACCTTCGCCCTGATGGCGGTCACCGCCTTCTTCATGAAGGTGTCGGCCGAGTTTTCCCGCCTGCTGTTCGGTGGCTGGTTCGTCATCGGGCTGGCGCTGCTGGTTTGCCAGCGCCTGATCATGGCGCGCTTCATCCGGCTTTGGGCCCGCAACGGGCGCATGGAACGCCGTGCGGTCATCGTCGGCGGCGGCAAGGCCGCAGAGGTGCTGATCCGGTCGATCGAGCAGCAGCCCTACAACGACATCCGCATCTGCGGCATCTTCGACGACCGCGACGACAGGCGCTCGCCCCCGATCGTCGCCGGCTATCCCAAGCTCGGTACAGTCTCCGAGTTGCTGGAATTCGCGCGCATCGCACGCATCGACATGCTGATCGTGTCGCTGCCGCTGACGGCTGAAACCAGGGTGCTGCAGTTGCTCAAGAAGCTGTGGGTGCTGCCCGTCGATATCCGGCTGTCGGCGCATTCCAACCAGTTGCAGTTCCGGCCACGCTCCTATTCCTACATCGGCGCCGTGCCGATGCTCGACATCTTCGACAAGCCGATCAACGACTGGGATTCGGTCGCCAAGCGCGCCTTCGACATCATCTTCAGCCTGTTCGGCATCGTCGTCTTTTCGCCTGTCATGCTGGCAACGGCGATCGCCATCAAGCTCGACAGCAAGGGCCCGGTGCTGTTCAAGCAGAAGCGCCACGGCTTCAACAACGAGGTCATCGAGGTCTACAAGTTCCGCTCGATGTTCACCGAGCTGTCCGATCCCTCGGCGAAAAAGACCGTGACCAAGAACGACCCGCGCGTCACCCGTGTCGGCCGCATCATCCGCAAGACCTCGATCGACGAGCTGCCGCAGTTCTTCAACTCGCTCTTCGGCAGCCTGTCCCTGGTCGGCCCGCGCCCGCACGCCATCGCCGCGCAGTCGCACAACCTGCTCTACAATGAAGTGGTCGACGGCTACTTCGCCCGCCACAAGGTGAAGCCCGGCGTCACCGGCTGGGCCCAGATCAACGGTTGGCGCGGCGAGATGGACACTGACGAGAAGATCCGCAAGCGCACCGAGTTCGACCTCTATTACATCGAGAACTGGTCGCTCTGGTTCGACATCAAGATCCTCTTCCTGACGCCGATCCGCCTGCTCGACACGGAAAACGCCTATTGAGCGCGATCAGCTATGATCTGCCGCGAGCCGCGATCAACGCCAAGCTGATCGGGCTCGTCTCCACCGGCGCCATTGCGCTGGGCGTATTGCTGTCGGGCTTTGTCATCCGCGAGCCGGCACCTTACGAGCTCTACATGGCCGGGCTGATCGCGGTCTGGTCGCTGTTCGGCCTGCGCATTTCGCGCGCCATCACCCCGCTGCTCGTGTTGATCATAACCTTCAACATCGGCGGCATGATTGCGATGACGCAGATGGCGGACCTGATGAACACCCCGCTTTATCTCGCGGTGTCGCTGTTCCTCGGCTTGACTGCGATCTTCTTCGCCGCGGTCACCGAAGCCGACCCGAGGTTGTTCAGGGTGATCTTCCTGTCCTGGGTGGCGTCAGCCGTGGTCACTTCGGTGCTTGGCATGCTGGGCTATTTCGGTGCCGTGCCCGGGGCGGAGATGTTCACCAAATACGGCCGCGCCGCCGGCGCCTTCCAGGACCCGAACGTTTTCGGGCCCTTCCTCACCTTGCCCGGCATCTACCTGCTCTACCGCGTGCTGACAGGCAATCCGCTCAAGATGGCGATCTACGCAGTGCCACTGCTCATCGTCACCGGCGGCATCTTCCTGTCGTTCTCGCGCGGCGCCTGGGGCTTGTTCGGCGCCTCGGCCATCCTGCTCACCGGCTTCCTGTTCCTGCAAAGCGATAGCGGCAAGTTCCGCCTGCGGATCGTGGTGATGAGCATCGCGGCGATTGCACTGCTGACCGTCGCGCTGCTGATCGTGCTGCAGATCCCCAGCATCGCCGAACTGTTCACCACGCGCGCCCAGCTCGTCCAGGATTATGACGGCGCGCGCCTCGGCCGCTTCGCCCGCTACGCAATCGGCTTCCTCCTGGCGACCGAGAAGCCATTCGGCATCGGAGCGCTGGTGTTCGGCCAGATCTATGGCGAGGACACACATAACATCTGGCTCAAGACGCTGATGGACTATGGCTGGCTCGGCTTTGCCAGCTACTTCATGCTGATCGTCTGGACCGTCGCCGCCGGGTTCCGCATCCTGCTGCGCAACCGGCCCTGGCAGCCCTACCTGCTGTCGGCCTACGTCGTCTTCCTTGGCCACATCGCGCTTGGCACGGTCATCGACACCGACCATTGGCGCCACTTCTACCTGCTGCTCGGCCTGATCTGGGGCTCGATCGCGCTCGAAGCCCGCCACCAGCGCACCCTGGGCTCACCCGCCTTCTGACTCGCCGGCGACTGTTGCCGTTGCACACAAGATTCTCGTTTTGTGAACGGTCCGGCACCGGTTTGCCGGCTCAACTCAGCGTGACCGCTTTGTGAATCAGAGTGACCGATCCGCCTATGGCAATCGGAAAGGTAGGCGCCTATCTCACAGTGGTCAGCGAGACGGCAAAACAAAAATAGCCACCTCGCTACCGAAAAAAGAAAGGACTACCCCCATGAAGAAGATCATCCTCGCAGCTTCGGCAATCGCTCTGATGTCTGGTGCAGCATTTGCTTCGTCCGCCGAAGGTGTTGTTGCCAAGTTCGACCCGGCCGTTCGCGTCATTACGCTCGAAAGCGGTCAGAGCTACTCGGTTCCGCGTGACGTTGCTATCCCGTCGATCCAGACCGGCGAGAAGGTATCGATCCAGCTCAACGACGAAGGCGACAAGGTCCAGGGCGTCCTCCGCTAAGCGGAAGCTTGCCTATCCCTAGACTGCCTATACCTCAGAAAAGCCACGGGCCCTCCCACCCGTGGCTTTTTTTGTTTTTCCGGTACGGCGTGCACGGTCACGCAACGTGCCCTGCACGCGGGCCGTTGAACCGTCGTCGCGGCACACCTCGCTGCCCTTGATGGCTTTCACCCGAACGTATGCCTCCCATCCGGCAAGTCTTTGCCCCCACCCTCCACATCCACGTCTGGACCGTGATGGCCATCCGACTCGGCGGCAGCGGGAAGACTCATCATCGAGCCCGGGCCGTTGCGCACAATCGCGCCGATTTGTGAACGGCCCGGCACCTGTTTGCCGGCTCAACTCGGCGTGACTGCTTTGTGACTCAGAGTGACCGACCAACCTATGGAAATCGGAAAGATAGGTGCCTATCTGTCCGTTGTAAGCGAAAAGACAAAACAACAAATCGTCGATCCGCTACAGAACATTGAAAGGACTAAAACAATGAAGAAGATCATCCTCGCCGCTTCGGCTTTCGCCATGATGTCTGGTGCTGCATTTGCTTCGTCCGCTAGCGGCGTTGTTGCTACGTACAACGAAGGCGCGCGCGTCATTACGCTCGAGAGTGGCCAGAGCTACACCGTCCCGCGCGACGTCGCCATCCCGGCGATCCAGGCTGGCGAAAAGGTATCGATCCAGCTCAACGGCGAAGGCGACAAGGTCAATGCCGTTCTCCGCTAAGGCGGGACAACGTTGATGGCCTGACTTGCCCCACAAGCTGGCCTCACCTCAGCAAAAAGCCATGGGTCCTCCCACCCATGGCTTTTTCTTACGTTCCGCGCCTGCCCGACGCCCAATCCGTTGCTGTGAAAGCGCCCCACGCGAACGGCAGTCCGCCACCAGAGTTTCAATACCGCGCGGCAAGTTCGCGTGATCGAAACGTGTCTCGAGTTTACCTGTCGGCACGCAACAAGCGCTGACGTCGGATCGTAGTTGATGGTGTCAGCAAGGTGTCCCGCAGCAAACGCAGCACCTCGCGCAACCCCATCAGGAGAACGATCATGAACAAGCTCATCTTGGCAGCCGCCGCCTTCGCATTTTTCTCCGGCTCAGCCCTCGCCTCCGACGCCAGCGGCGTCGTCACCCGCTTCAACGCCGACACCCGCGTCATCACGCTTCAGGGCGGCGACAGCTACACCATTCCGCGCGATGTCGCCCTGCCGTCGGTCAAGGTTGGCGAAAAGATCTCGATCCTCTTCAACGACGAAGGCGACCAGATCCGCAACGTGTTGGCCGGCCCTGATATGATGTAGCGCCGCCACGGCGCAGACCATGAAGCCATGGGCGCCTCGCGCCCATGGCTTTTGCGCACCCGGCCGGCCGCTCCCAACCTCGACCTGAAGACGACCGGGCGGCCGGCAATTCAAGACAGTGCGACACCGTGACTTCAGCAAAAGCGCGTGAGCTATTCGTGTTAGTTGTTTACCGAACCAAACCAGCGGCAGGCCGTTTCTTCTCTGCACCAAGCAATTGGCGTCTCCCTCCCGGATCCAATCCTTGGCCATAGAGCAATAGGAGAAGTACAATGAGAAAGCTCATCCTTGCCGCATCCGCCCTCACGCTCATGTCGGGCGCAGCCCTTGCCACCGAGGTTGATGGCACCGTTGCCAAGTTCAATCCAGCGGTCCGCGTCATCACCCTCACCAATGGCGAGAGCTTCACCATCCCGCGCGACGTCGCGATCCCGCCGCAACTGGCTCCCGGCAAGCGGGTGGCCATCGACCAGCATGACAACGGCGCCAAGATCGAAGCGGTGATGGTGGGTTCGGCCAGTTAGCATCCAGCGCCGTTATCACGCCCCTGCCCACAGACAACGCCATGGACGCCACCCAGCGCCCGTGGCGTTCTTCATTTCACAGAAGCATTGAAACCGAGAACCAGCGCAACACGGCCCACCGCCTGACGGCGGCCGGTGAACCGTTCAAACTCAGGTGATATTTAGGGGAAGGGAAAAATGGTCGGAGTGGCCGGATTCGAACCGACGACCCCTTGACCCCCAGTCAAGTGCGCTACCGGGCTGCGCTACACTCCGGACCGGTCGCGATGTATCTTGATATGACCGCTTCGGTCAACCCAATTCGGCGGCTCTCCCGCCAAACTTCTTCATTCGCGAGCAGAATATTTTGGTTAGCCTGGCGGGCGTCAGCGAACCTGGTCGAGCAGGCGCTTGCATTCGAGGAGATCGAACAGCGCCTCCTGCAGCAAGGCGCGGTTGTCGCGCGACAGCTTGCTGGAATCAGCGGCCACCGGCCCCTCGTCGTCGCCCTTGCCGAGCCCGAAGAAGCGGCGGCTTGGCTTGGCGCGCGCCTCGCCCACCAGCATCTCTTCGTCAGGCCCGCGCGGCTGCGCTGCCGGCGTCAGGGGCGCTTCGGCCTGCTTGCGCTGGGCAATCGCCTCAACGGCCTTCATGTCGCCGCTGCCAATGGCGACGAGGAACTGGTTGCCATTGTCGCGGAGCAGCTTCTGCACGCCCTTGATGGTGTAGCCCTGCTCGTAGAGCATGTGACGGATGCCCTTGATCAGTTCGACATCCTGCGGCCTGTAGTATCGCCGGCCGCCGCCACGCTTCATCGGCTTGATCTGGGTAAAACGGGTTTCCCAGAAGCGCAGCACGTGCTGCGGCAAATCAAGGTCTTCGGCCACTTCACTGATGGTGCGGAAGGCGTCGGGGCTCTTGTCCATGGTCGCCACTTTCGCAAAAAACGATTCGTGATCCATTTCAGCGCTTTGGGCAACAACATTCAAGCCCGGCGCGAATCACGCACCAGGCTATCAACCGGATTGTCGGGAGCTGGCAGCCTACTTGGCGGCCTTGGACTTGCCGTTCTGGTGAGCACGCAGGATGCGGCTCTTCAGCACGTTGGATGCCTTGAAGGTCATCACTCGGCGCGGCAGGATCGGCACTTCTTCGCCGGTCTTGGGATTGCGGCCAACACGCTCGTTCTTGTCACGCACGTGGAACGTGGCGAAAGACGACAATTTGACCGTCTCGCCGCGCACGATTGCTTCGCAGATTTCGTCGAGAACGGTTTCGACCAGTTGCGCCGATTCCGTGCGCGAAAGGCCGACTTTCCGATAGACGGATTCAGCGAGGTCGGCACGTGTCAGTGTCTTTCCCCCCATGCGACGGGCCCCATCCTCAATATCTGAAATCCAGCAACGCGCCGGAGGTTAAGTAATTGATCCGTCAAGGTCAAGGACCGATCCAATGACCTTTTCAAGACGTTGCACGGGGGCCGAAGCCCGCGCGATCACCACCTCACGAGCACGGCGCCCCAGGTGAAACCGCCGCCCATCGCCTCGAGCATCACAAGGTCGCCCTTCTTGATGCGTCCGTCGGCGACGGCGGCCGACAGCGCCAGCGGCACCGAGGCGGCCGAAGTGTTGCCATGCAGGTGCACGGTAACCACTGCCTTTTCCTCCGCAATGCCCAGCTTCTTGGCCGAAGCGTCGATGATGCGCTTGTTGGCCTGGTGCGGAACGAACCAATCCAGCGTGTCGGCGGAAACGCCGGTCTGGGCGAAAACGTCCTCGATCACGTCGGTGATCATGCCGACGGCATGCTTGAAGACCTCGCGGCCCTCCATCTTGAGATGGCCGACGGTGCCGGTCGTCGACGGGCCGCCGTCGACATAGAGCTTGTCCTTGTGCGTTCCGTCGGAGCGCAGGCTGGCAGCGAGTACGCCGCGGTCGGTAATGACACCCTCGCCCTCCTGGGCTTCCAGCACCAGCGCGCCGGCGCCATCGCCGAACAGCACGCAGGTTGAGCGGTCGGTCCAGTCGAGAATGCGCGAGAAGGTCTCGGAACCGATCACCAGAACGCGCTTGGCAAGACCGCCCTTGATGTAGAGGTCGGCGGTGGTGACGGCGTAGACAAAGCCGCTGCACACGGCCTGCATGTCGAAGGCGAAGCCGTGGCGCATGCCGAGCCGATTCTGGATCTCGACGGCGGTGGCGGGAAAGGTGTTGTTCGGCGTCGAGGTGGCGAGCACGATCAGGTCGATGTCGTCAGGCGTCAGGCCGGCATTGTCGAGCGCCGCGCGGGCGGCAGCCTCGCCGAGCGAGGCCGTCGTCTCGTCGTCGGCAGCAATGTGGCGTTGGCGGATGCCCGTGCGCTGGGCGATCCACTCGTCCGAGGTTTCGACCATGCCTTCGAAATCGGCGTTCTTCATGATGCGGCGGGGCAGCGCCGAACCAATGCCGCGCACAACTGATCTGATCACGTTGAAAAATCCTATTCCTGATCTTCGACCGCGGCCGCAGGACGGCCCATTGCAGCATGCGGGTTGCGTGCGTGAAACAGGTCGAGGTCGGCTTCGATGCGGTCGAGCAGCCGGTTCCGGACCATATCATAGGCCATTTCGATGGCAGCGGCGAAGCCGTCGGCGTCAGCGCCGCCATGGCTTTTCACCACGATGCCGTTGAGGCCGAGGAAGACGCCGCCATTGGCGCGGCGCACGTCCATCTTCTCGCGCAGGCGGTCGAAAGCGCCCTTGGCGAAGATGTAGCCGATCTTGGCCATCAGCGTACGGCTCATCGCTTCGCGCAGATAGCCGGCGATCTGGCGCGCCGTGCCTTCGGCGGTCTTGAGCGCGATGTTGCCGGAGAAGCCCTCGGTGACGACCACGTCAGTCGTGCCCTTGCCGATATCGTCGCCTTCGACAAAACCCTGGTAGTTCATCGAAGCCATGTTGGCCTCGCGCAGCATGCGCCCGGCTTCCTTGACCTCTTCCTGGCCCTTGATCTCCTCGACGCCGACATTGAGCAGACCGACAGTCGGTCGATCGATGCCGAACAGAGCCCGGGCCATGCCGGTGCCCAGGATGGCGAAATCGGTGAGCTGGTGCGCGTCCGCGCCGATGGTGGCGCCGACGTCGAGCACGATGCTCTCGCCGCGTGTCGTCGGCCACAGGGCCGCAATGGCAGGTCGATCGATCGTTGCCATGGTGCGCAGGCAGAACTTCGACATCGCCATCAGCGCGCCGGTGTTGCCGGCGGAAACGCAGGCGTCAGACGTGCCCGACTTGACCGCTTCAATCGCCTTCCACATCGACGACTTCCAGCGGCCCTGGCGCAACGCCTGGCTTGGCTTGTCGTCCATGCGCACGGCGACCTCGCAATGCACGAACTCGCTGACGGCAGCAAGCTTGGGATGCTTGGCAAGCTCGGGACGGACCACCTCTTCGCGGCCATAGATGATGAAGCGAATATCGGTGCGCCTGATGGCGACCTTGGCCAGGGCAGGAATGATCACGGAAGGGCCGTGATCGCCACCCATGGCATCAATGGAAATCTTGATCACGCGTCGGTCATCTCACTGTTGGCGTAGCTGGGCACGCAAAAGTCCGGCGAAAGTAACGGTTTTGGATAACCGCACAACCGGGATTACGCGAAACGGCGGGCGTTTTCAAAGCTTCTTGGATATTAGGCGGAGCTTTTTCTGGAATTCGCTCTCGACCGGCTCGACATCATCGTCATCGGTGCTGGCGACAGCAACGCCGGTCTTGCGCGGATAAGGATCGATGGCGAGGCCAAAGAACTCCTCGGCCAGCGCCCCGACATCGATAGTGTCGCCGGTGAAGGTTTCGGGCGCGTCGGGGCCCTCCGCATCGAGCAGGATCTCGCCGGCCGCATTGAAGCCCTGCCTGGCAAGCTTGGAATCCTCGGGCAGGAAGACGCCCTCGACATCCTCGTCGATCACCGATTCAACGGGGTCGAGCGTGACGACGCATGCCTGGGTGATCGCTGCCTGGACCCGGCCACGAACCTTGATGCCATTACGCTTCCACTTGGTGACAAGCAGGTCCGCCTTGTAGCGCTCGACCGACGTCAGCCCATGCGCCTCGGCCAGCGCGGCACGCTGGGCGGCATCGGCATCGACAACGGTTGACATGCCCTTCTGCGGCAGTCTGGCGACATTGACCTTGAAGGAAACCGGGCTCTGGGTCTCGTCAGGCATCATGGGGTGGCCTCCTTCAGGCTGCCAGCGGCGCCGGATATGACAATTTGCCGGCACATATGTCTTCCGACGGCTGCTCGGCAAGGGCGCGATTCGCCGCAAAGACATATTCGGCAAGTGCGACGGCTTCCGGCCACTCCTTCACTTCGGGGCGGACATTGCGCAAAAGTGCCGCCGCGAGTGCCGGATGATCGTCGCCTTCAAGCACGTTCTTGTAGGATTCGGTGCGGCCGTAGAACATCTTCGCCAGCTTCTTCATGCGCTTGGGCACGCCGACGTCGCTGATGCCGAGTTCACGCAGCGAATGGTCGACGTCGAGGAAGAATTCGTCGATCAGACGCTGGGCTATGTCGGCTGGCGCGCCCGGTTCGCCGCGCAAACGATGCTGGAACAGGAACATGTGCAGCGAAAGCATCTCGAAACGACCAAGCGGCGTGTCGGGAACATTCCATGCGGAATAAAATGGTTCCTGCCGCGCGGCCGCCACGATTCGTGTATAGAGCGCCTCGGTGATGGCGCGATTGGCTTGGCGTTCACGGCCAAACAGACGCTGGAACATTTTGAGGGCGGTCTCCCGGGGACCCGTTTCGCTTAGTGGCCTTGTTGCATCGGCGCGCAAGCTGGTTTACCGGTTTTGCGGCTTCGCGCAAGCAGGGGCTCTGGCACGACAGGATGGAGTTGTTGTTGCACTCGCTGAAATTCAAGATGCCATTTTCGTTGCGTCCGGCCGGCGCCGTGTCGCTGATCGTGGCCGCTGCCGCGCTGTCGGCATGCAACACCTCGAAGACGTTCGGTGACCTGACCCCCAGCGAGACGCTGACCCAGGGCTATGTCATCGACCAACAGTCGATCGACTCCGTGCCGGTGGGCTCGAGCCGCGAGCAGGTGCTGCTCGCTCTCGGCACGCCGTCGACGACGGCGACCTTCGACAATGAGGTGTTCTACTACATCTCCCAGACGCGTAGGCGCGCAGTCGCCTTCGCCAAGCCGAAGCTGATCGAACAGCGCGTGCTCGCAGTTTATTTCGGCGCCGACGGCCGCGTCTCCAACATCGCCAATTACGGCATGCAGGAAGGCAAGGTGTTCGACTTCATCTCGCGCACGACGCCGACCGGCGGCAAGGACCAGAACTTCCTCGGCCAGCTGCTTTCGGGCGCGGGCAAGATGGGTTCGAGTGCTGCCAGCAGCATCTTCGGCGGCGGCTGATCCGCCGACTGGGATTCAAGAATCTCAGGCAACAGGACCCGCGGAAGCAATTCCGCGGGTTTTTCTTTGGTCAAATTGCGGTCCATGAAAAAACCCCGCCCGCAATTACTGCGGACGGGGCGTTTAGCTTTGCCTCAAAGAATCGAGGATGCCGGCAGGATCAGCCGCCGCTATGCGCGAGTACGGCGAGCAGCAGAAGTGCCACGATGTTGGTGATCTTGATCGCCGGGTTCACGGCCGGACCGGCAGTGTCCTTGTAGGGATCGCCAACGGTATCACCTGTCACCGACGCCTTGTGAGCCTCGGAGCCCTTCATGTGCTTGACACCATCCTTGTCGGTGAAGCCGTCCTCGAACGACTTCTTGGCGTTGTCCCAGGCACCACCGCCCGAGGTCATCGAGATGGCGACGAAGAGGCCATTGACGATGACGCCGAGCAGCGAGGCACCGAGCGCCGCGAAGGCCGAGGCCTTGGAGCCAGAGATCAGCAGCACGCCGAAATAGACGACGAGCGGCGCCAGCACCGGCAGCAGCGACGGGATGATCATCTCCTTGATCGCCGCCTTGGTCAGGATGTCGACGGCGCGGGCATAGTTGGGCTTCGACGTACCCTTCATGATGCCCGGATCCTCGCGGAACTGCTTGCGCACCTCCTCGACGATCGAACCCGCGGCACGGCCGACGGCGGTCATGGCGATGCCGCCGAACAGGTAGGGGATGAGGCCGCCGAAGATCAGGCCGGCGACGACGTAAGGGTTGGACAGGTCAAACGATACCGTGCCGATGTCGGCGAAGTACGGGAACTGCGCGCTGTTGGCGGCAAAGTACTGCAGATCGTAGCTGTAGGCGGCAAACAGCACCAGCGCGCCGAGACCGGCCGAGCCGATGGCGTAGCCCTTGGTCACAGCCTTGGTGGTGTTACCAACGGCGTCGAGCGCGTCGGTCGAATGACGCACTTCCTTGGGCAGGCCAGCCATTTCGGCAATGCCGCCGGCATTGTCGGTGACCGGACCGAAGGCATCGAGCGCCACGATCATACCGGCAAGGCCGAGCATGGTGGTGACGGCGATTGCCGTGCCGAAGAGGCCGGCAAGCTGGAAGGTGGCGATGATGCCACCAACGATGACTATGGCCGGCAGCGCCGTCGATTCGAGCGACACGGCGAGGCCCTGGATCACGTTGGTGCCGTGACCGGTGACCGACGCCTGGGCGATCGAATTGACCGGGCGCTTGTTGGTGCCGGTGTAGTACTCGGTGATGACGACGATGAGGCCTGTCACCACGAGGCCGATCAGGCCGCAGATGAACAGGTTCTGGCCGGTGATCACGACACCACCCCCGGTGCCGATTTCACCCCAGCCGACGGTCAGAGAGGTCGCAGCACCCAGGCCGATGATGGAGAGGAGGCCAGTCACGATCAGGCCCTTGTAGAGCGCGCCCATGATCGAGCCGTTCGAGCCGAGCTTGACGAAGAAGGTACCGACAATCGAGGTGATGATGCAGGCGCCGCAGATGGCGAGCGGATAGAGCATCACGTTGGAGAGAACTTCAGTTCCGCCGAAGAAGATGGCGCCGAGCACCATGGTGGCAACGACGGTCACCGCATAGGTTTCGAACAGGTCGGCGGCCATGCCGGCGCAGTCGCCGACATTGTCGCCGACGTTATCGGCAATAGTGGCGGGGTTGCGTGGATCATCCTCGGGGATGCCGGCTTCAACCTTGCCGACGAGATCGCCGCCGACATCCGCACCCTTGGTGAAGATACCTCCGCCGAGACGGGCGAAAATCGAGATCAGGGAAGCACCGAAACCAAGCGCCACCAGCGAATCGATGACGACGCGGTCGGCGGGCGCATGCCCCATCGGGCCGGTCAGAACGAGGTAGTAGACGGAGACGCCAAGCAAAGCGAGGCCGGCCACCAGCATGCCGGTGATGGCACCCGACTTGAAGGCGATGTCGAGGCCAGCGGCGAGGCTGTTCGAGGCGGCCTGTGCTGTGCGCACATTGGCCCGGACCGAAACATGCATGCCGATGAAGCCGGCAGCGCCCGAAAGCACTGCACCAATCAAAAAGCCGATCGCCGCGGTTGCGGAAAGCAGCCACCAGGCAAGCAGGAACACGACGACGCCGACGATGGCGATTGTTGTGTATTGGCGGGCCAGATATGCCTGCGCACCTTCTCGGATGGCGGCGGAGATTTCCTGCATGCGCGCATTGCCCTGGTCGGCTGCGAGAACCGACTGAGTCGCCCATATGGCGTAAAGGACAGATAGCAGGCCGCAGGCGATGACGACGTAAAGCATTGTCATTGCCAATTTCTCTTCCCTGATTGTGCCCGGAATTCCCCTCCCCGGGCTAGTGAACGAGACCGGCAGCCTCTACTTGGTTTCCGGCCCCTGGCGAACAATCCGAAACAGGGCAGCGCACGTCAAGATATCGAAAAGGTGTTTCTCGGCTTTCACCGCCCCGTTATTGCAGACAGTCGAGCTTTAGAGCGCCGTGCGTCCGAAAGGACGCATAAAGGACGCTCTAATTCATTAGGTTTGCGCATCGTGCTTTCCGAAAATCAATTCCGATTTTCGAGCCGATGCGCAGGATCAGGCCAGATCGCGATCCGGCTGATTGACGAAGATCAACACTGCCAACATGGTCATGTAGAATTTGAAGGCGGCCTCCTGGCCGTTCCACGTGCTTGACTGCCACATGGCGAACCATTCACCGCCGACGACCATGAAGCCGAGGAACCAGACCAGAAAACCCATCGTCGCACCGATGACGACGAAGCCCTTGGCATCGTCGAACTGCCTGCCGGAACCCTTGCGCGCCTGCCAGAGCTTCAGCGCGGCGATCAGGAACAGCACGCAAGTGAGCCCCTCGCCGACAATGATCAACCAGTAGCCGACGGTCCACAGTGTCGGGTTGGTGATCGAGCGGTACATCAGCGCGTTGCCCGGGAAAGTGGTGTCCATGCTCAGCACATGCTGGACGAAGGCGAAATTCGAGCCGTAGTCGGTGATATTGCCGAACGCCACGAGAAAGGCGAAAGCTGCAAGACAAAGACACATCACGATCTTCGAGAGACGCCAAACCATGGCAAAAACTCCTTCAAATGACAGACCGGGGCATCAGCCAGATCAATCACCGAGTCTCGGCAGCGGCGCAACAGGCCAAAAGGTCGATGTTACGCTTACAGGTTCGGCCAGGATCTATGCCGGCAAGGTCGGGCTGGACGGCGTGCTGAATGCGCTCACACTTTCGCCGGAATGCCAAACGGGTGATGTCGTGACCGTGTCTGCAAGCGGGGCCAGTCACGACTTTGCCGTGCTACGCCGACGCTGGATCGTGGGTGCGATGGGCAACCGACTCGAAATCACGCTCGATTACCCCATCCGTGGCCGGTAGCACTAGGCTGCCTGCGCGACCTGCCCCATGCGCCGCGCCGCCATGCGCTCCAATGCCGATAGCGCGTCGTAGATCAGAACGGCAAGGGCCGCGACGATCAGGCCCCCTTGCAGGACGAAGGCCAGGTTGTTGGATTGCAGCCCGGCGATGATGACCTCGCCGAGTGTCTTGGCGGCAACCGTGGAACCGATGGTAGCCGTGGCGAGACTGATGACAACTGATAGCCGGATGCCGGCGAGGATGACCGGCACACTGAGCGGCAGTTCGACCTTGAGCAGGCGCTGCCAGCCGGTCATGCCGGCACCACGGGCGGCCTCGACGATGTTGGCCGGCGTGGTGGTGAGGCCGGTCAGGGTGTTTTCGAAAATCGGCAGCAGGCCATAGAGGAAAAGCGCGATCAGCGTCGGCTTCTCGCCAAAGCCGACCGCCGGAACGGCAAGCGCCAGCACCGCGACCGGAGGAAAAGTCTGGCCGATGTTCACTAGGCTGCGCGACAGGGGCAGGAATTCGACACCAACGGGCCGTGTGACCAGAATGGCGAGCGCGACCGCAACGACGATCGCCGCCGCGGTGGCGATGGCGACAGTGCGCAGATGCAACAGCGCCAGCGACAGCAGGCTGCTCTGATTGTAGATCGCCGGGGCGCCATTCTGGGTCAGCGGTTTGAGCAGCGGCTCGAACCACAGCGGATTTGTCAGGAACGCGATCAGCAACGCCAGCAGACAGAGGCGCAGCAGGAGCGGGAGCCACGCCTTCATTGCGGCCTCGCCGCACGTTTCAGCAGGCCTTCGACCGTTACGCGGCCAAGGGCAGCGCCGTTCTCTGAAGTTACCGGCATGGCTGCGCGTCCCGACCACAACAGTTCGGCGAGCGCATCACGTTGGCTTGCCTCGGCACGAATCCCCTCGCCCTGAGCTTGGCCGGGCTCGACCGCGTCACCGACGGTGCCAAGCGACAACAGCTTGAACGGGCGATCGCTCGTGCCGATCAATGTTTCGACGAAATCGTTGGCGGGTTTGGCCAAGATCTCGGCCGGCGTAGCGTACTGGACGAGCCGACCGGCATCCATCACCGCGATGCGGTCACCGAGATGCACTGCCTCTTCCATGTCATGGGTGACCAGGATGATTGTCGTGCCGAAGCGTTTCTGGATCGCCAGCAGGTCTTCCTGTGCCTTGGTGCGGATGATCGGGTCGAGCGCGCCGAAGGGCTCGTCCATCAACAGAACGTTGGGCTCGGCAGCAAGGGCGCGGGCGACGCCGACGCGCTGCTGCTGGCCGCCTGACAACTCGTGCGGATAGCGTGGGCCGAAGGCTGCGGGATCGAGCTGCAGCAAAGACAACAACTCGTCGACACGCGCCTTGATGCGGGCGGCATCCCAGCCGAGCAGCGAGGGAACGGTGGCGATGTTCTGTGCCACGGTACGGTGCGGGAACAGGCCATTGCCCTGGATGGCGTAGCCAATGCTGCGGCGAAGCTCATGGCCAGGCACCGAGCGGTTGTCGATGCCGTCGAGCTTGATCGTGCCGGAGGTCGGCTCGACAAGGCGATTGATCATGCGCAGCAGCGTCGTCTTGCCCGAACCGGAGGTGCCGACGATCACGGTGACCGTGCGCGGCTCGATGACCATCGAGACGTCGTCGACCACCGTGGTCTCGCCATAACGCTTGGTGATCTGTTCGATTTCGATCATGCAGCAGCCACCTCAGTGGATTTGCGGGTCGCGATGGTTTCGACCACCGCGTCAAGGATGATGGCGGCGGCAAAGGCCAGCGCCACCGTTGGCACGGCACCGAGCAGGACGAGGTCCATCGCCGTCTGGCCGACACCCTGGAAGACAAAGACGCCGAAGCCGCCGCCGCCGATCAGCGCTGCGATGGTGGCAAGGCCAATGTTCTGGACCAGAACGATGCGGATGCCGGTGAGGATGACCGGAAAAGCGAGCGGGAACTCGACGTTCTTGAGCCGCTGCCAGCCGGTCATACCCATGCCGCGTGCAGCGTCATTGGCCGCGCGCGGCACCCCTGCGAGACCGACGACCGTGTTGGCGACCACCGGCAGCAGCGAATAGAGGAACAGCGCGAAAAAGGCTGGGGCAGCGCCAATACCGCGAATGCCGAGCGCCGAAGCGCCGGGAATATTGGCCGCGACCCAGCCGAGCGGCGCGATCATGATACCGAACAGCGCGATGGACGGGATGGTTTGGATGATGTTGAGCACATTGAGCACCCCTGCCCGCAGCGCCTCCACACGGTGACAAAGGATGCCGAGTGGCAGGCCTACAAGAACGGCAGCAACCAGCGAGCCGAGCGCGAGTTCGACATGGCGCCTCGCCTCGTTCCAGAAACTGTCGGCGCGATTGGCATATTCCTTGAGGATCGACAGGCTGTCCCATTGCCCGGAGGCCAGCAGCAGCCAGATCGCTCCGGCAGCTATGCCGAGTACGACTACACGCCCAACCGGCGACAGCTGCAGCCGGGTCAGGACATCGGCAAGCAGCAAGGTGAAGGCAAAGATCAAGACCCAAAAGCCGGAGGCCGGCGATATGCGAGCGAAGGAGTTGCCCTCAGGCGTCAAATGGCTGCCGGCAACGCCGATCAGCAATGCGAGTGATGCGAGGGCCACGACGCTGGCGCCAAGTCGTGCAACGAGGGGCGTCTTGAACAGGGCAACGAGGCCAGCGGCGACCAGGATGGCCAGGAGAACGACGCCCAAAGGCTGCGGCAAGGCCTCGATGATCGAGCGTGGCTCACCAGCCACGATCCGGTTGGCGCGGAAAGTGGCAAATGGCGCCAAGAAGGCGCCATAGGCGGTGATCACGGCGATCACCACGCCAAGCTTGTCGAACCTGATGCTCACGACTGCGATGCGTCCCCGGTTCCGTCGGCGCGCGCCCTAATGAGGCGCGCGCCGGGGAAGCTTACTTCAGAAAGCCGTTCTTCTTCAGGAAATCTTCGGCAACGGCCTTGGCCGGCTCACCGCCGACCTGAACGCGGCCGTTGAGTTCCTGCAGCGTGACCAGATCGAGCTTTTCGAACACCGGCTTGAGCAGGGTCTCGATCTCCGGGTGCTCCTTGAGCACGGCTTCACGGATGATTGGCGCCGGCTGGTAGACCGGCTGCACGCCCTTGTCGTCGCTGAGAACAACCAGGCCGGACGGCGCGATGCCGCCGTCGGTGCCATAGACCATGGCGGCATTGGCGCCGTTGGTCTGGTTGGCAGCGGCACCGATGGTGGCAGCGGTATCGCCGCCTGAAAGCGTGATCAGCTGCTCCGGCTTGAGGGTGAAGCCGTAGGTGGTCTGGAAGGCCGGGAGTGCCGCTGCCGAATTGACGAACTCGGACGACGCGGCCAGCACGACTGTACCACCGCCGGCAACGTATTTGCCGAAGTCGCTCAGCGTGGCGAGCTTGTTGGTCTCGGCCACGTCCTTGCGCAGCGCAATCGCCCAGGTGTTGTTGGCCGGCGACGGCGACAGCCAGACGATCTTGTTGGCGTCGTAGTCGAGCTGCTTGGCGGTCTCGAAACCCTTGGCGGCGTCCTTCCACAGCGGATCATCGGCCTTTTCGAAGAAGAAGCCGGCATTGCCGGTGTACTCGGGATAGATGTCGATCTCGCCGGCGGTGATCGCCTTGCGCACGACAGGCGTCGCACCGAGCTGGATGCGGTCGGTGGTGGCGATGTTGTTGGCGTCGAGCACCGCCTTGATGATGTTGCCGAGCACGCCGCCTTCGGTATCGATCTTGGAAGACACCACCACCTGCGCGCTCGCAGCGCTGGTGGCGAGGCCGAGCGCGATGATCGCTGCGGCGATTGTTTTGGTTTGACGCATGGTGAAGCCCCTTTTCATTCCCGGAATCCGGTGGCCGCATAAGAGCATGGCGACACGGCTTCCGTCGGGGCATACGGTTTCACAATGCGCGGGGCATGCGCAATATTTTTTTGCGCTTCGAAGAAATCGGCGGCCAATGCTGCCGACAACGTACTGTCAGGTGGCTTGGCGCCGGCGTGTCAGGGAGAGAGTCGCAAGCGCTCCCAGGCTGATCGCGCAAACCGGGAAGACGATCCAGTTGAGCATTTCCCAGCCATAGGCGTTGTAGACCGCGCCGGACATCAGCGAGGCGAAGGCGACGGCGCCGAACAGGACGAAGTCGTGGAAACCCTGGACCTTGCTCTTCTCCGAAGGGCGATAGGCTGTCGAGACGATGGCCGTGGCGCCGATGAAGCCGAAGTTCCAGCCCAGGCCGAGCAGGATCAGCGCCGTCCAGAACTGCCAGAGCGCGATACCCGACAGGGCAACGATGGCGCAGGCAATGAGAAGGAAAAGGCCGAAGGCGACGACACGTTCCGCGCCGAAACGCTGGATAACGCGGCCGGTGAAGAAGCTGGGACCGAACATGGCCATGACGTGCCAGGAGATGCCCAGCGTCGCCTCATCAGGCGAAAAGCCGCAGCCGACCATGGCCAGCGGCGCGCCGGTCATGACGAAACTCATCAGCGTGTAGGTGCCGACGGCGCAGGTGAGCGCCGCAGCGAAGCGCGGCTCGGTGACGATCTCCAACAGCGGACGCGCGCCGGCTTCGGACGTCTCGTGATGATCCTGGGCAGGCTCCTTGACCCGCAGGAAGTACAGGATACAGGCGCCAACGGCTGCCAAGCCGATGATTGAGGCAAAGGAACCGGCAAACATCACCGGAGCGAACAGCTCGCGCGTGAAGATGACGATCTGCGGCCCGATGATGGCGGTGATTATACCGCCTGCGAGCACGAAGGAGATCGCATTGGCCTTGAACTGGGGCGGCGCATTGTCGGCGGCGGCAAAGCGGAACTGCTGGACGAAGGCACCGCCGGCCCCTAGCAGCACCAGGCCGAAGACGAAGAGCCAGAATTCGGCGCGGAACAACGCGAGCGTGGCAACAGCACCACCGAGGGCGGTGACTGCCGTGCCGAACATGAAACCGCTGCGCTGGCCGATAGCACGGATGATGGCGGCCGCCGGCAGGGCGCCGATTGCCAACCCTAGGCTGAAGCCAGTGATGGGAAGTGTTGCCAGCGACTTGTCCTCGCCGAGCAGATAGTAGCCGGCGAGGCCGCCAATGGCGAAGGAGATGGGAGCGGCGGAACCTATGATGGCTTGCGATGCGGCGAGAATGTAAGCTGTTCGCCGCGCTTCGCGTTCGCCACCGGTCATAATGCGTCCTTGCCCTTGCCTTCGCCGCGCAGCTTGCGCGAGACACGATCCAGTACAGCGTTGACGAGCTTGGGCTCGTCTTCGACGTAGAATGCCTTGGCGATGTCGACATATTCCGACACGATCACCGCCACCGGCACGTCCAGGCGCTTCATCAATTCGTAGACGCCAGCGCGCAGGATGGCGCGCAACGTCGAGTCCAGGCGCGACAATGGCCAGTCCTCGGTCAGCGACTGACGGATGACCGGATCGACAACCTTTTGGTTTTCGACGACACCGGCAAGGATGGCGCGGAACCACTGGGCGTCGGCCTCGCGGTAGAGCGCGCCGTCGACTTCCTTGCCAAGGCGAAATGCCTCGTATTCGGCGGTGATTTCGAGCAGGCCGCTGCCGGCAACGTCCATCTGGTACAAGGCCTGGACAGCAGCCAGACGGGCAGCACCGCGCTTGTTGGCGTGGCGGACGGGCGGCTGGCCGTTATCTTCGGAAGACGTCACGAGCGCGCTGCTCCGAGTTTTTCGCGTATGGCGATCATAGTCAGGGCGGCGCGGGCGGCAAAGCCACCCTTGTCGCCTTCGGTACGGCGGGCACGCGCCCAGGCCTGGTCGTCGTTTTCGACTGTCAGGATGCCGTTGCCGACGGCAATCGACTCAGCAACCGAGAGATCCATGATCGCACGGCAGGATTCATTGGCGACGATATCGAAGTGATAGGTCTCGCCGCGGATGACGGTGCCGAGCGCGACATAGCCGTCATACTGAGTGCCTTCGTCGTCGGCTGCATCGAGCGCGAACGAGATCACGGCCGGGATTTCGAGCGCGCCGGGAACGGTCACGACGTCGTATGCTGCACCCGCAGCATCCAGGGCGGCCTTGGCGCCGTCCAGCAGCGCGTCCGAAAGGTCGTCGTAGAAGCGCGCCTCGACGATGAGGAGCTTCAATTGCTTGTCGTTGGCCATGTAAAATCTCCGGCAGGAGCGGCTGACTTAGGCCGAACCGGGTGAGTTCGCAAGCGAAGTGTTAAGGCCTGTGGCAGGAAACCGCTGTCCAGCGACAACGGCCACTGCCCCGGGTCAGAGCCCTTCCCTGGCCGCCTCGGCAAGGCGCGCGGCGTAACGTGCCATGGTGTCGATCTCGAGATTGACCCGGTCGCCGACCTTGCGCTCGCCCCAGGTCGTCACCTGCAGCGAATGATGGATCAGCAGCACATCGAAGCGGGTGCCTTCAACCTTGTTGACGGTCAGCGACGTACCGTCGAGTGCAACCGAGCCCTTGGGTGCGATGAACCTGGCCAGCTCGCGCGGTGCCTCGAGGCGGAAGCGTACCGCCTCGCCCTCGTCCTCGCGCGCGACGATCTCGGCCATTCCGTCGACATGGCCTGAAACGATGTGACCGCCCAGCTCGTCGCCGATCTTCAGGGCGCGCTCCAGGTTGATCTTGCTGCCGGCCTTCCAACCGCTCGCGGTGGTCAGGCGCAGCGCCTCTTCCCAGGCTTCGACCTCGAACCAGCGCGCGTTGGAGGTTGCCTCCGGAAGCGTAACCACGGTCAGGCAGACGCCGGAACAGGAAATCGAAGCACCGATGTCGATGGTCTTCGGATCATAGGCGGTGTCGATGCGCAGGCGGACGCCCTGGTCGAGCTGGGCTGCGGACGCGACTGTAGCCACGTCGGTGACGATCCCGGTAAACATCAGATTTCCCTTATCCATTCGGCGAAGCTGTCCTCGCCGAAGCGCGCCTCGCGCACCAGGGAGAACCCTGCCGGTATATGGTCGCGGCCAATCGGGGCTGCAATACCGTCCGTACCAATGGCCTCGGGGCCGTAGAACAGCGCGATGCGGTCGACCAGCCCCTCGTCGAGGAAGGCACGAGCCGTGTCGGCGCCGCCTTCGACGATGATGCGCGACATGCCCTGGTTGCCCAGGTCCTCAAGAAGCTCCGGCAGCGCCACGCGACCATCATAAGTCTCGGTCGCCAGGAATTTTACCCCGGCTCGCTCCAGCTCCGCCCTGTTGGCGACTTGGCTGTCCGAGCAGGCGGCGACAAGCACCGGAACGTCGGACGCCGAGCGCGCCAGCTTCGACGTCGCAGGCAGGCGTGTCAGCCGGTCGAGCACGATGCGGGCCGGCGAACGGCTGCGCAGTCCAGGCAGCCTGACGGTGAGCTCGGGATCGTCAGCGATGGCGGTGCCGATGCCGATCAGAATGGCATCGCATTCGGCGCGCATGACATGGACCTGGCGGCGGGCGATCTCGCCAGTGATGCCGATCTGTCCCTCGCCTCGCCTGCCGATCATGCCATCGGCGGAAAGCGCAAGCTTCAGAATCACTTCCGGGCGCTTTCTCATCGAGCGATTCATGTAGCCGGCGAGCTGATCGGCGGCCTCGCGGGCAAGAACGCCCTCCTTGACCTCGATGCCGGCGCTGCGAAGGATCGCATAGCCCTTGCCGGAAACACGCGGGTCCGGATCGCTGGCGGCGCCAACGACGCGTGTTATGCCTGCGGTAACCAGCGCATTGGCGCAAGGCGGCGTGCGGCCATGATGGGCACAGGGCTCAAGCGTGACATAGGCGGTGGCGCCGCGCGCCAGTACACCCGCTTCGGCAAGCGCTTCGGCTTCCGCATGCGGCCGCCCGCCAATGGCGGTGACGCCGCGGCCGATGATGACAGGTCCATTGCCGTCGTCGCGAATGATGAGCGTGCCGACCGCCGGGTTGGTCGAGGTCAGTCCGAGGTTCTTGCGCGACAGCCTGAGAGCGGCTGCCATGTAGCGGCGATCAATCCTGTCCTGCCCGGATGCACTGTTTTCGACCATCGTTCAGCTGGCTTCCTCGTCGCCCTTCAGTTCGCCCAGGACCTCATGGAAGTCCTTGGCCTCGCGGAAATTGCGGTAGACGGAAGCAAACCTGACATAGGCGACGTCGTCGAGCGTCTTCAGCGCTTCCATCACCAGGCGGCCGATTTCGCCTGACGGAATCTCGGTTTCGCCGGAGCTTTCGAGCTGGCGGACGATGCCGGTCACGGCACGTTCGATGCGCTCGGGATCGACATTGCGCTTGCGCACGGCGATCTCGACCGAACGGGCCAGCTTGTCGCGGTCGAACGGCACCTTGCGGCCAGTCTTCTTGAGCACGACGAGGTCGCGTAGCTGGACGCGCTCGAAGGTGGTGAAACGACCGCCGCAAACCGGGCAGATACGCCGGCGACGGATCGCGGCACCGTCCTCGGCCGGACGCGAGTCCTTCACCTGCGTGTCTTCAGACTGGCAATATGGGCAGCGCATCGTTCAGCCTTGTCATTCGAATCCTCGACCGGGAAAGGCTTAATGCATCATCCCGGAAAGCAGAAGCCCCATGCCGGGATGACCGGCACGGGGCTTCGAAATGTGAAGGCTTTTTACGGCCTCCGGCCGAAGGATGCTTAGCCGAGATAAGGATAGAGCGGAAAGCGTTCGGTCAGGCTGACGACCTTCTGCTTGACGGCCGCTTCGACGGCAGCGTTGCCCTCGTCCGAATTGGCGACCTTGAGGCCGTCGAGCACTTCGGTGATCAGCTGGCCGATCTCGCGGAACTCGGCCTCGCCGAAGCCGCGGGTGGTGCCTGCCGGCGTGCCGAGACGCACGCCCGAGGTGACGAAGGGCTTTTCCGGGTCGAAGGGAATGCCGTTCTTGTTACAGGTGATGTTGGCGCGGCCGAGCGCTGCCTCGGCACGCTTGCCGGTGGCGTTCTTGGGGCGCAGGTCGACCAGCATCAGATGGTTGTCGGTGCCGCCCGAAACGATGTCGAGGCCGGTGTCCTTGAGGCTCGCGGCCAGCGCCTTGGCGTTGGCGACGACATTCGCCGCATAGGTCTTGAACTCCGGCTTCAGCGCTTCGCCGAAAGCGACCGCCTTGGCGGCGATGACGTGCATCAGCGGGCCGCCCTGCAGGCCGGGGAACACGGCCGAGTTCATCTTCTTGGCGATGTCCTCGTCATTGGTCAGGATCATGCCGCCGCGCGGGCCGCGCAGCGACTTGTGCGTGGTGGTGGTGACGACATGGGCGTGCGGCAGCGGCGACGGGTGCACTCCACCGGCAACCAGGCCGGCGATGTGGGCCATGTCGACCATCAGATAGGCGCCGACTTCATCGGCGATCTCGCGGAAGCGCTTCCAGTCCCAGATGCGGGAATAAGCGGTGCCGCCGGCGAGGATCAGCTTCGGCTTGTTCTCGCGGGCAAGGCGCGCGACCTCGTCCATGTCGAGCAGGTTGTCGTCCTTGCGCACGCCGTAGGAGACGACCTTGAACCACTTACCGGACATGTTGACCGGCGAGCCGTGGGTCAGGTGACCGCCCGAATTCAGGTCGAGGCCCATGAAGGTGTCGCCGGGCTGCAGCAGCGCCAGGAACACCGCCTGGTTCATCTGGCTGCCGGAATTTGGCTGGACGTTGGCGAACTTGCAGTCGAACAGCTTCTTGGCGCGCTCGATGGCGAGCTCCTCGGCGACGTCGACGAACTGGCAGCCGCCATAGTAGCGCTTGCCGGGATAACCCTCGGCGTACTTGTTGGTCATGATCGAGCCCTGTGCCTCGAGCACGGCACGGGAAACGATGTTTTCCGAGGCGATCAGCTCGATCTCGTGGCGCTGGCGACCGAGTTCGTTGCGGATCGAGCCGAAGATCTCCGGATCGGCCTCCTCGAGCGGGGTTCCAAAGAAGGTTTCGAGGTGTTTCGAAGCGGCCATCGGTTCTGATCCTTGCTGGTCCGGGGACTGGTCCGGAGGGGCATCGGGGAAGTTCGGCGGCCATTAACATACTTGCCCCAGCGTCGCCACGTGCGGTGCGAAATTTCGTGGTCGCATTTGGACCAAAGGGCCGGAGAATGAAAAAAGCCGCCCCGAAAGGCGGCTTTTTGGTTGTCGCTGCGGCTCGATCAGAGAGCCGAGGTGATCTGCAGCTCATCGACACCGTCGCGGCCATAGATGTCGTCGCGGAACTGCACGACGCCATCGCCGGTCGACCATGCCGAGACGTAGGTGAAGTAGACCGGTACCGGGTTGGTGACAGGAACCGGGGTATTTTCGCCCGACTTGATGGCCTGCTCGAAATGCGAGCGGCTCCAGCCTGGCGTGTCACGCAGGATCCAGGTGACGAGGTCGCGCACGTTCTGGACGCGGACGCAGCCCGAGGAGTCGAAGCGCATCAGCTTGCCGAACAGGCTCTGCTGCGGCGTATCATGCATGTAGACGCCATCCGGGCTCGGGAAGTTGATCTTGACCGAAGCCATGGCGTTGTTGGCGCCGGGATCCTGGCGGAAGCGGTACTTCGCCGCCTCTTCCGTCGACCAGTCGACGTTCATCGGATCAACTTCGCTGCCATCGGGCGCAAACAGGCGGATCTTGTTGTCGGTCAGGTAGTTCGGGTTCTTGCGCATCAGCGGGATGATGTCCTTGCGGACGATCGACACCGGTGCGTTCCAGTACGGGTTGACGACGATCTCGTTGATCTTCGAATTGACGATCGGCGACTGGCGGTCGACCTTGCCGACGATTGCCGTGTGGCGCAGCACGACGCGGTCGTTCTCGACAGCTTCGACCTGGGCAGCCGGAATGTTGACGTTGACATAGCGCTGGCCGAGCGTGCCGGCCTGGGCCTGGATGCGGCCGAGGTTGGTCTCGAGCTGGCCAAGGCGAATCTGGGCGCTGATGTTCATAGCCGCGTAGGTGTACTGGCCCATGACGCCGTCATCCGGCAGGCCGTGGCGTGCCTGGAAGCGCTTCAAGGCGGCATCGACATAGGTGTCGAAGGAATCGGAAAGGCCTGCACGCGGCGACAGGTCACCCGAAATCATCAGGCGCTTGCGCAACACCTGGACATCGGGGTCCTCGACGCCGAGGCGGAGCTTCTTGGTGGCCGGAACGACCGGCCAGCCGCCCTGGGCGACGATGTTCTGATACTGGGCAATCGCCTGCTGGGTGAAAGCGGCCGTCTGCGAGGTGAACACCGGCAGCGTGCTGGCAACCTTGGCGCCCTGGCTGACGCGGGCATCGAACTGGTCATCCCAGTTGCCGCGGCGCGACGAGCCGAGAACTTCGCCGATCACATCCTGAGCGCTGGCTGCGCCCGACAAGGCTGCCATGGCGATCGCGCCGGCACCGGAGAGAAAGAAACGGCGGCTAGTTTTCATGGACGTTCCAGACATATTCGCGCAACACAACCGGCAGGAAATCTCCCGCGACGATATGACGGCCATACTTAACAATTAGCCAACCATAACCCGGCATCACTAGAGCGTGAAACGCGACTTCATCGCACGGGTTGCTGACGGCCGAACAGGCAGATCTGGCACATCACAGCTTCCCGATAGTCATTCGAATATGGCGGCAACATGGCTGGCACCCCTTCCATTGAATGTCGGCGAGCTAAAAAGGGAAGGACCGGTGCATTTCTGCAACCGGCCCTGCGACTGGAGGTCGTTCCTTTGGGAAGATGGGAATAGGGCAGTAAGGCAGAAGGGCAGTCAGAAATAAGCGCGGCACCGGAGGTCATGTTGACCCATTGCCCTGCTGTCTTACTGCCCTATTCCCCTTCCCTGCACACTTACATCCGGTAGGCGATGGTGTCGTTCCAGAAGCGGTCGAGGCGCTGCAGGGCGCGGTTCATCTGCTTGAACTCGTCGGTGTTGATGCCGCCGACATGCTCGATCGAACCGACATGGCGATCATAGAGACCTGCAACCACCTCGGCCACGTCCTGACCCTTCGGCGTCAGGCTGACACGGACCGAGCGACGGTCGATGCGCGAGCGCTGGTGGTTGATGAAGCCGAGCTCGACAAGCTTCTTGAGGTTGTAGGAGACGTTCGAGCCGAGATAGTAGCCGCGTGAGCGCAATTCGCCGGCGGTCAGTTCTGCATTGCCGATGTTGAAGAGCAGCAGAGCCTGGATCGCATTGATGTCGCTGCGGCCGTTGCGGTCGAATTCATCCTTGATAACGTCAAGAAGACGACGATGAAGTCTTTCAACAAGCTGCAGAGATTCCATGTAAAGCGAACGGATCGCTTCGTTACGGTCCTCGGAAACCATGGCGGGCTTGGCCACCTGACGCGAATTGATCATTGTCTTTGCCTCTCTGTTTTCGCCTGGTGACTTTTTTGTTTGATGTCACCTTGATCGCGAACTTATCGAATACCCATAAAATTCGACTTAAACGTCAGGCTTAACAAGGGCTTACCGGGGACAGGTTTCGAAAGAGGGTTAACAAACCCCACTTCGAGTAAGAATAATTAACCTTGTATTTTACGGAATGTCGGCCAACGCACTGAAAGCGTTGGCCGGAGCAATTCCAGGAAAGCCGTGAAGCGGCTTTCCGTCCGGAATTGCGCAAAACAAAAAGACAGAGAGCGGCCGCTGTCCGAAGGAAGGCGGAAACGCTCTAGTGCGCGGCACGGCGCCTTTTCAGGTGCAGGACGATGCGGAAGGCCGCGTAGATCAGAGCCACGGCAATATGGGAGACGACGATCAGCGGCCGGCTTCCGAACAGTTCGGGGAAACCGGCATACATCGCGATCTCGGTCACGGCACAAATAAACCAGATGACCGGGCCCCAGGACGACAGCATCCACAGGCCGATGGCGGCGAAGGGGAAAAACACCGAAAGCGTCACCGCCGCGACCTGCCAATGGATCGGCATCAGGTCGAAACGCCAGAGCGGGCCGTCATAGAGGCCGATGAGGCGAACCCAGTAGAGGATGCCGAACAGCAGGCAGTAGCCGGCCACGACGCGCAGGAACAAAGCGAAGGCGCTCTCTATTGCCGACGGATGCATCTCGCGCAGGCGGCTTGCACTGTCGGTCAAAGGGCAAGTTCCCTGTCGCCAAGCGTTTCGAAATAGCGGTCGATGTCGAGGGGATCGACATCCTCAAGCCGGGCCGGTTGCCATTGCGGCGTCGAACCCTTGTCGACCAGAACGGCACGGATACCTTCATAGAAGTCGCGGCCGGCCAGCATGCGGCTGAGGATGCGGAACTCCATCCGCATGCAGTCTTCCATCGACATGGTAAGGCCGGCCCTCACCTGCCGGAAGGCAACTGACAGGCTGGTGGGCGAACGCTGCTGGATGGTCGCAAGCGTCTTTTGGGCGAACTCGCTCGAATCCGCTTCCAGGCTGGCGATGACGTCAGACAGCGTCGCCGCGGAGAAGTGCCTGGCGATCGCCTCCAGCGTCTCGCGCTCGGTCTCGCGCTTGGCCGGGCGGAAGAAATTGCGCAGCATCGCTTCCGGCTCGCCGGTCTCGCACAGGCGCTCCAGCAGCCCGATCTGCCCGTCGGCCGAAATCGTGTGCGTCGCGAGGCCCGACCACAACGCGTCGCCGTAGCGGATCCTGTTGCCGGTCAGCGCCAGGTACATGCCGAAATGGCCGCCGAGGTCGGGCAGCAAATGGCTGCCGCCGACGTCGGGAAAGAAGCCGATTCCGACTTCCGGCATGGCGAACTGCGCATTTTCGGTCAGCACCCGGTGCGAGCCATGAAAGGAAATGCCGACGCCGCCGCCCATGACGATGCCGTCGATGAACGAGACATATGGCTTGGGGTAGCGCTGGATCTGGGTGTTGAGCCGGTATTCATCGGCGAAAAAGTCGACCGGCGCATTGCCGGCGAGGCCGGCGTGATAGACGTGCAGGATATCGCCGCCGGCACAAAATGCCCTACCCTCGGCCTTGACCACGACGATTGCGACGTTGGGGTCGACCTGCCATGCGGTGAGTGCCCTGGACAGCGCCAGCACCATCTTGTGGGTCAGCGCGTTCAGCGCCTGTGGCCGCGTCAGCGTGACGATGCCGGCGGCTCCGGAGCGCTCGAAGCGGATTTCGTCGTCGCCGCCAAAGTCCATGTCCACTGGAATCCCTCACATCAGGCTGAGTGTGCAGAGCTAATGTGGAGCGCATGGGTGCGTCAATGCCGCAGGTCCCATCCTGCATCTTGGTCTTGGGCAAACCGGCATGCTAAAAACTGCACAATTGCCGGAGAATGCCGATGAACAAGTTCACCCCAGCCAAGCCAGCCGGCGCCCGCAGCGTCGACGAGATCACCGGCAGCCGCCGCCTGCGCCGCATGCGCAAGGCCGACTGGTCGCGCCGGCTCGTCCAGGAAAACCGCCTGACGGTCGACGACCTGATCTGGCCGATCTTCATCATCGACGGCGAGAACCGTCGGGAAGTCATACCGGCGATGCCCGGCGTTTATCGCATGTCGGTCGATTTCGCCGTCAAGGAAGCGGAACGGGCGGCAAAGCTCGGCATTCCCGCGCTTGCCACCTTCCCCAATGTCGAGATGGGCCTGCGCGACCAGACCGGCGCGCATATTCTCGAGCCCGACAACATCATCAACCGCGCCACCCGCGCCATCAAGGCAGCGGTGCCGGAGATCGGCATCATCACCGACGTCGCCCTCGACCCGTTCACCAGCCATGGTCATGACGGCATCCTGCGCGACGGCGTCATCGTCAATGACGAGACGGTTGCCCAGGTGGCGGCCGCCGCCGTGCTGCAGGCCGCGGCCGGTTCCGACATCATCGCCCCCTCCGACATGATGGATGGCCGCATCGGCGCGATCCGCGACGCGCTCGACGACAACGGCTTCCACGACGTGGCCATCATGTCTTATGCGACCAAGTTCGCTTCGGCCTTCTATGGCCCCTACCGCGAGGCGATCGGCACGCAGGGCCTGCTCAAGGGCGACAAGAAGACCTATTACATCGACCACGCCAACTCCGACGAGGCGGTGCGCGAGGCCGAGCAGGATCTCGCCGAGGGCGCCGACATGCTGATGGTCAAGCCGGGCCTGCCCTATCTCGACATCATCCGCCGGCTGAAGGACGAGTTCCGCGTGCCGACTTTCGCCTACCAGGTGTCAGGCGAATATTCGATGATCAAGGCAGCTGGTGCCAATGGCTGGATCGACGGCGAAAAGGCGATGCTGGAAAGCCTGCTCGCCTTCAAGCGCGCCGGCTGCGACGGCATCCTGACCTACTTCGCGCCCGAAGTGGCCGAGATGCTGAAGGGCTGAGGCCCGAGCTTCCCCTCCAGGATTTCTGCCAGCCCGCGCCGGAATTCTTGAAACCGGCGCTGCAATTCCCATTTGTTTCCGGCGCGGACAATCTCGTCCGCCCTTAGAGGAAGTCATGACCGCACGCGTTCTGGACGGCGAAATCATCAACAGCAGGCTCGACGACAGCCGCGCCTATGACGGCGTGCGCACCCGCCGCATCCTGGCGTTCCTGATCGACTATCTGATCGTCGGTCTTCTGATGATCCCCTTCGCCATCATCATCTTCTTTCTCGGCGTGCTGACGCTCGGCCTTGGCTGGGCGCTGTTCGGCGTGCTGTTTCCCGCAGTTGCCCTGCTTTACATCTGGATGACGCTCGGCGGGCCGAACCAGGCAACGACCGGCATGCGCATGATGGGCATCCGGCTCGACCGGCTCGACGGCAGGCCGATCGATGGCCTCCTGGCGGTGGTTCACTCGGTGCTGTTCTGGGCCGGCAACGTTGTTCTGACGCCGCTGGTGCTGCTGGTTTCGCTGTTTTCCGACCGCAAGCGCACACTGCATGACCTGCTGCTTGGCACCGTGGTCAGCCGCAGCGACAGCTAAAATTGCCATTCGGCGAGTCAAAACCGGCACTTGCGCCAAAATGTGAAGGCAAAGATTGGGCTTGCCTTCACATTCATGTTGAATTTTTCGCAGGCAGCGCCAAGCTAGGGAACATTGATTGGGAGTCTTCCTGACGCTCGATGACGCAGCATCCGACCCATTCTCCTCAGTTCTTCCTGACGGCGCCGTCCCCCTGCCCCTATCTTGAGGGTCAATTCGAACGGAAGGTCTTCACTCACCTCGTCGGTGACAAGGCCCCCGAGATGAACGACCTGCTGACGCAGGGCGGCTTCAGGCGTTCACAGAACATCGCTTATCGCCCGGCCTGCGAGACCTGCCGCGCCTGCGTCTCCGTCCGCATCCTGGCACAGGAATTCAAGGCGACACGCAACATGCGCCGGGTTATCGAGCGCAACTCCGACCTCGTCGGAGCCATGCACGACGCCGAGCCCTCGACAGAGCAATATTCGCTGTTCCGCTCCTATCTCGACGCCCGCCACCGCCGAGGCGGCATGTCCGACATGACCGTGCTCGACTATGCCATGATGGTCGAGGACACCCATGTCACCACCAAGGTGATCGAGTATCGCCGCCGCGGCCCCGATACCTTCATCACCGGCCAGGGCCAGGGCGAACTGATGGCCGTGGCGCTGACCGACCAGATGTCGGATGGCCTGTCGATGGTCTATTCCTACTACAATCCGGAAATGGACGAACGCTCGCTTGGCACCTTCATGATCCTCGATCATATTGCCCGCGCGCGCGCCATGGGCCTGCCCCACGTCTATCTTGGCTACTGGGTCAACGGTTCGCGCAAGATGAACTATAAGGTACGCTTCACACCTCAGGAGCATCTCGGCATGAAGGGCTGGGAGCGTTTCGAAGGCGACATCTGAGCCCGTCCGGCCCGTTTCCACGCTGCCGTCGACCATCTGGCAGGGGAAATACGTGGCAGACACTCAATCGAACCACTCCAAGGGATTGCTGCTGACAGGCATCGGCGGACTGGCGCTGACCGTCGATATCCCGCTGATCAAGCTCGCCGACGGCAACAACTGGTCGATTCTCCTGATGCGCAGCGGAACGACGTTCATCGCCGCCATCATTATCTGGCTGGTCTGGCGCGCACTGAGCCCGAAGGCACCGCAACTCATCCCTGGCCGGGCCGGCCTCGTCGTCGCCGGCCTCTACGGCATCGGCTCGATTTCGTTCATCACCGCCGTCTACAACACCTCGACCGCCAATTTGGTGTTCATCCTGGCCTTCAACACGGTGTTTTCAGCCGTGCTGTCGTGGATGTTCCTGCGGGAAAGGCCGCGACCGGCAACCCTGCTTGCCATGCTGGCGATGGTCGGGGGCGTGTCGATCATCGTTGGCAGTTCGATCGGCACCGGCCATCTGTTCGGTGACCTGATGGCGGTGTGCTCGGCCTTCTGCATCGCCTCGGCCATCACCATTTCCCGCTCCAGCGGCAAGGACATGGGCTTTACCGCCCTCGTCGGCGTGCTGCTGCCTGGGTTGGTCGCAGCGTTCATGGTGTCCAAGACAGGCTTCAAGGTCGAAGCGCCGTGGTGGATCATCTTCAACGGCGCGGTGATCATGCCGATCTCGTTCTTCTGCCTCGCCAACGGCCCGAAATACATCTCCGGGCCGGAGGTCGCGATGTTCTACCTGCTCGAGACGGTGATGGCGCCGATCTGGGTGTGGATGATCTTTGCCGAGGTGCCGACCCGCAACAGCCTGATCGGCGGGGCGATCTTGATCGTCACGCTGATAGCCCACTCGGCCTGGCAGCTATCCGAGGGACGCAGGCGCCGGGCGAGCCTCACAAGGCAGCCGGCGTAACCAGCCGCCTTTCACCACTGAGACCTAGGGGCTAACCGGCCTGCTTGGTCGGCATGTCGCTTCGGATGGCTTCGATGGTGCGCGGCGTATCGCTCTCCGGCAAGGCATTGGCTGCGGCCAGCATCGCGGCCTCGTCGGTCAGTTCGACCTCGCGCAGCCATTCGCGCCAGATCGCGACGAGCAGCGCCATCAGCACGGGGCCGATGAACAGCCCGAGAAAGCCCATCGTCTTGACGCCGCCGATGAGGCCGAAAAAGGTCGGCAGGAACGGCAGCTTGATCGGGCCGCCAACAAGCTTGGGGCGCAAGGTCTTGTCGACGATGAAGAGCTCGATCGAGCCCCAGGCAAACAGGGCGACACCGGCAATCGGCGAGCCGCTGGCAACCAGATAGACTGACACGAGCGTGAACGACAAAGGCGCGCCACCCGGGATCAGCGCCATGAAGCCGGTGAGCACGCCGAGCGTCACCGGCGACGGCACGCCCGCAACCCAATAGGCAAGGCCGAGCACCACGCCTTCGCCGATGGCAATCAGCGTCATGCCGGTGACGGTGGCGCTGATCGTCTTGGGCACGACGCGCGAGATGCGCTCCCAGCGCATCGGCAGGATGCGCTCGCCGAGCCGATCGAGCTGGCTGACGAAGTGCTCGCCGTCACGATAGGTGAAAAACAGGGCGATAAGCATGAACAGCAGCGTCAGAAGGATGCCAAAGGCACTGCCGCCGGCGGCGAGCACACCGCGATAGATGCTGCCGATGTTGGCGCCGCTGAGAAGCTGGGCCAGTTCGCCGATGGCGCCGGGATGGCCGACATAGCGTGTCCATTGTTCGTTCAGCCATTCGCCGACAACTGGAAGGTTGTTGATCCATTGGGGCGTCGTCGCGCCGTGGCGGTTGGTTTCCACCGCCCAGCCAACCCAGTCGCGGATCTCGTTGACGGCGTAGGTTGCGGCAAAGGAGATCGGCACGACGAGGAAGGCGATGATGAACAGCAGGGCAAGCGTTGCGCCAATTGTCCTGTTGCCATCGACCGCGACGAGCAGACGCCGGTAGAGCGGCCAGCTGGCGAAGGCGATGACGAGTGCTGCCAGCACGGGCACCAGGAAGCCATGGAAGAAATAGATGCCCGCGGCGACGATCAGGACGAGCAGCCAGCGCGCCGCCGAAAGCGGCGGCACCAGAGCGGCACGCATCGGCTGGGCCGGGCCGAACAGCCTCTGCTCTCGCTCCGGCTTACGGGGATTGGTCACGTTCAAGAGCCTGGATCTCCTCGGCCCTGAAGTGGACCCGATTGACGCCCGGCGCACGGTTCAGCGCCGGTGGGGAGATCATAGAGCCTAAAGCGGTGCCGCGCACGAAAACTTTGCCGCACCGCACGCGCTCATTTGCCTCCTTCCGGCCTAGCCGAAGCGGCCGGTGCGCGGAAAGCCCTTGGGAACCATGCGTCCGGCGGTGGCGCGCGTGCCGATCCACTCGAGCAGTTCCTCGCGCGACCGGGTGAAGGTGCGTTCCGCCGAATCCAGCCAGCTCAGGCCGCTCTCCATCGTGAACGTCTTCACGTCGAGTACGCCGCCGTCCTTGTACTTCTGCAGCCGGACGCCCTTGCCACGGGTCATTTCCGGGATCTGCTCGAGCGGGAACACTAGCATCTTGCGGTTCTCGCCGACGATGGCGAGATGATCGCCGGTCAGCGGGATGCATCGCTTGGCTTCGTCGGGCGTCTTGATGTTCATCACCTGCTTGCCCTTGCGGGTGTTGGCGATGACCTCTTCCTCCGGCACGGTAAAGCCATTGCCTTCATGGCTGACGAGCAAGAGCTTCCGCTTGGGCTCGTGGACGAAGGCGGTGACGATGTCCTGATCATTGTCCATGTCGACGATGATGCGGATCGGCTCACCATGGCCGCGCCCACCCGGCAGCCGGTCTGCACCGATGGTGTAGAACTTGCCGCCTGTCGTGAAGACCAGGATCTTGTCGGTGGTCTGGGCGTGGAAGGCGAGCTTGAGGCTGTCACCTTCCTTGAAGGTGAGTTGCGAGAACTCGGCGAGATGCCCCTTCATCGCGCGCAGCCAGCCCTTTTCCGAGACGACGACCGTCACCGGCTCCTTCTCGATCATGGCGTGGTGGATGTCGGTCAGATCGTGATCCGGTGCTTCGGCAAAGACAGTGCGGCGGCGGCCAAGCTCGGTCTCGGGACCGTAATGCTTGCGGACCTCGCTCACTTCCCACTTGATCGTCGCCCACTGCTTGGCATCGGATGCCAGCAGTGCCTCGATCTGCTTCTTCTCGGTGCTGAGCGCGTCGTGCTCCTTGCGGATCTCGAATTCCTCGAGCTTGCGCAGCGCCCTGAGGCGCATGTTGAGAATGGCTTCAGCCTGGTTGTCGGTCAGGTCCCAGCGCGCCATCATGGTGCGCTTGGGCTCATCCTCCTCGCGGATGATGCGGATCACCTCATCGATGTTGAGGTAGGCGATCAGGTAACCGCCGAGGATTTCGAGACGCTTTTCGATCTCGCCGAGACGGAACTTCGAGCGGCGGACGAGCACTTCGCGGCGGTGGTCGAGCCATTCGCGCAGCACGCTCTTGAGCGACAGCACGTTCGGCACCTTGCCACGCGACAGCACGTTCATGTTGAGCGGGAAGCGGCTTTCGAGCTCGGTGAGCTTGTAGAGCGATTCCATCAACAGGCCCGGATCGACGGTGCGGCTCTTGGGCACCAGAACGACGCGAATGTCTTCCGCCGACTCATCGCGGATGTCTTCGAGCAGCGGCAGCTTGCGGGCGATCAGCAGCTCAGCAATCTTTTCGATCAGCCGCGACTTCTGCACGCCATAGGGAATCTCGGTGACAACGAGGTTCCAGGTACCCCTGCCCTGGTCTTCCTGCTGCCACATGGCACGCATGCGGAAGCCGCCACGACCTGTCTCATAGGCGTTGACGATTGAAGCCCAGTCATCGTCGACGCTGCCGCCGGTGGGGAAATCGGGCCCACGAACCTTGCAGCCGAGGCGAAGCTCGGGATCGTCCTTGATGCGCTCCCATTCGCCCGGCGAGGTCATCAGGTCGGTGACCGAAGCGTCCGGGTTGTCGATCAAGTGAAGGGCAGCGCTGCACAGCTCGGCCGCATTGTGCGGCGGGATCGACGTCGCCATGCCGACGGCAATGCCGGACGAGCCGTTGGCCAGAAGATTCGGAAACGCGCCCGGCAGGACGACGGGCTCTTCGTCTTCTTCGTTATAGGTCAGGCGATAGTCGACGGCGTCCTCGGTGATGCCTTCGAGCAGCGACACAGACACATCGGTCATGCGCGCTTCGGTGTAGCGCATCGCGGCAGCGCTATCGCCGTCGATGTTGCCGAAGTTGCCCTGACCGTCGATGAGCGGATAGCGGACCGAAAAGTCCTGTGCCAGGCGCACCAGGGCGTCGTAGATCGACTGGTCGCCATGCGGGTGGAACTTACCCATGACCTCGCCGACGATGCGGGCGCATTTGGCGAATCCCTGGTCAGGATTGAGCCTGAGCAGCCGCATGGCGTGCATGATGCGGCGATGGACCGGTTTCAGTCCGTCGCGCACGTCCGGCAGTGCCCGGTGCATGATGGTCGACAGCGCATAGGCGAGATAGCGCTCTTCGAGCGCCTTCTTCAGATCGACCGGTTCAATATTGTCGCCGCCATCATTTCCAGGCGGCACAAGCCCTTTTCCCATGGGTTTGGACTAGCGGAACGGGCGATTCGCGACAAGCCTTATCCCTAAATGCAAGGGCTACCGGGACAACACTGCGACAAATCTGCCCGCTCGCTAAAGTAGCAATCATGCGGTCAGCCGGTCATTCACCATTTTTGCGCGTGTTGCTCAGCAGTGATTGCCTTTTGGATCGAATTGCGGCCATTGTCGTTGCGTCGCCTTCTTCCGGTCCAGTTCGTGGCTGACGTAAGGCTGAATCATTTCACAAGTCTCAGGGATCTATGATGACGCAACACCGCTCTGCATTCCGCAAGCTCGCACTCACGACCTTCCTGTTCTCGCTGCCGCTCAATGCAGCATTCGCCCAGGATGCGACTGCGGTCGCCGAGCGGCTCAAGTCAGTGCTGGCCGGCCAGAACGTGACGCTCGGCTGGAGCAGCGTCACGGGCGACGCTTCCGAAGCGGTGCTCGAAGGCGCGACCATCGCCTTGGCCGGCGAAGGCAAGCCGCTGTCAATCGGCAAGCTCACGCTCAGCGGCATCACCGAAGAGAATCGCGGCTTCAAGATCGAAACGATCACGACCGAGCCCTACAGCCTCAACGAAGGTCCGACCAAGGTCGAGGTCAGCCCGCTGACGATCGGCAATGTCACGCTGCCGGCCACCGATTCGACCGACCTGCTGGCATCTTTCCTGATGTATGAGACCGCCAACCTCGACAATGTCAGCGTCAAGATCGGCGACAAGCAGGCCTTCCAGATGACCAACTTCGCGGCCGAGGTGACCCCTCCTGCCGACGGCAACGCGATGGAGTTTACCGGTTCGGCCGAGAAGTTCACCGCCGACCTGACGCTGGTCGAAGACCCGCAGTCGAAGGCCGCGATCGAAGCGCTCGGCTACCAGAACATCTCCGGCGACTTCCAGATGGAAGGCACCTGGCAGCCGACCGACGGCCGCATGGCGCTGTCGAGCTATGACATCACCGTCGACAACGCCGGCACGCTCGGCATGACCTTCGACCTCGGCGGCTACACCGTCGAATTCCTGAAGTCGGTGCAGGAACTGCAGAAGAAGATGGCCGCCCAGCCGGAAGGCACTGACAACTCGGCCCAGGGCCTCGCCATGCTCGGCCTGATGCAGCAGCTGACCTTCAACGGCGCAACTGTCCGCTTCGACGACGATTCGGTGACCAACAAGGTTCTCGAATACCTTGCCAAGCAGCAGAACATGACGGCCAAGGACATTGCAAACCAGGCCAAGGCGATCGTGCCGTTCCTGATGATGGAACTGAACAATCCGGAGCTGTCGACCCAGGTGACCGCTGCTGTCACCGCCTATCTCGACGCGCCCAAGTCGATCGAGATCGCAGCCAAGCCAGCCTCGCCGGTTCCGTTCGCGCTGCTCGCCGCAAGCGGCATGTCGAACCCCAAGGACCTGCCCAAGACGCTCGGCCTGACGGTTACGGCGAACCAGGACTGATCCTGGTCGCTAGATCCGGAAATGAAAAAGCCCGGCAGCGATGCCGGGCTTTTTTTGTTGAGTGGAAAGAGTCGCTTGCGCGGTTTGCTTAAGCTTCTTTCTTGGCCACCGCGACACGCAGCGACAGCTCGCGCAGCTGCTGCGGGGTGGCTTCCGAAGGCGCGTTCATCAACAGGTCCTGCGCCTGCTGGTTCATCGGGAACAGCGTCACTTCACGCAGGTTCTTGGCACCGACGAGCAGCATGATGACACGGTCGACGCCGGCGGCCATGCCGCCATGCGGCGGGGCGCCGTACTGGAATGCGCGGTAGAGGCCGCCGAACTGCTCCTCGACCTCTTCGCGCGTCTTGCCGGTCAGCTCGAACGCCTTGACCATCAGCTCGGGCAGCTGGTTGCGGATCGAGCCGGAGGCGATTTCGAAGCCGTTGCAGACCATGTCGTACTGATAGGCCTTGATGGTCAGCGGATCCTGGTTGTTCAGCGCATCCAGGCCGCCCTGCGGCATCGAGAACGGGTTGTGGGCGAAGTCGATCTTCTTTTCTTCTTCCAGCCATTCGTAGAACGGGAAGTCGATGATCCAGCACAGCTCGAAACGGTCGCGGTCGACGAGGTTCAGTTCCTCGCCGGCGCGGGTGCGGGCGGCACCAGCAAACGAGACGAACTTCTTGGGGTCACCCGCGACGAAGAAGGCAGCATCGCCGTCCGACAGGCCAAGCTGCTGGCGGATCGCTTCGGTACGCTCTTCGCCGATATTCTTGGCGATCGGGCCAGCGCCCTCAAGCTTGTCGCCTTCCTTGCGCCAGAAGATGTAGCCGAGGCCCGGCTGGCCCTCGCCCTGCGCCCAGGAGTTCATGCGGTCGCAGAATGCGCGCGAACCACCAGTCTTGGCCGGAATCGCCCAGACCTCGACCTTCGGGTTCGAGGCGATCATGCCGGCGAACACCTTGAAGCCCGAGCCGTCGAAATGCTTGGTGACTTCCTGGATCTCGATCGGGTTGCGCAGGTCGGGCTTGTCGGTGCCGTAGGTGCGCAGCGCGGTGTCATAAGGAATGCGGCGGAACTGCTGGGTGACCGGCTTGCCGTCGGCAAACTTCTCGAACACGCCGCGCATCACCGGCTCCATCGTGTTCCAGACGTCTTCCTGGGTCACGAAGCTCATTTCGAGGTCGAGCTGGTAGAATTCGCCCGGCAGGCGGTCAGCACGCGGATCTTCGTCGCGGAAGCACGGCGCGATCTGGAAGTAGCGGTCGAAGCCAGCAACCATCAGCAGTTGCTTGTACTGCTGCGGCGCCTGCGGCAGCGCGAAGAACTTGCCCGGATGGATGCGGCTGGGCACCAGGAAGTCGCGTGCGCCTTCCGGCGACGAGGCCGTCAGAATCGGCGTCGAATATTCGGTGAAGCCCTCGCCGGTCATGCGGTTGCGCATTTCGGCGATGATCTTGGTGCGAGCTACGATGTTCTTGTGCAGCGTTTCGCGGCGCAGGTCGAGGAAGCGGTACTTGAGGCGGATGTCCTCGGGATATTCCGGCTCGCCGAACACCGGCAGCGGCAGTTCCTTGGACGCCGACAGAACCTCGATTTCCTTGGCGAAGACTTCGATCTCGCCGGTCGGCAGGTTGCCGTTGACGGCTTCCGCCATGCGCGCCTTGACCTCGCCGTCGACGCGGATGACCCATTCGCCGCGCACGGTCTCGGCGACCTTGAAGGCAGGCGAATCGGGATCGGCGACGATCTGCGTCAGGCCGTAATGGTCACGCATGTCGATGAACAGCAGGCCGCCGTGATCTCGCACGCGATGCACCCAGCCGGACAGGCGAACGGCGGAGCCGACGTCGGATTTCCTCAATTGAGCGCAGGTGTGGCTGCGGTAACGATGCATGGCAAATTTTCCGGTTCAGGCTGTGTGGACGTCACGCCGGGGCGACAGCTGCGCCCGGGCCTAAAATTTGGCGCGAAAAGCGCATGGGTGCCCGGCTTTGTCAAGGTTAAGCGGCTTTTGGACCGCTCTTGCGTAGGGTCAAAAGCGCTTCTTCAGCCAGACCCTGGAGTACCCGACCGGATAATCGTCGATCCGGCCGAGCTCCTCATATCCCAACCGCTTGTAGAACTCCGGCGCCTGGAAGGTGTACGAATCGAGGTGAACGCCGATGCAGCCGCGCTGCCTTGCCGCTTCCTCGGCCTCGGCCAGCAGCCGCTGGCCGAGGCCCTCGCCACGGTGAGCGCTGCTGATCCACAGCCATTCGACGAACAGCCATGTGTATTCGGACGAACCCTTGAGACCGCCTGCAACCGAACCGTCGTCGCCGCGGGCAACCACCCACAGGTCCTCATCGTTATGTGGACCGGCCGTATCGTAGTTGTAGGCGTTCAACCCTTCGCCGATGAACCTGGCGGTCTCGTCATCAATGCTGGTGCTAACGGTCAGTGTCGTCATCGCGGCCTCGTTCGTCCCTGGCAGTCGAGCCAGCGGCGCACGCTAACCGCCTCCACGGCGGCAACGTTGGCGCAGTCGACGGAATATGTCGCACCAGCGGCTGTCTGCCATTGACCGATCAGGCAAACTGTAGCCACCTCAGCTTTTGTATCGCGTGCCTGATGTCCTCCATACGCCCCCTCATCCCGCTCCTGATCACCGCCGGCATCCTGTTGGGCGGCAACGGCCTGCAAAGCACCTTGATTGCGCTGCGCGGCGCGCAGGAGGGATTTTCGGCATCGACGATCGGCCTGATGGGGACGTGCTATTTCGTAGGCTTCCTGCTCGGCTGCCTCTTCATCTCACGCATCATGAAGGCCGTAGGCCACGTCCGGGCCTTCGCGGCACTCGCCGCCATCGCCGCCTCGGCAACGCTGACGCTGGTGCTCGTCATCGACCCGGTGATGTGGTCAGTGATCCGCTTTGCCACCGGCTTCTGCTTCGCCGGGCTATTCACCGTGATGGAGAGCTGGCTCAACTCGGGTGTTTCCAATCATGACCGCGCCCGGATCCTGGCGATCTACCGCATCATCGACATCGGCTCGGTGACCGGCGCGCAGTTCATGATCCCGGTCTTTGGCGCCGGCGGCTTCACCATCTTCGCCATCATGTCGATCATGATCACGCTGTCGCTGGTTCCGGTCTCGCTCGGCGACCGCTCCAATCCGACACCGCCGGAAGAGGTCAAGCTCGACCTCAAGCGCGCCTGGCAGATATCGCCGCTGGGCAGCATCGGCTGCATCTTCGTCGGCGTCACCAACAGCGCTTTCCGCACGCTGAGCCCAATCTATGCCGAGCAGATCGGCCTGTCGGTGACCGACGTCGTCACCTTCGTCAGCGTCGGCATCATCGGCGGCGCGCTCGTCCAGTACCCGCTCGGCTACATGTCCGACCTGTGGGACCGGCGCATGGTGTTGCTCGTCACCACGGCGGGTGCGATGGCCTCGGCACTGATGCTGGTGTTTTTCGCCGGCGACTCGCCGCTGGCAAATTTCGTCTATGTCTTCATCTTCGGCTCATTCGCCATGCCGCTCTATTCGCTGTCGGCGGCGCATGCCAACGACCGCGCCGAAAAGGGCGAATTCGTCCTGATCAATGCGGCGCTGATGCTGTTCTACTCCGTCGGCGCCATCGCAGGTCCGTTCGTGGCCTCTCTGGTGATGGAGCGATACGGCCCGCATTCGCTGTTCAGCTTCAGTGCTGCCGTTTACGTCGTGTTCGTTGCGGTGATCATCTACCGCATGGGTTCGCGCTCGCCGGTGCCGGCCGGCCATCGCGGCCGCTTCATCGCCTTGTTGAGGACGTCGCCCATTTTTGCCCGTCTTGCCGGCCGAAACAGCTCCTCCAACGGCACAGATGACCGCTAGACATACCCATCGGACGTGCAAGTGCTTGACGAAAGGGCGCCCGGCTGAAATGGAAAGATAACGCGTTCTGATAAAAGCAATATTATGCATGTAATAACGACCCAGGACGAACTCGAAACCGTCGTAGCCGCTCTCGAAAAATCCAACTTCGTCACGGTAGACACCGAGTTCATTCGCGAAACCACTTTCTGGCCCGAGCTCTGCCTGATCCAGATGGCAGCACCCGGCGTTTCGGCGCTGGTCGATCCTCTGGCCCCTGGCCTCGACCTCAAGCCATTTTTTGCGCTGATGGCCAACGAGGCGGTGACCAAGGTTTTCCATGCCGCCCGCCAGGACATCGAAATCATCTTCCATCTCGGCGCTCTGATCCCGCACCCAGTGTTCGACACCCAGGTCGCAGCCATGGTCTGCGGCTTCGGCGACAGTGTCTCTTACGAGCAGATCGTCCAGAAGATCACCGGGGGGCGCATCGACAAGTCGTCGCGCTTCACCGACTGGCGCCACCGGCCGCTGTCGGAAAAGCAGCTCGACTACGCTTTGGCCGACGTCACGCACCTGATCGACGTCTACAAGCATCTCGTCACCGAACTCGAGCGCGAGAACCGCGCGCATTGGCTCAATGAAGAGATGGAGGTCCTGACCTCCCGCGAGACCTACGACCCGCATCCCGAAGATGCCTGGAAGCGGCTCAAGATGCGGCTGCGCAAGCCGCAGGAGCTGGCCATCGTGCAGGCGGTGGCCGCCTGGCGCGAGCGCGAGGCGCGCGAACGCAATGTGCCGCGCGGCCGAGTGCTCAAGGACGACGCAATCTACGAAGTCGCCCAGCAGGCGCCACGCGATGCCGTGGCACTGGCACGGCTGCGCACCACGCCCAAAGGCTGGGAGCGCTCGTCATCGGCGACAGCACTGCTTGGCGTCGTCAACGCGGCGCTCGAAATTCCGCGCGACCAGATGCCCAAGCTGCCCAAGACGTTCCAGCCGCCGGAAGGCTCTAGCGCCGCTTCCGAGCTGCTGAAGGTCCTGCTGCGGCTCGTTTCCGAGAAGGAAGGCGTGGCTCCCAAGGTGCTGGCTTCGGGCGACGACATCGACCGCATTGCCGCCGAAGGCGAGGCCGCCGACGTCCCTGCCCTCCAGGGCTGGCGCCGCTCGGTGTTCGGCGAGGCCGCGCTGAAGCTGGTGCGCGGCGAACTCGCTATTCGCTTCGACAAGCGCAAGATCGCGGTGTTCGAGATCGACGCCTGAACAGCCTGCGGCGCGGTTCAAACCGCGCCGGCGAGGTGCAGCGCGAACCAGATCCAAAGCAGTGCCAGAAGCAGCGCGCCTGAAATAAAGGCCCTGCTGCGATACTTGATCCTGTTGGTGGTCAGGTGGAACCAGGCGTGCGCATAACGCAACGCCACGAATAGCCACGCCAGCACGAGCGCGACGTAAGAAACGCCTGAAGTCACGTAGAGCGACAGGCACGCGGCATAGAACAGTACCGGCAATTCGAACTGATTGATGACGTTGTTGGCGGCGGTGACGCTCGATTCAGGCTCGGTAGACCGCGTCTTGAACTGATTGATACGAGCTTCGCCCGAGCGAACCGCATTCCTGCGCCGGGCCGAAAGTACGGCATAGACGATGTAGACCAGCAGGACCTGTGCAAGCATGGGCCAGAAAATGGCAGCCTGGTTCATAAACATCCCCTCAAGCAAAGTGAAATAATAACAAGATCATCTGCCACAACACTTCATTCTGATTAATAGAGAATTTACTGACGTGGGCGAGATTATGGGACCGAAGCACTGTTCCATGATCGGCCAGACATGATGCTCCCTGCAACCGCCAATCGCTTTCAGCCGGCCTTGTCGGTCATCCAGGCGGGGACCTATGCACGCGAACGCGCGATGCGCGAGGATGCGCAGGCCGCGAATGGTGGCGTGAAATTGGTCGGCGGCATGGCGCAGGCGGCGCCGACGCCGCCAAAGGACATGCAGGCGATCAACGAATACTATTTCGGCCTCAGCATCACGCCGATGGAGGCGATGTTCGCACTGGTCGAGAAAACGGTCGACTATCTCAACGACAGGCTCAGCGAAGGGCGCGACGGCGATCCGAAGCGCATCGAGGCCGGCAACAAATGGCGCGACGAGGCGCTGCAGAAGCCCGTGGCGGTGGGCTCCGCCGAGGATTACTCGATACCGAAGCCCGGCGAGAACGGCGTCAGCTTTCGCTCAGTCGCCAAGCTGATCCGGGACAGCTTCAAATCGGAATACCTAAACGCTGACCAAGACCTCAGAAAGCTTCTGGAGGACACGGTTGGCTTTCGCCTTCACGGCATGAGTGTGACCGATCTGCTCGACGCGTTTATCGAGCCTGAAAGCGATGCCGCCAAACGGGTCTATGATTCGATATCAGAAGGGCTTGCCGGCCAGGCCGGCAGCAAGGCATCGCAGCGGATGGAAGCCGCCACAGAAGGACCCAAGTCGGTCGAAGACACTGTCGCCGCACAGCGCAACAAATCCTCGATCGACGTCGTCGACGAAGAGACCATTGCCGAGGACCAGAAGGCCATCAAGGCGGCACAAGCCAATGAAAAGCTCGACGAGGCGGCGGCCATTCCCGAAAAGGTCGAGGAAGCGCTGAAAGAAGTGCTGGAGGACATTGAAGCGAAGGACGGTGACCAGCAGGCAATTGCCGCCGCAGCCATCCAGGCGCTGACTGGGCTGGGTGCTGCGGTTGGGCCAGAAACAGCTTCGGAAGTCGACGTCGGCAAGATTGCCATTCCAGAAGGTGCGGCAGAGAAGCTCAAGATCAAAGCACCGGGCCTGAGCAACGAGCCGGAAACGAAATCCGACAAGCTGCGTGGCGTGCTTGCGCACTATCTCGAGTTCGTCGAGACCAGCTCCGCCAATGACGACAAGCAGCAGAAATTCTCGATAAGGCTCTAGGCCTGCCGGTTCGTATCGCGGCCGCCGGCGTTGCCGTATGACGATCTGCTTTTCAGCCCTGCCAGGGCAAAGGCTGCAAAGACGATGGCAGGTACGGCCAGAAGCGCGAATTTCGTCACGATCAAAGCTGACGCCAGCGACATCGACTTTGCTCCGGCTGACGGCGGGTCGGACAGGATGCGCGCGACGACGATGTTTTGGGCATAGTCGGCAATCGTGTAGGGCAGCACCAAGGTCAAAGCCGTCACCGAGCGCATCGTCTCGGACAGCGCCGCGAAGCGCGGCAGATGCTCGCCTGATTTCAGGACCAGGCTGACAAGCGTCAGCGACAGCAATGCCGGAAAGATCAGGTCGAACGTCAGATAGTGCCAGACGAGAATGATCTCGGCGCCCGGCCGCCCCAACCCTGCGACCCAGGCAAAGCCCTCGCTCTCCGAGAAACCGAGGAAACGCAGGTCGAGCGATGGCAAGCCACCGCTCAGGCTGCGGAAATAGAAGAACTCCAGCATCGTCATGGCGGCGAAGACCGCCGCCGTGACAACACCCAGCGCGGCAGCGTGGCGCCGCAGCCGAAGGACCATCAAATCACATGCCGCCCGGGTAGTTCGGGCTTTCGCGGGTGATGGTCACGTCATGGGCATGGCTCTCGCGCAGGCCGGCATTGGAGATGCGCACGAAGGTGGCGCGCTCGCGGAAGTCGGCCAGATTGCGGCCACCGACATAACCCATGGCAGCCTTGAGGCCGCCTGCAAGCTGGTGCAGCACGCCGCCTACCGGGCCCTTGTAGGGCACCTGGCCCTCGATGCCCTCGGGCACCAGCTTGAGCGTGTCGCGAACCTCTGCCTGGAAGTACCGGTCGGCCGAGCCGCGGGCCATCGCACCCACCGAACCCATGCCGCGATAGGCCTTGAACGAGCGGCCCTGGTGCAGATAGACCTCGCCCGGGCTTTCCTCGGTGCCGGCAAGCAGCGAGCCGATCATCGCAGCGCCAGCACCTGCAGCAAGCGCCTTGGCCAGATCGCCCGAATACTTGATGCCGCCGTCGGCCACGACCGTAACGCCGGACTTCTGGGCAGCCTCGACCGCCGACATGATCGCCGAAAGCTGCGGCACGCCGACGCCGGCGACGATGCGGGTGGTGCAGATCGAGCCTGGTCCGATACCGACCTTGACGGCGTCGGCACCTGCATCGATCAACGCCTGGGCGCCGTCGGCGGTGGCGACATTGCCGGCCATGATGCGGACCGAGTTGGAAATCTTCTTGGCGCGGGCAACGGCGTCGAGCACGCGCTGCGAATGGCCATGCGCGGTGTCGATGACCAGCAGGTCGACGCCAGCGTCGATCAGGCGCTCGGCACGCTCGAAGCCGTCATCGCCGACGCTGGTGGCCGCCGCAGCCCTCAGGCGTCCCTGCGCATCCTTGGAGGCGTTCGGGTTGAGCTGCGACTTCTCCATGTCCTTGACGGTGATGAGGCCGACGCAATTGCCATGCTTGTCGACGACGAGCAGCTTTTCGATGCGGTGCTGGTGCAGCAGGCGCTTGGCCTCGTCCTGCTCGACCGTCTCCTTGACGGTGATCAGGTTCTCGCGCGTCATCAGCTCGTAGACCTTCTGCGCCGGGTCGGAGGCAAAACGCACGTCGCGATTGGTCAGGATGCCGACCAGCCGGCCAGTCTTCTGGCCACCGGTGCCGCCGTTCTCGACGACCGGAATGCCTGAGATGCCATGCGTGCGCATCAAGGTGAGCGCGTCGGCCAGCGTGGCATCCGGGCCGATGGTGACCGGGTTTACCACCATGCCGGATTCGAACTTCTTGACCTGGCGGACCTGCTCGGCCTGCTCGACCGGCGTGAAATTGCGGTGAATGACGCCGATGCCGCCGGCCTGGGCCATGGCAATGGCCAGGCGCGCCTCGGTCACCGTGTCCATGGCCGCCGAAATGATCGGCACGTTGAGGTCGATGTCGCCGGCAATGCGCGTGCTGATGTCGGTCTCGCCGGGCATGACCTCGGAATGACCGGGCTGCAGCAGCACGTCGTCAAAGGTCAGCGCCAGAGCGCCGGTGGAGGATTCAATGATTTTTGCCATGGCCAACCTCGGAATGCGTGAAGGGACGCTGGAACCGTTGGTATGCAGCGTCGACTCGTCTTTTCCCTTTCAGGATTGGCGGTGGCTGGTACCACGTCTTCGAAGCGATGAAAAGCGCATGATGATGGCCAATCGCACGCCGTGCGGACCGACCGGCTTGCACCGACTCGTTTTCTCGGCAAGCTGCGACAGCGGCCAAATGCAGCCGAAGATTGTATGGGCACATCACCATGAACGACATGTCGGCAACCCAGCAGCAGCCCTCGCCACTCCAGGCGATGCGGCGCGAGCACTTCACCTTTACGGGCACGACGCGCGAGTATTTCGGCATCTGGATCGTCAATGTGCTTTTGACCATCCTTACGCTCGGGATCTATTCGGCCTGGGCCAAGGTGCGGCGCCAGCGTTACTTCTATGGCAACACGCATCTTGCCGGCGCCAGCTTCGACTATCATGCGCTGCCGTGGCGTATCCTGGTCGGGCGCATCATCGTGCTGGTGCTGCTCGTCGCCTACAATCTGACGCTGCAGTTCCTGCCTATTCTCGGCCTCGTCATCTTTGTCACGCTGATGTTCGCCATTCCATGGTTCATCATGCGCGGCCTGCGCTTCAATGCGCGCGTGACAAGCTATCGCAACGTGCGTTTCGACTTCACCGGCGGCTACTGGGGGGCGTTTCTTGCCTACATCGTCGGCGGCATGCTGATCTACGGCTCGCTCGGCCTGCTTGCGCCGCTCGCGTCGCGGTGGATCTGGAACTACATGCTCGGCAACCTGCGTTATGGTGGCCGGCCGATCGAATGCGACCCGCGCCTGGACAGGCTTTACGGCCAGTGGTGGCTGCCGGCGTTCGTGTTTGTCGGCGGCTCCGTGCTCGCCGGCGCCTTGGCCTTCGGCCTGCTGATCGGGTCCGGGTTCAAACCCGTCGATCCTGCAAGCGCCAGCGGCTGGTCGATCGGCATGATGATTATCACGCTTTATGGCGCGATGATCCCGCTGTTCCTGGTGTTCATGCTGTCGACGCTGATCTACCGGGCCGGCACGCGCAATGTCGCGATGAACGAGACCGTCATCGACGGCAGGCACATGCTGGCCTCGTCGATCAGCCGGCGCCGTTTTGCCTGGATATCGATCAGCAACCTGTTCGCGACGATCTTCACCCTCGGCCTCGCCCGCCCCTGGGCTGCGATTCGCATGGCCAGCTACATGGCCACCGTGACCGCACTGGACACCACGGGATCGCTCGACGCCTATGCGAGCACGCTGCAGAACGAGGGCACGGCGACGGGTTCCGAGTTCCTCGACGTGGAAGGGTTCGACCTTGGTTTCTGAGCCCACAGCCGTCTCCGGCCTCTGGCGCAAGGCCGGCGAAGCCCGCGCCGTCGAGGCCCGTTTGACCATCGCCATCGACGGTGGAACCGCAGTTACCGATATGGCTGGCGTGCAACTCGTGGCCTCGCCCTTTTCAGCAGTCACGATTTCAGACCGTGTCGGCTCGATCGCCCGTCACCTGACATATCCCGGCGGCGGTGTCTTCGAGACCACAGACAACGATGGCGTCGACGCGCTCATCGCCCCATATGCGGGCAAGCGCTCCGGCTTGATCCACCAACTCGAGCGCTTCCATCCCCGCTTGCTGGTGTTCGTCGCAGCAACCGTCGTCCTCTGTGCCGCGCTCTATCGTTATGCGGTTCCGGTTCTGGTCGAGGTGGCAGTTGCGGTCACGCCGCCTTCGGTGACCACACTGATGAGCAAGAGTGCGCTTGCCTCACTCGACCAGGCGATCTTCGAACCGAGCAAGCTCAACGCGGAACGGCAGAATCTGTTAAGCGAGGGCTTTGCCGGCCTCGTGGCACTTACGCCACGGGCGGAGGCCGGGCATCCGGCCTATTCGCTCAATTTCCGCGCCGGTGGGGCGATCGGCCCCAATGCATTTGCCTTGCCGGATGGAACTGTCGTCCTGACCGACGAACTCGTCGAACTGGCCGGCAAGGACGACGAGATGATCCTCGGCGTGCTTGGCCACGAGATCGGCCATGTCGACCACGAGCACAGCCTCAGGCAACTCTACCGGGCGGCCGGCGTGACGGCGCTGATCATGCTGATTGGCGGCGACATCGGCTCGGGCACCGAGGACTTGGTGATCCAGGGCTCGGCATTAATGGCGCTGTCCTACTCGCGCGGTGCCGAATCCGAGGCGGACAGGTTCAGCGTCGATCTCATGCACAAGGCCGGACGTGACCCCACTGCTATCGCCCGCTTCTTCGAGCTGCTGCGCGACAAATATGGCGACGAGGACGACACCGACTTCCTGTCGACTCATCCGGCGACGCCGGAACGCATCGCCGAGACATTACGTTATGCCCGCGAGGTCGGCGCCTCGAAGTAGCTGGCCCTGAATTGCGAAGGCGCTGGCTACGGACATGCGTCGGCATCCATGATAACCCTCGGTTGCGGTCGAACCTGCGGCCGCGTTGCGTCTGACTTCCTGCCCCCCGGACTTCCCGCGTGAACAGAACCACCCCGCTGATCCTTGCCGTCGCCCTGTTCATGGAGAACATGGATTCGACAGTCATCGCCACGTCCCTGCCGGCAATCGCCACCGACATCGGCACGAGCCCGATCGCGCTCAAGCTGGCGTTGACGGCCTATCTCGTCTCGCTTGCCATCTTCATCCCGATCAGCGCCTGGATGGCCGACCGGTTCGGCGCCAAGCTGGTCTTCCGCGTCGCCATCGGCGTGTTCATGCTTGGCTCGGTCGCCTGCGCCGTGTCGGGCTCGCTCGGCGAGTTCGTGCTGGCGCGGTTCCTGCAGGGCATGGGCGGATCGATGATGACGCCGGTGGCGCGCCTGGTGCTGGTGCGCACAACGGAAAAGAGCGGACTGGTGTCGGCAATGGCGACACTGACCATCCCTGCCCTCATCGGACCGCTGATTGGCCCGCCGGTGGGCGGTTTCATCACCACCTTCTTTGCCTGGCACTGGATATTCCTGATCAACATCCCGATCGGCGCAATCGGGATCTGGCTGTCCGGGCGCTTCCTGCCCGAAATTCCACCCGAGCCGACGCGGCCGCTTGACGTGCCCGGCTTCTTCCTCTCAGCGATCGCCGCCTCGGGCATCGTCTTCGGCCTGTCGGTTGTCAGCCTGCCGGCCTTGCCACCAGTTGTGGGTGCGGTGACCATCGGCATCGGCGTGATCAGCGCTGTGCTCTATGTTAGGCACGCCAGGCGTACGCCTTACCCGCTGCTGCAGCTGAAGCTCTTTGCCAACCCGGTTTTCAGGACGGCCATTGCCGGCGGGTCGCTGTTTCGCATCGGCGTCGGCGCAACGCCGTTCCTCCTACCTCTGCTGTTCCAGCTCGGCTTCGGGCTGACGCCGTTCCAGTCCGGCATGATCACCTTCGCCACGGCTGCGGGTGCGCTGACGATGAAGTTCGTGGCGCCGCGCATCCTGCGCACAGTCGGCTTCCGCACCGTGCTTCTGGTTGCATCAGGTGCGTCGGCCTGCCTGATCGCCGTAAACGGCTTTTTCACCGCACAGACGCCCTATCTGGTGATCCTGTCGGTGCTGTTCCTCGCCGGTTTCCTGCGCTCGATGTTCTTCACCTCATCCAACGCGCTGGTGTTCGCCGACATCGAACCGGCGCAGAGCGGCCAGGCAACGTCGATTTCGGCGGCCGCCCAGCAGATCACCGTCGCGCTCGGCGTCGCCGTCGGCGGCGGCGCGCTGGAATTATGGAGCGTGTTCACCGGCCAGGCCATCGGCGGCGCGGGCTTTACCTTCGCCTTCCTCGTCATTGCCGTCATCACGGCCTTGCCGATGTTGTTGTTCGCACGGATGGCGCCCGATGCCGGCAAGACGATTTCTGGACACGGCGGGCCGAGGCCCATTGCTGAAGAGCCGCAGCAGCTATGAGGCGTCCGGGACTGCCCTGCCCTTGAAGTCCTTGGCGAGCAGATAGAGTTCCGCCGATTCGTCACGCGAGGCCGGCGGCTTGACGTGATGGACGGTGCGGAAATTCTGCTTGAGAAGGTTCAAAAGGTCGGCCTCGGTGCCCCCCTGGAAGGTCTTGGCCAGAAAATGGCCACCCGGCTTGAGCACCGAGATGGCAAAATCGGCGGCGACCTCGCACAGATGCATGGTGCGGATGTGGTCGGTGCGGCGGTGGCCTGTCGTCGGCGCCGCCATGTCGGAGAGCACGACGTCGGGTGCGCCGCCAAGCGTTTCGGAAAGCCGCTGCGGCGCGTCGTCGTCCAGAAAATCCATTAGCAGCACGGGCGCGCCGGGCACCGCATCCATTTCGAGATAGTCGATGCCGACGACATGCGGCTTCTCGGCGGTCGAGCCGGTGCGGGCCGCGGCCACCTGGCACCAGCCGCCGGGCGCAGCGCCCAGGTCGATGATCTTCATGCCGGGCTTGAGCAGATGATGCTTGTCGTCGATCTCGATCAGCTTGTAAGCCGCGCGGGATCGGTAGCCGTCAGCCTTTGAACGCTGCACGTATGGGTCATTCATGTGGCGCTCGAGCCAGCGGCGCGACGACTCCTTGAGGCCACGCTTCTTCTTGATCTTGGTGCGCACCACGCGTGTCGCGCCTGCCGCCACCTCCGGCTTTGTCGGCTTCTTGGTCATCTCTGCTGTCCGTTCCGCCAGTTGCGGCGCCACACGCCGTCGTCGGCCATCAATTCGCTCAATATGCCTTCGCGCAAGCCCCTGTCGGCGACGCGCAGCCTTTCCGACGGCCACACCGCCCGGATCGCCTCGAGAATGGCGCAGCCGGCGAGCACGAGATCGGCCCGGTCGGCGCCGATGCAGGGATTTGCCACGCGCTGCTGGAAATCCCAGCCGAGCACCTTTTCGACCATGCGGTCGACGCTCAGGCCGTCCATCCACAGGCCGTCGACGCGGCGGCGATCATAACGGTCGAGCTCGAGATGCACGCCGGCCAGCGTGGTCACCGTGCCCGACGTTCCCAGCAGATGGAATTTTGGACCCGACACGACGTGGCTGAGCCGGTCGCGCCCGTCGAACGAGCGCAGCCGCGTCGCGACATCCTCGACCATGGCGGCAAAGATCTCGCGCGTCACCGTACGGCCGCCGAAACGCTCGGCGAGTGAAACCACGCCGACCGGCAGCGACGTCCACGACACGATGTGATTCGCCAGCCGCGGCGAGCGGTGGCGCGAGACGTCGATCAGCGCGATCTCGGATGAGCCGCCGCCGATGTCGAACAGGACCACACCGTCGGTGTCGCGCTCGACCAGGGAACCGCAGCCGGATACGGCAAGCCGCGCCTCGGTCTGGCGGTCGATGATCTCGAGCTTGAGGCCCGCCTCACGCTCGACGCGGTCGATGAACTCCGCCCCGTTCGCCGCTGTGCGGCAGGCTTCAGTGGCGATCAGCCGCGCCTTCCTGATCTTGCGATTGCGCAGCTTGTCGCTGCAGACCTTGAGCGCCTCGACAGCACGGTCCATCGCCGGCTGGCCGAGACGGCCCGAAGCCGACAGCCCCTCGCCCAACCTGACGATGCGCGAGAAGGCATCGATGACACGGAACTGCCCCGGCCGGCCGGGCACGGCGACAAGCAGCCGGCAATTGTTGGTGCCGAGATCGAGCGCGGCAAACACCGGCAGCTCCGAAGTCGGCATGCGGCGCGCCTGCTCGGCCTGCTCCGGCTTGGGCGCAGGTTTTGCCGGCGGCATGTTCGGCTTGAGCTGTGTCGGGGGGATGGCTGTTTCAGCCTGTCCGCCGCCGGCCACCGGCTGTACGCCATCGCGCGCAAAAACCTTGCGGCCGCGACGGCGCTTGCGCCTTTTCCTGGTCTTTGTTTTGTGTTGCGCAGCGTCCCCTTGGCCGTGACCGTTGACCGGTCGTGCGGCGGCCTGACGGCCCTTTTGAGATCGGCCAGCGCTGTGACGCGACGGCCCATCCCCGGAGACACCCGCATCCGACGCGTCAGCGCCGGGCTCGCGGTCCTTCACCTTGCAACTTCCTTCTGGCGCCGCGCGAACCTTTCGGACGCTGCACGCGCATCTCATCTTGTGTTGAAACCAGACTATCAGCGCGCGCGCTGATCACCAAGGCCGCCTGCGTCGAAATTTGCCCTCGACTTCCCGGGCAGCACGGGCTTCCGCACGGAAAACCCCTGTTCGGGTTGAATAGCCGGCTTTGATGGGGCAAAGCTTCAACCCCACCCGGTCGTGCGAGCGGACGCATAACCACAGAACGAGGTACCGAAACGCCAGACCGAAAGGAGCAGGCAAGCGCAGCCGTATGAGAATCAAGGACTTAATCTGGCCCGTCATCGGGCTCGGCGCCGTCGCCGTTTCCGCCTGGCTGCTCTACAATGAGTGGCGTGAAATCTCCCTCGACGACGTCTGGAGCGGCCTCGCCGCCATCCCGCCGCATGGCTGGATCCTGTCGGCACTGAGCTCCGTCGTCGCTTATGCCGCCCTTGCCGGCTATGACCACATCGCCCTTCTGCACCTGCGCAAACGCGTGTCGTGGTTCTTCGTCACCGTCTGCTCCTTCACCACCTATGCGCTGTCGCACAATATCGGCGGCTCGGTGTTTTCGGGCGCCGTCATTCGCTATCGCGCCTACGCCAGCAAGGGGTTGACTGGCCAGGATGTCGGTGTGCTCGTCGGCATCTGCTGGTTCACCTTCGTTTTGTCGAGCGTCTTTGTCGGTGCCGTGGTGATTCTGCTCGAGCCCGGCCTGCTCGACCGCTACACCGAAGGCAGCCATGAAGGCTGGTGGATCGCGCTCGGCATCGCCATGCTCGCCGCCGTCGCCGCTTACGTCTTCGGCAGCTGGCTGCATCTCAAGCCGCTCGCCATCCGCAACTTCCGCCTCTATTACCCGTCCCTGCCCATCGTCGCGCGCCAGCTGATCATCGGCCCGCTGGAGATCCTGGCAGCTGCTGCGATCATCTATTTCGCCCTGCCCGCCGAAAACAATCCGGGCTACCTGATCGTGCTCGGCATCTTCCTGGTCTCGTTTGCGGTGGCGCAGGCGTCGCATGCGCCGGGCGGTCTGGGCGTGCTCGAAGTGGTGTTCCTCACCGGCCTGCCGGAAATGGACCCGGCGACGGTGCTGGCCGCCCTGCTGGTTTTCCGCCTGTTTTACCTCATCATTCCGCTCATCCTCGGCATCGTCGCCGTGCTTGCCTTCGAGCATTCGCAGTTCGGACGCAGCGGCAACGAGGACAAGAGCTGAAATGCGAAATTGCCGCCGCCTGTGGGGTTGACTATTTCCCGGCGGCGGCTAAAAGGCGCGCACCGGCGGCGTTGAACAAGAGCGCCGCGGCCGACACCAGATCGGCCTTGCTGGGGAATAGGTTAACGGTAGACCCACGGACTCTGACTCCGTTAGTCCTGGTTCGAATCCAGGTTCCCCAGCCAACTCGTCTCTCAGATGCTTTGAAATCCGCGGGATCCATGGCCGTTCGAAGGTCATCGTTTCACGTCGAATCGGCCTTCCACAAGTGGTGCCAGATCGAGAATCGTCTTCGAGGCCCGTCCTCTATTGGTAGGCCGCATTCCGTCAGCTTCAACGCCCGGCCAGAAAACGACTAAAGCCAGCCGTACATAAGGTAACTCCGTCTGAGTCTACCTGTTAGAGTCCGGCCTCGGGCGATTCTGGTCTCGCGGTAGGCAGTCGACGGCCAACCAGCTACGCTGGTTGCTCTACTGAAAATCATGCTCGGCAAAGAACATCCAAGGCGGCCCTGTGGAGCTCGCCGTTCGCAGCCATAAGCACTGTCGCGTAACTCGGGGCATCCTTGAGCAACCGCCCTTCCCAGTCGGTCACGATGCCGCCAGCGGCCTGCACGATGGGCATTTGCGGGAGGATATCGTAGTCGAAGACGTCGCTTTCGACGAGGAGATCGATGCCACCGAGCGCGAGAAGACCCGCAGCGTAGCAGTCGTGCGACAGCCGGGTGAAGCGGACGCTGGCGGCAAGAGCCGAGAACCGGTCATGGCGTGGCCGGTCGAACTGTTCCAGCGCCGAGGTGTAGAGGATCGCCTGATCGAGCGCGGTCCTTTCGCTGGTGCGGATCGGTTCTCTGCCGAGGGTCGCGACACCTGCCGCCCCGACCCAGCGTTCGCCCGTGATCGGCTGGTTGATCATGCCGAGCACCGGCTTGCCGCAGTGGAGGAGCGCGATCTGCGTGCCGAAGGCGAGCGAACCGGAGACGAAGGACTTCGTGCCGTCGATCGGATCTAGCACCCAGACCCATTCGGCGTCGATGCGGCAGGTGCCGAACTCCTCGCCCCTGATGCCGTGGTCGGGGAACTGCGCTTCGATCATCCGCCGCATCACGGCCTCGGCATCGCGGTCGGCAATGGTGACGGGGCTGGCATCGGCCTTGGCGTGAATGGCGATACGCGTGCGGAAATGCGGGCGGATCACCCGAGCGGCGGCATCCGCCATTGCATGAGCGAGCGCCAGGCACGCCGGAGGACAGGTGGGGCCTTGGTTCATTGTTGGTTCCTTTCGGCTTCGATGGCGATCTCATCCAACATCGCCCTGACGATTTCGACCTGGCGATGGGCGGCTTGGGCCTCCTGTCGCAGCCGTGTGGCGAGGTCGTCGGTGCCAAGGTCGGTGAAACTGGCGGAGCGGGCCGGAATGAATGGGTCGGGCTCTTCGGCGGCGAAGCGCAGGCCGGGAGCGAAGTAGCCCTCCTCCTCTTCCAGCCCGAAGACCAGGACCTGCGGCCGGTCCTCCCCCAGAAGCAGCAAGTCCACGAACATCGCCTGCATCGGCAGATGGCCGCTACCCGACAGGCAGGCCAGATGCGCCCAGCCGCCACGATCGGGCATGACGAGGCAATCCTTGACATGCACCTCGGTGACATGCGGCGCCTGTAAGGCGAGCGCCAGCAGCGGCATTTCATAGGCATTGATCATGTTGGCGAAATCGAACAGCAGGCTGAGGCGAGGATTGGCCACGGCCTGCAGGATGCTGACCAGTTCGTCCGACTTGAGATCCTCATGCTGTTCGAGCGTGAAACGCAGTTTTCCTTCGGGGTCGAGGGTGGTCAACCGGCGAAGATCGGCGATTGTCCAGGCGACAATGTCGGAAACGCGTCCCTCGTAGCGCGGATAGCAGCGCAACGAGGTGGCACCGGTGGCAAGGGCGATCCGCACGGCATCTGCAAGCCCGTCCGCCTCGGTCGTGCTGGTCTCGACATGCAGCTCCAGCCCAAGATCGCTCACCGCCGTTCCGTAGGCACGCAGCGCCGTGTCCGACATGCGGGCAAGACTTGCGCCTTCGCCGTCCTCGACATGGACCTTCAGGCCGGAAAGGCCTTGCTCCCTGGCGAATTCGGCAAGATGCAGCGGCGTCATGCCGCCGAAGCGCATGTTGAGATGAAAGGCATAGGCATGGGCGAAGAGCGGCGCGCTCCTTGCGCGTGCGGCCAGCCGGGCGCGGCCTTGCATCGGAAGCTGTGCAATACGTGCCCGCCAGTCGACGAACTGCGCCGTGTTCCAAGGCATGTCGATCAATATGCCAGCTCCTTCGCTGGTGATTTCAAGGCTTCGAGACCCATCAGGCGGCAAGCACCAGAAGGTCGCGATGCGACATGCTGATATCGACCGGCGCACCGATCGAAGGCGGCGGCCTGTCGGCCTGGTTGAACGTGTCGAGCGCGATGGAGCCACCGCCTTCCACCGAGACGCGGACACGGATCACGGGCCCGAGGAAATGCACCTCAGTGATCCGGCCCGGCAGGACTATGTCGCCTCCGTTGCGCCCGAGTGCCACCGTCTCAGGCCGGAGCGCCAGGCTGATGCGCTCCCCGGCTCGGCCCGGCGGTGCTCTGTCCAGCGTCACCGGCACACCGGCCAGCCGGATGTGGCCAGCCGCGGCGTCGACCAGATCGGCGTCGATGAGGTTCAGCGTGCCGACGAACTCGGCAACAAAACGCGTCGTCGGCCGGTTGTAGATCTCGAACGGCGTGCCGACCTGGTCGGCGACGCCCTGGTGCATGACCACCACGCGGTCCGACATCGACAGCGCCTCCTCCTGGTCATGGGTCACGAAGATCGTGGTGATGCCAAGGTCGCGCTGGATGCGGCGGATTTCCTCGCGCAGGCTGACGCGGATCTTTGCATCGAGCGCCGACAGCGGCTCATCGAGCAACAGCACCTGCGGGCGCGGCGCGAGCGCGCGAGCCAGCGCCACGCGCTGCTGCTGGCCGCCGGAGAGCTGGAACGGATAGCGGCTGCCGAGCTGTGGCAGGCCGATCAGCTCCAGCATTTCGGCAACCCGCCGTGCGATCTCCGCCTTGCCTTCCCCGGCCACCTTGAGGCCGAAGCCGATGTTGTCCGCCACCGTCAGGTTCGGGAAGAGTGCATAGGCCTGAAACACCATGCCTATCTTCCGCCGGTTGGCGGGCAAAGCAGTGATATCGCGCCCGTCGATGCTGACGGCGCCCGATGTTGGCGTCTCGAAGCCCCCGACCATGCGCAGCACGGTGGTCTTGCCGCAGCCTGAGGGGCCGAGGAAAGACACGAATTCCCCCTTCTCAATGCCGAGGGTGAAATCCTTCACGACGCGCAGCGCGCCAAAGGACTTTTGCAGATGGCGAATGTCGAGAAAGGACACGGTCAGCGCCTCGCGGTGGAGAATTTGGAAAAGCGGGTGAAAAGCTGGATCAGCCCCATGCAGGCCCAGGTGATGACGAACGCGACGACGGCGAGCGCCGAAGGCTCGTAGGCCCGGTTGCCGCCCATCCAGACCATGTAGGGACCGAAGGAATTGACGTTCAGCAGGGCGGCGAAGACGTATTCGCCGATCACTATTGCGAAGGTCAAAAAGGCCCCTGACAGAACCGAGACAAAGACGTTCGGCAGGATCACGACTGCAAGGATGCGTACCCAGCCGGCACCAAGCGACTGCGCGGCCTCGGTAAGGCTGGCGATGTCGATGGTGCGCAGGCCCGTGTCAACCGATCGGTACATGTAGGGCAGCGACAGCACCGCATAACCGCAGAGCAGCAGGATGTTCGTGCCCCACCAGCTTCCGGTCAGCGGCAGCACGGACGAGGTGTTGTAGATGCGGATGTAGCCGAAGACGATGACGATGGGCGGGATGACCAGCGGAAGCAGCGTTATGAACTCGATGGCCGGCCGAAGGCCTGGAAAGCGCAGGCGTACGAAGTAGGCAGTCGGAACGACGAGCAGGATGCCGAGGACGATGGTCAGCAAGGCCAGCGCGATCGAATAGCCGAAGGTCTGCTGGAACTGCGGATCGGCGAGCACGATGCGATAGGCTTCGAACGAATAGACGCCACGCTGCATGCGCATCGAGAAGTCGAACATGCCGACGAGCGGCAGCAGGAAGTAGAGCCCTGCGAAGGCGACGGCGAGCCAGGACCACAGCTGTTTTCCTGTCATTTGAGCCACCTTTCGGCGCGCATGCGCAGGAGGATGTAGATGCCGTTGGCGATGGCCGTCAGCACGATCATGGCAAACGCGATGGCGTAGCCGAGATGCGGATCGTTGAGCACGTCGCCGCGGATCTGAGCGAAGAGCACGATCGGCGCGATCGACAGCGACGAGCCGGTGAGCGCAATGGCGGTGGCAACGGCACCGAAGGCATTGGCGAAGAGCAGCGCCAGCGTGCCGAGCAGCGACGGCCACAGCACCGGCAGTGCCACCATCCGCCAATATTGCGCGCCGGAAGCCCCAAGGCTCTCCGCCGCCTCCCGCCATTCGCGACGCAGCCCCTCCAGCGCCGGCGTGATGATCAGCACCATCAACGGAATCTGGAAATACAGATAGGTAAGCGCGAGGCCGAGGAAGGAGACGATATTGAAGCCACTGCCGTAGAGATTGATGCCGAACCATTGGCGCAGCAGCATGGTGACGAAGCCGAGGCGTCCGAGCGTCGCAATGAAGGCGAAGGCGAGTGGCACGCCGGCGAAATTGGAGGCAACGCCTGAAAAGGTGAGGATGGCATTGCGCAGCGGGCGCGGGAGGCCACCGAGGGTGATGGCGGCCGCAATGAGGAAGCCGAAAAGGCAGCCGAGCAGCGCCGTCAGCAGGCTGAGTTCGATCGAGATCCAGAAGGCCGACCGGATGGAGGGCGAGAGCAGCTTGCCGAGGTTCTCCAGCGTGACCTGCCCCTCAGGATTGCGGAAGGCGCCGACGACGATGTTGAGCGTCGGCAAGATCAGGAACAGGAGAGCGAAGAGGAAGAAGGGCGCGACCCCGAACCAGCTGAGCACCTGCCTCGGTCGCCGCACCGATGGCAGGGATAGGGCGATTGTCGTCATCCGATTGTTCCCAACGGGCGCGATGGCGGGAGGGCCCGCCGCAAGCAGGCCTTCCCAACCTGTGCGCGGCTTACTTGATGTTGGCGCCGACGACCTTGTCCCATCCGCCGGTGATGGCGGTCTTGTTGGCGTCCAGCTCTTCGACGGCCGGGAAGATCGCCTTTTCATAGGCTTCGGCCGGCGGCAGCTTGTCGAGCAGGTCCTGTGGGAACTTTCCGGCCTTCAGCATGGCGGCAAAGCGCGCCGGGTGGCAGTAGCCTTTCAGCCAGCCAGTCTGGCCCTCGTCGGAATAGAGATATTCCATCCAGAGCTTTGCTGCGTTCGGATGAGGTGCGTAGGCGGAGATCGCCTGCACATAGACACCGGCCACCACGCCGCTCTTGGGAACAACGACTTCCATCGGCGGATTGCCGTTCAATGCGTCACGCCAGGCGAGCAGGTTGTAGTCCCAGGCGGCGACGATCGGCGTCTGGCCCTGTGCAATGGTGCCGGCCTTGCCGAGCACCGGCACGAAGTTGCCGGCCTTGTTCAACTCGGCAAACAGTTCCAGTCCCTTGGCGCCAGATTCAGCACCAGGCTTGGCACCGCGCGAGATACCAGCCGACATCAGCGCCAGGATTGCCTGCGCCGAGGAACGCGGATCGCCGGTGAGCGCCACAGCACCGGAATATTCGGGCTTGGAAAGATCCGACCAATCGGCAGGCGCCGTTGCCAACAGGTCCTTGTTCACGCCGAAGGCCATGACGCCGTAATAGTCGCCATACCAGTAGCCGTCCGCGTCCTTGATGTTGTCGGGGATCTCGTCCCAGGTGGCAACCTTGTGGGGCTGCAACAAGCCTTCCTTGGCAGCAGTCGGCGCAAAGGCGAGACCCAAGTCGACGACATCGGGAGCCTGCGAGCCGGTGTTGCCCTTGTTGGCGCGGATCGCTTCCAACTCATCGGCCGTGCCGGCGTCGGGGTTCAGCTCGTTGACCGTGATGCCAGGATACTTTGCCTTGAAGCTGGCGATGACCTCGCCGTAGTTGCACCAGTCATGCGGCAGGGCGATGACCGTCAGCATGCCTTCCTTGGTCGCGGCGTCGACGAGGTCCTGCGAAGGTTCTGCCCGAGCAACGGTCGGCAAGACTGCCGCGAGGGCGAGCGCGGAAACGAATGCGCGCGAGATGAAGCGGTTCATGAAGTCCTCCTGTTGACCGTCAGCGACGGTTCGTGGGCGATGGCTGCGTTGATCCTTGCATCCGGTCGTCGGCCTTGCCGTTCGCACCGGTTCCCCTGGCACCTGTCTGCCTCCTCTGGGGTTGCACCGGTGCGTTCTCGTGTAGGCAGAGCATGTAACAATTGGACAACAATCAAACGTCCATTATCATGCATTCGACTAGACCAATTTTTGGGACATAACCTTGGCCAAGCAGTTTGAAGGCCCGATCCTGCCCTTCCTTCGCCTCGAAGGTTCCGCTTCCCTGCCGAAGTTCCGGCAGGTGCAAGACCAATTGCGCACGGCGATCCTGCGCGGGCATCTGCGGGCGGGCACGCGTCTGCCGGCAAGCCGCATCCTGGCCCAGGAGCTGGGCCTGTCACGCCAGACGCTGGTTCGCGTCCTGGAAAACCTGAAGGCAGAGGGATATCTCGAGGCGCGGCAAGGCGCCGGTACGTTTGTTTCGACCGCCCTACCCCGCCAGCAGTCACAGCCGCGCGCAGCACAATCGCTGGGCGATGCGCCGCCACGACTGTCGCAGATCGGTGCCCTGGCGGCTGGAGTGTCGGCCGAGATCGGCAGGATGGAGCATCGGCCCTTCCTGCCCAACCAGCCGGCGCTCGACCGTTTTCCTTTCGCCCAATGGCGCAAATGCTGGAATGCAGTGACGCGCGGCGGCAAGGCGGCCATGGGCTATGGCGATATCGCGGGTGAACTGGTGCTGCGACAGCGGATCGCCGAGTACCTCGCCCTGCACCGGCGCGATCCCTGCGATCCCGAGCAGATCGTCATCACGCCAGGCGGACATGCGGCCTTCACACTCGCCGCGTTGGCGCTCGCCGATCCCGGCGACAGCATCTGGTTCGAGGATCCCGGCCCCGTCACCACCAGCAACCTTTTCCGTACACTTGGCCTCAACCTCTGCCCCGTGGATGTCGATGCCGATGGCATGGATGTCACCGGCGCCATGGTGCGCCACCCCGATGTGCGGCTCGCCTTCGTCATGCCCTCGCGACATCATCCGCTCGGGGTGACGCTCTCGCTGCCGCGTCGGCTTGCACTGCTGGAATGGGCGCGGACCAGCGACGCCTGGATCATCGAGGACGATTATGACAGCGAGTTCCGTTATGACGGCGCGCCGCTGCCCTCGATGCGTTCCATCGATAGCCACGGCCGGGTGATCTATGCGGGCAGCTTCAGCAAGGCGCTCTATCCCGGCATCCGCATCGGCTATCTCGTGCTGCCTCCAGCACTCGTCGGCGCCTTCCGCAACCTTGCCGGCCTGATCCATCGCAGCGTGCCGGTGGAAAGCCAGCTCGTGCTGGCCGAATTCATCGGAGGCGGGCATTTCGCCAGCCATCTGCGCCGCATGCGCAGCCTTTATGCCGAGCGCCGTGAAGCCTTCAAGGAGGCCGGTCATGCAGCTCTCGCCGGCCTTGCCCGCATCGACTGTTCCGAAAGCGGGCTTAATGCGCTCGCCTGGCTGGAAGGCGGGCGAGAGGATCGGGCAGCTCATCGCGCGGCGATCGAGGCCGGGCTGCAATGCTATCCGCTGTCCGACTATGCGATCGGCCCGGCAGCCCGGGCCAACGCGCTCATCCTCGGTTATGCGGGTGTTCCGGCAGAGCGCATGAAGCCCTATCTCGGCCGTCTCGCCGAGGCACTCGCCCGGCTGTGAGGCCGCCGCCATAGAGCTTTTACGAACACGCCGGTGAAGCAGGCTCGCAACCGGCGAAAGAACGCCTTTATGTTGGGCGGCTGATCACGCGGCTCCTCGGGCCCGTCATGATTCCGTCGGCACACCACATGGCCAATCCCACGTTCAAACATGCTGGCCTCCCAAACAGCTCAGTGTTGGACGGCGCGTACCGGATTGCGGCTGCGCTGGCTGACCCCAACTCCGGGGGCGATGCCCACCTGCGCATTAGACGCTGCGAGCAGCGTCTTTCCGCGCACGATGTCGGAAGCCCGTTCGGCAAGCATGATGGTCGGCGCATTGAGGTTGGCGTTCGGCTCCGAAGGGAACACGGAGCTGTCGATGACACGGAGCCCTTCGATACCGCGAACCTTGAGGTTGCTGTCGACGACGGCCATCTCGTCCTCGCCCATGCGGCAAGAGCCGCAAGGATGGTAGGTGCTCTCCATCGTCTCGCGCACCCAGGCGTCGATCTCGTCATTGCTGCGCACATCCTTGCCCGGGGCCATCTCCTCGCCGCGGAACCTGTCGAAGGCCGGCTGTGCGATGATCTCGCGCGTCAACCTCAGGCAACGACGGAAACCTTCCCTGTCCTCCTCGCGATCGAGATAGTTGAACAAGATGTCGGGCTGTTCATGCGCTTCGGGCGAGCGCAGGCGGACATAACCACGGCTCTTAGGCTTGTTCGGCCCGGTCAGCACCATGAAACCGTGCCCCTTGAGCGGCTTCTTGCCGTCATAGCGCATGGCGGCGGGCAGGAAATGGAACTGGATGTCGGGCCATTCGAGCGACGCGTCCGAGCGGATGAAGCCACCGCTCTCGAAATGGTTGGAGATCGACAGTCCCTTCTTGAACAGGATCCACTCGGCCCCGATCAGCGCCTTGCTCAGCAACCCCATCTTGCCGTTGAGCGTGATCGGCTCCTTGCAAGCGTACTGGATGTAGACCTCGGAATGGTCCTGGAGATTTTCGCCGACGCCGGGCAAGTCATGCAGGACCGGCACGCCGGCCTTTTGCAGCACCGCCACAGGCCCGATGCCGGAGCGCTGGAGGAGATGCGGCGAGCCGATCGGGCCGGAGGAAATGAGCACCTCTCGGCTCGCCTTGGCCACGACGCGTTCGCCGCCGAGTTCATACTCGACGCCAACAGCACGCTTGCCCTCGAGCAGCACGCGACGCGTCATGGCATGAGTGACGACAGTGAGGTTCGGCCGGCTCATCGCCGGCTTGAGGTAGGCATTGGCCGTCGACCAGCGCACGCCGTCCTTGACGGTCATGTGCATGGCCCCGAAGCCCTCCTGCATTTGGCCATTAGGATCCGCCGTCGTGATGTAGCCAGCCTCGTGGCCGGCATCGACGAAGGCCTTGTACAGCGGGTTCTGCATCTTGTTGCCGGCATTGGTGGCGAGCGGCCCGCTGTCGCCGCGATAGGAATCGCCGCCGTCCTGCCAGCTTTCGGCGCGCTGGAAATAGGGCAGGCAATTGGCATAACCCCAGCCGCGTGCGCCGAGCTCTGCCCATTCGTCGAAGTCGCGTGCGTGGCCACGCATATAGACCAGCCCGTTGATCGAGGAGGAGCCGCCTATGACCTTGCCGCGCGGGCAATGCACCTGCCTGCCGTCGAGGCCGGGCTCCGGCAGGGTCATGTATTTCCAGTTGTACTTGGTGCCGTTCATCGGGATCGACAGCGCCGTCGGCATCTGGATGAAGATCGAGCTGTCGCTGCCACCATATTCCAGCACCAGCACCTTGGTAGCCGGATCTTCCGAAAGGCGGTTGGCAAGCACACAGCCGGCCGAACCGGCGCCGATGATGATGTAGTCGAAGGTGGCATCCATGGCGGTCATCCCGATGGGTTTCGGATCACGGGTGGGTACGGAGATCGAGGCGGGACGTAGCCCGCCTCCTTGGTCGGGCTCAGCGCCCGGGGTAGTTGCCCCAGCCGCGCCGGCGGGCGAACAGCCGGGTCAGGACATAGTGGACGCAGCCGGCAGCAAGGCAGGACGGCACGGAGGCGGTCAGGTACTTGAAGGCCGGAATGCTCGCGAGCGTCTGCGGGTTGAAGATCATCACATAGACGATGAAGCCTATGGCAAGTGCTGCGAGCCCGACCGGGTTGAACCCTGCCCAGAAACGGTAGGGACCGTTTTCCTGCGGGCCATGCAGGCTGCGCATGTCCAGCTTTTGGCCGCGCAGGAAGAAGTAGTCGGCGATGCCGATGCCGGCGAGCGCTGAGTTGAGCGCCGAGGTCCAGACGAGGAAGATGAAGAAGCCGTCATACATCTGCGGATAGAAGATCACGAGGCCGAGCGGGATGAGGCAGAACAGGAACAGGATCGTGCCCCAGGAAATAGCGCGCACGGATGCCGTTCCCACCTGTCTCAAGCCGACGATGGAGGTGTAGAGAATGTTCGCCATCGAGGTCATGTTGGCGAAGGCAACAAAGAGCAGCGCGATGATGCCTATCATCGGGCCAGCAATCTTGGTCATCCAGATCGTCGGGTCGCTTTCACCGAGAGCCACGGCGGCGAGCAGGCCGACGATTTCGCCAAGAGCGGCCGCGCCGAAGATGCCGAGGATGTTCGGCCAGAAGGCGGTGCGCTCGTTTTTGGTGAGACGCGCCAGGTTGCCAATGTAGGGCCACCAGGAGAAGCCGGCCGCAAGGTTCACCTCGACGGCAATGATGAAGTTGAGCGTGTCGTCCTCGAAGGGCGGGGCAAGCGCTGGCATCGCCAGAAGTTCAGCGAAGGAACGGTTCTGGAGGATCAGGTAGAGCATCACGATCATCAGGATCACCAGCGCGGGCGAGACGACCATGTTGAAGAACTTGATCGAGGTTGGCCCCTTGGCAACGATGAACCAGGTGACGAGGATGGCGCCGACCGCGGCAATGACCATCTTGATGCCGGTCGGATTGGCCGCCTCCCCTGCGCTCAGCGCCGCGAGGCCATCGATCGAACGGCCGAACATCATGGCCAACACGGCAAGCCAGCCCATGGTGAGCACGACGACGGCGAGCACATAAACGACGCGGCTGCCGTTGTAGCCGAACTGGCTGCGCAGCGCGACGAACTGCTCTATGCCATAGCGGCCGGAGAGCGGCGTGGTGGCGAGCGCAGTCAACACGACGCCGACGATATTGCCGATGACGATGGCGGCTATACCTTCCTTTGGCCCGACGAAGAGGCCGATGGCGCCACCGATCAGGAAGGCCCAGGTAGCGATGGCGAGCGCCGAGTTGGCGTAGGTGAATTCCCAGAAGCCCCAGAGCCTTTCAGACGGTAGAAGCGGCGCATCACCGCGTTCCGCAGCCTCACGATTGCGGGCGGCTTCCTCGAGTTCGGCTGCAGCAGCGCCGAGCCCTGTGTTGGTGACGTAATCGGTCATCTCACGCCCCCCAGATCCAGAAGCCGACGGCCAGAACGAGCGTCAGCAGGGTCATGCCGGCGTAGTCGAGCGTAGTCATCACGCCCTCGAAGCGACCGCCAGCCTCGATGTCCTCATAGATGCGGGCGCGCCGCTCGAGCTCTTTCTGCCAGGCGATATCGGTTTCCATTGTCGTTCCCCTTTCGCGTCGCGCCTTCGGCGTCTGTCCGCGATGACTGCGGCTCCATCAGCCGCCGATCTTGCCAACCGGCCGCCCATGGGCGACGACCGGAGAATTGCTCATCGGGTGCCAAGCCTCATGGCAGCGTGATCCACACGGCCTTCGTCTCCATCAGGTAGTCGAGCTGTTCCGGCCCCAGATCCTTGCCGAAGCCGGAGGCCTTGAAGCCGCCGAAGGGCATGGAAGGATCGATCGTGCTATGGGCATTGACGTAAATCGAACCCGCATGCAGGCGCGGGATCAGTCCGTGCACCCGCGACAGGTCGTTCGAGTAGATCGCAGCCGCCAGGCCGAACGGCGTGTCATTGGCGAGCGCGACCGCATCGTCGAGATCGTCGAAGGCGTCGGTCACCAGCACGGGGCCGAAAATCTCCTCGCGGACGATCGTCATCTCGGCCTTGCAGCGCGCGAAGATCGCCGGCTCGATGAAGTGGCCCGCCCGGTCAAGGCTCACGCCACCATGGATCAGTTCGGCGCCTTCGCGACGGCCGGCCTCGATATAGGAGGAGACGACCTTCTTCTGCTGCGCCGAGACCAGCGGGCCGATGTAGCAGTCGCGGTCGAGGCCCGGCGCAATCTTGAGCGTCTTGGTGACGGCGACCAGTTCGTCGAGGAAGGCGTCATGCACCGAGCGCTGGACATAGACGCGCGTGCCGGCATCGCAGACCTGCCCGGAATTGAAGAACACGCCGTTCACCACCGCCTTGGCGGCACTCGCGAGATCGGCATCATCGAGAACGAGCACTGGCGACTTGCCGCCGAGTTCCAATGTGACATGCTTGAGATTGCCGACAGCCGAGCGGCCGACCTCCTGGCCGACGGGTGTCGAGCCGGTAAAGGTCACCTTGTCGATGCCGGGATGGGTCGACATGGCAGCGCCGATCACGCTGCCCCGGCCTGTCACGATGTTGACGACACCATCAGGGATGCCGGCCTCCTGCACCAATTCGGCAAAGCGCAGGGTAGAGAGCGAGGTCAGTTCGGCGGGTTTGACGATAACCGTGCAGCCGACCGCCAGCGCCGCCGCGAGCTTCCAGGCCATGGTCTGGAGCGGGAAGTTCCACGGAACGATGGCCGCGACCACACCCAGCGGCTCCTTGCGGGTGTAAGCGAGATAGTTGCCGGGAATGGACGGCTCGACGGTGCGCCCGTGCAGCTTGGAAGGCCAGCCGGCAAAGTAGCGGAACGTATCGACAGTGCCCTGGATGTCGATCTCGCGGGCAAAGGTCACCGACTTGCCCATGTCGATCGCTTCGATTTCGGACAGCTCGTCCGCATGCAGCTCGATCAGGTCGGCAAGGCGGTGCAGCAGGCGTTCGCGCTCGAGCGGCTTGAGGCGGCGCCAGGCCCCGCCGTCGAACTCGCGTCGAGCGGCGCGGACGGCACGGTCGAGATCCTCGGTCGTGCCGGAAGGCGCGCGGCTGACCAGACCGCCGGTCGAAGGCTCGAAAATGTCGAAGGTCGCGCCGTTGCTGGCATCGACCCAGGCGCCGTCGATGAACATCTTTTGCGGCTTCGCCAGAAACCGCCGCGTCGCGTCGCTGATACCGTAGTGGTCGAGATAATTGCGGACGTTGTCGTCCATGTGTTCTTCCTCCTCAGCCGGACACCGCATGCGGCCGGCTCTCCTCAGTTCTTCGATCAGCGTTGTTTTGACCTGGCATGCATGACGCGGCCGATGAGGTTCATCAGCACTTGGGCTGCCAGGATCGCGGTGCCGCCAGTATGGTCGTAATCGGGTGCCACCTCGACCAGATCGATGCCGACGATGTCGCCGCGCTTGGCAAGTGCCGCCAGGATCTCCAGCACCTCGTAATAGATGAAGCCGCCATGCGAGGGTGTCCCGGTGCCCGGCGCGATCGAGGGATCGAAGCCGTCGATGTCGATGGTGACGTAGTAGCGCGCGCCAGCGGGAATGCGCTCGGCAACGGCAGCACTTCCAAGGGCGCGAATCTGGCGGACCGAGAGAATGTCGGAACCCATCTTGCGCGCGTCCTCGTAACCTTCCTTGGCGGTGGACGAGACGTTGCGGATGCCAAGTTGCGACAGGCCACTGACATAGGGCTTTTCAGCCGCGCGGCGCATCGGGTTGCCGTGGCCGTAGCGCACGCCGTGACGCTCGTCGACGAAGTCGAGATGGGCGTCGATCTGCACGATATGGATCGGGCCGTTCTTGGCGCAGTCGTCGGAGAAGGCGTTGACGCAGGGGATGTTGACCGAGTGGTCGCCGCCGAGCACCACCGGCAAGGCGCCGGCGGCAAGGATCTTGCGCACGCCGAACTCGATGTTGGCGTGGCTCTTCATCGTGTCGGTGTGCACGATGTCGGCGTCGCCGATGTCGACGATCGAGACTTCGCCACTCGGAAGGTAGGTGACGTCGTCCTCGTGGTCATAGGCACCGCCGTGGCCGAAGGAGAACAGCGTCGAAGCTTCGCGGATCGAGCGCGGCCCGAAGCGGGTACCGGCCCGCCATTGCGTGCCGCAGTCGAAGGGCGCGCCGAGGACCGCCACGTCGGCGTCAATAGCGTCCCAGTCGGGCTGGTAGGGATACTTGCCGAACGTGCAGATGCCGACAAACGGCAGGTTCAGGCGCCCGGATTCATAGGAATTGCTGGTCATGTACCCTCCTCCAAAGGTCGGAGGAGTGTGCCAAATGCCGATACGTTTAAAAGTATCTATGATTGGATGTTTACTTGTGCATTAATCAATGAATGATCAACAAGGTCCGCCATCGCGTCCTCAACCTTTCGCTTGGCGATGCGGAACTCCGGCTGCTGCGTGTCTTCGCCTCCGTCGTGCAGCACGGCGGCTTTTCCGCCGCGCAATCGGCGCTCGGCATGACCCAGGCGACCATCTCCACCCATATGCGCCATCTGGAGGAACGGCTGAACTTGCGCCTGTGCAGCCGCGGGCGCGGCGGCTTCCTGCTCACTGACGAGGGGCGGCTGGTCTACGACGCAGCACTCGAACTCTTTGGATCGCTTGAAAAATTCCAGAGCCGCATCGGCGAGGCGCAAGGCGAGCTGACGGGCAATCTCAGCTTCGGCACTGTCGATGCCATGATCACCAACCGTGACCTCGACCTGCAGGGAGCACTGGCAGCCTTTCACCGTGCCGCCCCTCGCGTTCATTTGGAAATCGACGTTGCCGCACCCCAGGTGCTGCATCAGGGCCTGCTGAATGGCGCCTACCAGATCGTACTGATGCCTTCGGTCGGCAGCGTCACGCCGCATTTCCGCACGCAGCCAGTCTTTTCGGAAGTCCAGAAACTCTACTGTGCCGAGGGCCACGCGCTCTTCGCCGTCCCCGACGCCGACCTTACGGACGAGCGCCTCGCTGCCCAGCCCTTCGCCGGCCGCACCTACATGCTGAACGAGACGATCTGCGGGGTGAACTTCACCTGGGCAGCGGCGACGCCTCACATGGAAGGTACGCTGCTGCTGCTGCTCTCCGGCGCCTATATCGGGTTCCTGCCCGACCATTATGCTGACGAATGGGTTCGCACCGGCCGTCTTCGGGTGCTGGCACCCGAGCGTATGGTCTTCGAGGATATGTTCCACATAGCCTATCCGCGCAACAAACCTTCTCGCGCCGCCGAAACCCTGGCGCAGACCATCACGGAATCGGTGCGCAAGCCGCACTGACATCATCCGGGGTCCCGCCTTTCGGCATCACCGCCCCTCCCCTGAATCTTGTACCGCCGTCCCTCGGAGACGCTGAACAAACGCGGCTTGACTCCATTCGCAACGCCTCATATTAAGTTGTAGGCCTAACCCTACAATTGGATACCATGTCCCAATCGCCTCCACCTTCAACCGCTGCATTACCGCTGGCCGATCTGCCGGCGCGTGACGTCGCCGTTCGCCGCCTGCATCATTCCGGCCGCTGGATCAGCGGCGGCATCGTCGTTCTGCTGCTCGCCGTCATCGGTCGTGCCTTTGCGGTCGGGCAGATCCAATGGCCGGTGGTCGGAGAGTTCCTGACGGCAGGCGTCATCGTGACCGGCTTCGGCTGGACGCTGCTGATCTCGGCCGTGGCGTTGGCGCTCGGCGTGGCGCTCGGCTTCGCCTTCGGCATCATGCGGCTCTCGGCAAATCCGACCCTGCGTTTCGCCGCCTGGCTTTATGTCTGGGTGTTCCGCGGAACGCCGGTTCTGCTGCAACTTCTCATCTGGTTCAACATCGCGCTGGTCTTCCCGCGCCTCTACATTCCCGGCCTGGTCGACGCACGCATGGTCGACGTCGTCACGCCCTTCGTCGCCGCCGTGCTCGGGCTCGGCGTCAACGAAGGCTCCTACCTCACGGAAGTGGTGCGCGGCGGTATCGCCTCGGTTGACCGTGGTCAGACGGAAGCCGCCCATACGCTTGGCATGACGCCTGGCCAGACGATGCGTCGCATCATCCTGCCGCAGACGCTGCGGCTGATCCTGCCGGTGCTTGGCAATAGCGCCATCGGCATGCTGAAGTTCTCCTCGCTTGCCGCCACCATCGCCATGGGCGAGATGCTGAACGCTGCGCAGCGCATCTATTTCATCAACGGCGCCGTCATCGAGCTGCTGTTCGTCTGCGCCGCTTGGTACCTTGCCGGAACCACAGTCCTCTCCATCGGCCAGTACTACCTCGAACGTCACTTTGGCCGCGATGCCACGGCAGCTGCCGGTCAGCGCAGCTGGCTCAAAGGCTGGACGCGCCGCGCCGTTGCCAGGGGGCAAGCATGAGTCTCGCGGTCAAGGCGGTCGGTATCCGCAAGAGTTTCGGCGAACACGAGGTCCTCAAGGGCCTGGACCTGGAAGTCGCCTATGGCGAGGTGCTGTGCATCCTCGGCCCTTCCGGCAGTGGAAAGAGCACCTTCCTGCGCTGCATCAACCATCTGGAAACGCCCAACGGCGGCTATGTCTGGGTCGACGGCGCCATCATGGGCTACCGATACGCCAACGGCGCGCTGCAGGAGCTGCCGGTCAAGCATCTGCGCGCCCAGCAAAGCCAGCTCGGCATGGTGTTCCAGCATTTCAACCTGTTCGCCCACCGCACGGTGCTCGGCAATGTCATCGAAGGGCCGATGGTGGTGCGCGGCCTCAAGCGCGCCGAGGCGGAGGCTCGCGCCATGGAACTGCTGGAGCAGGTCGGCATGACCGGCAAGGCCTCGGCCTATCCCTCCCAGCTTTCCGGCGGCCAGAAGCAGCGCGTGGCAATAGCCCGGGCGCTCGCCATGGAGCCGCGCGTCATGCTGTTCGACGAGCCGACCAGCGCGCTCGACCCGGAACTCGTCGGCGAGGTGCTAGAGGTGATGCGTACCTTGGCCCGCGGCGGCACCACCATGATCGTCGTTACCCACGAGATCGGCTTTGCCCGCGAGGTTGCCGACCGCGTCGTGGTGATGATCGACGGCGAAATCCGCGAAATGGGGGCGCCGGGCGACGTGCTCAGCAACCCTGCCGATCCACGCGTGCGCTCGTTCCTGAGCCGCGTGCTCGCCTGACCCTTTCAGTCCAACACATGGGAGTACGGACAGTGAAGAAAATGCTACCGATGGTTCTGGGGCTCGCCTCGGCCACGTTTATCAGCCTGGCCGGCGCGGCATACGCCGCCGGCGACGAAAAGCTGGCAGCCGCCCTGCCCGAGGCCGTGCGCTCGGCCGGCAAGCTCAACGTCACGATCAGCCTCGCCTATCCGCCGATGGAATACAGCGATGCCGGCTCGACCGAGCTGAAGGGCTTCGACATCGATCTCGCCAAGGCTATCGCCGAACGCCTCGGCCTGACGGCGGAATTCCAGAACGTCGAGTTTCCGCAGCTCATCCCGCAGGTCGTCACCGGCCGCTCCGACCTGATCATGACGGCGTTTTCCGACAAGGTCGAACGCCAGACCCAGCTCGATTTCATCGACTATTTCAAGACCGGCAACGTCTTCTATTCGAGCGCCGACCATCAGGGCGAAATCAAGACCGAGACCGACCTGTGCGGCAAGACGGTTGCAGTGGCGACCGGCACGAGCTGGGTCACCTGGGCCGAAGAGCTCGGCAAATCCATCTGTCCGGCGGACAAGCTGATCACCGTCATCCAGATCCCGACCCAGGCCGAGCACATCATGCAGATCCGCCAGGGCCGCGCCCAGGCATCGGTCATCGGTCTCGAGGGCCTGCTCGACCTGATGAAGCAGGAGCCGGGCAAGTTCTACCAGATCGGCCAGGTCGGCGACATCAACCACTACGGCATCGCCTTTGCCAAGGCGAACGGCGAATTGCGCGATGCCGTGTTGGCCACGCTCGACGCGCTCAAGGCCGATGGAACTTATGCACAGATCCTCGACCGCCACGGCTTGAAAGAGGCTGGCGTGGAAGAGTTCAAGATAAACGGATCCAAGAAGTAACGGAACCGCGCCGGAGCCGCCCTTGACCCAACCTTACACACCAGATGCCACCATTGCGGGCGAACACCCCGACGACAGGCTGTCGCGCTTTCGCCTCGATCAATATTCGAGCGAACAGCTCTACCGGCAGCTCTATCGGGCGTTGCGCGCCGCGATCCTGAGCGGCGATTTCTCCGAGGGGGAAGCCATTCCTTCGGAGAACCAGATGCGCGACCAGTTCGGCATTGCCCGGACGACGGTACGCAACGCGATGGCGCTTTTGGTGTCGGAAGGACTGGTTCAACAGGTGCGAGGCCGGGGCACGATCGTCTCGCACCGGCCGATCAGCCACAACATCTGGAACTTCGGCAGCTTCACGGAACTGGCACGCCGGCAGGGCCTGCGACCGGTGACGCAGATGCTGGAGCATCGGGTGGAAAACGGCGAGCTCCTTCTGGTGCGGGCTCGCGGCCTTGCCAATGGCGAGACGATCAATTGGCTGAACGTTGATACGTCCCAGCTCGACCTCGCGCTTTATCCCGGCATCGAGGCCTACGATTTCGCGGCGCAATCGCTCTACGAGGTTTTGCGCCGCGATTATGACCGCCATCCACTGCGCTCGGAACTGCTGCTCACCGTCGTGCCGCCGTCCGATCGACTGCGGACGGTTTTCGGCCCGGCGCCTGACGTGCCTGGCTACCTTTGCGCCAGCGGGGACGTGCTCGACGCCGACGACCGATTGGTCGAACGCACGTCGATCGTCTACTCGCCGGCTGTCCAGATGAAATTCGCCACCCGCTGGGGACGCGATACCGCGCCTGCCTGAGGGCGGCGCGCAGGAGAAGAAGCATGAGCCGCCTTAGTCAGACATTCACCACCGTAAAGCCGATCCTCGGCATGCTGCACCTTGCCGGCGACGGCGCCGCGGCCAAACTCGTCCAGGCCGAGGAAGAAGCGCGCATCATGGCGGGCGAAGGCGTCGACGGCCTAGTGGTGGAGAACTATTTCGGCGAGGCCGACGACGTCGAGCGCGTGCTCGATCGCCTGTGTGGCCTCGATCTCGGCGCGAAGATCGGCGTCAACGTGCTGCGCGACGATGCGCGTGCCTTCGCGCTGGCAAAGCGCTATCCGGTCGCCTTCATCCAGGTCGATTCCGTCGCCGGACACCTGCCGCCGGAGGCCGACGGCCCCTTTGCCACAGGCCTCGCAGAAAGACGGGCAAGCGTTCCCGCCCTTCTGCTCGGCGGTGTGCGCTTCAAATACCAACCGGTTCTTTCGGGCCGGCCCGAGGACGAGGACGTGCGCATCGGTGCATCCCGCTGCGACGGTCTGGTCGTGACGTCAGATGCCACCGGGCAGCCGACGGACATGGACAAGGTGACGCGCTTCCGCGCCGCCACCGGCGGCACCGTTCCGCTTCTCATCGGTGCTGGCCTGACCGAGGCGAATGCCGCCGAGCAGCTCGCCTCGGCCGACGGCGCAGTGGTCGGCAGCTGGTTCAAACACGATCACAAGGATACCGGCCGCGTCGAGGCCCCTCATGTTGCCAGACTGATGCGCGCCGTCCGCTCTCTCAGGAGTGCTGCATGAGTGCGCCTGATGCAGTCGTCCCTCGGCCGGTGTCTTCAGAGAACTTTGCACCCTTCGGCAAGGTCTATGATCTCATGGGCGACACAGACTCCGCTGTGATTTGGACCGCCGGCGACCGTTGGAACGACGGGTTCACCCGAACCCCGCTGATCGAGGGTGCGGGGCATCTCGGTATCACCCGCGGCGGCGGCGCGCCATGGTCGTGCGCGGCGATGGAACGGCATCCCGGAACGGAAGAAGCGATCTTCTGCGCCGCCGAACCCGTCATTCTCGCCGTCGCGCCCGCGTCGGTTGCCGGCGCTCCGCACCGCGACGACATTGAGGCCTTCGTGATCGCCCCCGGCCAGGCAGTAGTGATGCACCGCAATGTCTGGCACGACGCCTGCCGGGGTCTTTCTGGCCCGGCTCCCTACTATTGGATGGCGATCTGCGGCCTTGGGGAAAGCCCCTGGGTGCCGGTCGAAGGCGGGCCGCGCCTGGTGCAGGCTGCGCAAGGACAGCACCCATGACCACCTTCTTCATCGGCGACGTCGCGCTCGACGAATATTACACCGCCGATCACTGGCCGGGCCGGGCCAACAAAGGCATGGTCAGGGAGTTGCCTGCCGAGATTGGCGGCTCCATCGCCAATGCCGCCGTCGTGCACGCTGCTCTTGGCGGCAACACCCAGTTCATTTCGCTACTCAATGACAGTCCGCTGTCGCGCCGCCTGATCCACGACCTCCGGCAAAATGGCGTCGGCGCCGATCACATGCTGATCGATCCCGCCATCGCGGAGTCGCGCAACCTGATCTTCCTGATCGACGGCGAGCATGTCGTGCTGACCGTGGAGATGGGCGAGCAGCCGATGTGGCTGGCCCCCGCGACCTTGGCAGCCTTGCGCCGGCCAGGCTTCCTGTACACGACGCTCTATCGCGTTCGCCGGCTTCACGCCCAGACCGAACAGGGACTGCTCAAGCAGGCAGATCTCGTCGTCGATCTCAGGCACCACGGTCGCCGCGCCATCTTCGACCTCGACGTTGGCGGCTGCACGCCCGAAGACATGCCCTACCTTTCAGGCGCAGCAGTCGTCATCTTCAACCAGGTCGGCTTCCGCGCCGCTTTCGGCCATGACGACATGTCCCGCATCGGCGATTGGATACGCGATCACCAGATCGGCTGGGTTGTGCGCACGCTGGCCGCGGAAGGCGCGGAAGCATATGACGGCCAAACCCGCCTGCAAGCAGCCGGCTACCCCGTCGACGTGATCGACGTGACCGGCGCTGGCGACACATTCGGCGGCGCGCTGACCTGGTGCCTGACGCAAGGCCAGACCTTCGCCGAAGCACTGGATTTTTCCATCGCCGCCGCCTCCCGCTCGGTCACCATCCATGGTCCGCGCGGCGGCAAGGCCGACGCGACTGCCGTGCATGCTTGGCGTGACGAAAACCGCCGAGGCTAACTCTGAACGTCGGGTGCGCGGCCATGTCGTTGGCCGGAAGGAAAGCGAACGATTGAAGAACTCTTGTGGCGCCGAAAGCTGCCGTTCCACTTTCGAAACACACTTGGCTTCCTCCGCTGGATGAAGGAAGCATCCTCTCGAGCAAGCCGTTTCGGATCTGTTTACTCGGGTGCCTTCGTGTTTGGGGAAGCAGGTTTGTGAATGGCAGGCTGCGGAATTTGCGAGGTGCTTCCCCGACGCGAAGCTCAAGCCCAATTGCATATTCATTGATGACGGTAACGTCTGGATCTCTGCTGGCGCTACTGCCGGCATCCATTTAGCAATCGCCATTGTTGAAAAGGATCTCGGCCTGGAAATCGCTCTCAAGGCCGCCAGTGAACTCGTTGTCTTTCTCAAGCGGCCGGGCGGCCAGACGCAGTTCAGCACCCTGCTAGCCGGGTCAGGTTGCCCAAAAGACGCCTATCCGTGCTACACAGGATTTCATCGCGGAAAAATCTCGGCGCCGACCTCAGCGTGGCCGTGATCGCCAAGCGCGTTGGCATGAGCGAGCGGAATTTTTCAAGGCAGTTCAAAAAGCAAGTGGAAATGACGCCAGCCGACTACCTGGAAGGTTTGCGGCTCGAGGCGGGGCTTAGGCTCGCCGAGGACACCACGGTCCCGGATATCGGCTTTCATAACGATGTCTCCTTCCGACGCTCCTTTTCTCGCCGATTTGGCACATCTCCGGCAGCTTATCGAAGATGCTTTGGGTCCTAAGCGCCATGCGACCGTTCAATCTCCAAACGCTCAGCGGCCGCTTGCTATCTCATCCCAGCCAATCATGCGACTTCGGGGCCGCAAGCGGTCTGTCAGGTTCCGGTAGAAATTGGCGATAAGCCGCCAGTTGGCTGATCGGCCTCCTTGAAGACATTTGGCCTGTTGTGCCTGTTTGCCGAACGCGGCCATGTCATCAGGTGGCAAGCTATGCGCAAGCCGGGCCAGCACGAAGGCATCCTCGGCGAAGATGAGTGCCAAAGTTTACCGACAATCAGTTACGTGTTGTCTTTTTTTGTCCGATCTTTGTCCGGCGAATGGCTGGAGTACCTCGACACAAGGTCTACGATTGCGGCACACCATGGCTCACGGAGTGTCCAGAAATGACCGATACCGCGCTACTTATCATCGATGCCCAGGAAAGTTTCCGTCAACGCGCCAGTTGGGCGGAGGTAGATAGCCCCACTTATCTCAGGAACCAGCAGGCGCTTATCGACGGGGCGGTCAAGAAAGGCTGGAAGATCGTGCGCGTGTTCCATGCCGAGCCCGAAGGCATTTTTTCCCCCGCTTCGGGTTTCGTTAGGCCGCTTGCGGAACTCAAGCTCGACAAACCCGACCTCGAGTTCTTCAAGTTCAGGCATTCCGCCTTCGTCGGGTCGCCGCTTGAAGTGTACCTGATCGAGAACGGCATCCGTCGCCTCGTCATTTCAGGCATTCGCACCGAACAGTGCTGCGAGACGACCACTCGGCATGGTTCGGATCTCGGTTGGCAGGTCGACTACGTTACCGAGGCGACCCATACCATGCCGCTTACCGATGCGGCCGGAAAAACCTGGACGGCCGAAGAGATCAAGGCCCGCACGGCAGCCGTGCTCGATGGGCGCTTCGCCCGCGTCTGCACGATCGCCGAGGCTCTGGCCGGCGGCGAGACGATGGCTGCCGCGGCATGACGACGCCGCGTCGGGTTCCGACCTATGTGGTACTGCCGGCGCGGACCTTGCTGCTCGATGTCGCGGGGCCAATGGAGGCCCTGCGCTATGCCAATCGGCTGCAGCAGGACGTGCAGTTCGACGTCGACTATGTCGGCGCATTGCCCGAGGTCACGACCTCGATTGGGCTGCGCATTGCCGGCATCTCGCCGCTGCCCGAGACCATCGAGCCGGACGCCATGATCGTGGTCGCGGGTGATACCGACGAACCGATGGATGCGGGCCAGCCGTTCGAGGCGCCAGATCAAGGCTCCGACGAACTGGTCCAGTGACTGCGGCGCAGCATAAGACCCGGCATTTTGCTCGTGTCGATTTGCTCGGGGGCTCTGCTGGCCGGGAGAGCGGGGCTGCTTGACGGGGTCAAATGCACCACGCATTTCACCGACTGCAAACGTCTCGCCCAGATCGCGCCTTTGGCCAAGGTGCTGGAGAACCGGCTCTATGTCGAGGACGGCGAACGCTATACCAGCGCCGGCATCACCGCCGGTATCGATTTGATGCTGCATATCATCGGCCGGCTCACCAACCCGGCCGTCTCCGCCGCCGTGGCAAAGTCGCTCGTCGTATATTTCCGGCGCCTCGGAACTGACCCACAGCTTTCGCCATGGCTGGAAGGAAGAAACCACATCCACGCGGCCATCCATCGGGTACAAGATGCAATAACGGCCGATCCGGCGCGAGACTGGTCGCTCGCAGCATTGGCTGACATAGCCATAACCAGCCCCAGGCACCTTAGCCGACTGTTCAATGATCAAACCGGCATGAGCATCCCCGATTATCTCAACCGGCTGCGCGTCGCACTGGCCCAGCAGCTTCTGAACGAGACGAGGCTCGACATGGAGCGGGTGGCAGAGCGTGTTGGCTACAGTTCAAGCCGGCAGTTGCGTCGCGCCTGGGGACGGTTCAATGCGACCCCGCCGAGTGCCCTTCGGCGGGAGGTCGCCTATCCTCCTCACCTGCGAAAAGGCTGAGCCTCCGCAGCATGCAAGTCAGCAGCCTTGCGAATGGCACTGCTTTGGGCGCGCATGTCAGACCTCGCCATCTCAACTATGCGGGAAGATAATCAGGTCCTTTGCATGCGACCACCAGCGCGGCACGCGTAGCCCCGTCTCTTGTCATGAGGCTGATCAGATCAGTCGCTCCTGGAAAAGCCGGTCTCACAGAAGCTGATGATGTCGTCTATCAGGGCGCTGTTGCTGACGTGATCCTGGATATCCTCGAGCCCGGGCATGCGACGGGCATTCGGATCGAGGTCCGCAACGATGTGCAAGATGGCGCCGCGAATGTATTCATAGCGCAGTGCGATCTGCGCCTCACCGAGTTCGGGCGCCACCCGCTGCAGCATTCGTCGGGATAGGCGATGGAGTTCGTCGAACTGCTCGGCGAAGATTTCATTGGTCAGGGTTCGAGGCAAAGCCTTGGTTTGCAGCATCAGTCGGATCGCCGCGCGCCCCCCGCGCTCGTCGAGGCTGAGCTCGACAAGCGGTGCCACGATCGCGCGGAGCACGGTGCGTAAGGTTGGCTGCGGATGGTCCTCACATGCCTTCATTGCCCCCAGGCGCGCCGCGTTCAGCGGGCCAAGGCATTGCTCGAGCGTCAGGCGCAGCAATTCGTCTTTGGAGCGGAAGTGATAATTGACTGCCGCAATGTTCGCCCCCGCCACCCGGGTGACTTCCCGTAGCGTGGCCGCATCGAACCCGCGATCGGCGAACACGAAGGTAGCCGCATGCAGCAATGCACGACGCGTATCGCGATCGTCGTGCCGGCCGGTTCTTCCTTCAGTTGCGTCCATACACCCCTCATAACCGAAAGCCGGTTCGCGTGCTGCTCTCACCGGCGTCAAATCTGAGGATATGTACCAGCGGAGCCTCGGCCATCCGGTGCCGAGCTTCAGTCTGAGAGTGCAGAGCTGTGGCCACCAATCAGCGCGCCAGCCGGTAGCCGTAGGCCCTGTCGAGCTCGAGTTCGCGGACGATGCGGATGCCGTCTTCAAGCAACTTGGGATCAGCGGCCCGGAGCGGTTTGCGCAGCGGTCCGGCCGGCAGGCCGACAGCTGCCATCAGCGACTTCATCGAAACGGGATTAACGGCCGCATAGGCGAAGTGCAGCATCGGCAAGTTCCGCAGCCAGGCCGAGCGGCAGGCGAATGCGTCTTCGCCTGATACCCATGGCTTGGAGATGGCCGCCATCTCGCGCGGGATGATGTTGCCTGTCATGTTCGCGGTGCCATGGCCGCCGAGCGCCATGGTCGGGATCACCAAGCCGAGATTCGGCGAGCAGCAGCACATGACCGAGATGTCGAGATCGGCGCGGCAGACCTGGGCCACCTGGCCGACACGCGTGGTCGATTCCTTGAGCACCACCATGTTCGGATGGGCAGAAATGCGCTGGATGTCGGTCCAGTGCAGGTCCGTCTTCACGCGCGGGGGATTATTGTAGAAGCCGATCGGGAAGTCGACGGCATCGCAGATTTCCAGGACATACTCGACGATGGATTCATTGTCGGCGCAGATGTAGGAAGGCGCTGCAATGATGGCGCCGTCGCCGCCTTCGTTCTTGGCATAGCGCACCAAATCGATTGTGCCCTGGGTGTTGGAGCCCGTACAGCCAAAATAGAGGAGCATGTCGCCGCGCGGCATCTTCGCCGTTTCGGTGATGATCATGCGCCGTTCTTCCGGCGTCAGCATCGAGACCTCCCCGGTCGACCCCATGATCAGGATCGCCTTTGTGTGGTTTTGCCGGTGAAAATCGAGCAGGCTGCGAAACCCAGCCAGATCTACGGAGCCGTCGGAGTTCATCGGCGTGATCAGCGCCACGAACGAACCATTTGGTTTGGTATGCACGACACCCTCCAGCGTTCAAGACACCCAGCCAAGTTGTGGGCGAACACATATTTGAATTGTACGTTTCAAACATATGTTTGAATCTTGAGAGCACGTTGTCAATGGCGCGTGCACCACACGCGCATCACCCCCGTTTGGGCTCTGACGCAGAGCTGCACGAGTAGCTGGCAAGAGGGGCTTGCCGCGTTTGTCTTCTCACTGCCTGAAAGATTGCGGGCGCGGCCCACAGCGAACCATGCGAACCCGGCGCCCCTTTTGGCCTGGCAAGCGTCAAAAGCGAAAAGGTCCAAGCAGGATCTAATTGGAGTATTCGGCCGGTCCTTTCGCGCATTCCACCACGCGCGTCACCGGCAAGTTCTAGCGTCCGAAAGACAATAGCGGACGCTCCGCCTGAACATCACTGTTTCCGAGTCGTCTAGTCGCTTGACGGAGCCCCCGACGTCCGCCCGCCAAGTACGAAATCAACAGCCGCCTTCGTGCGAATGGGGGTGGAGTTGAAGCCTAAATCGTCCCCACTGTCATTCGGCGGATCGCTCAAACCCCGTGCCGTTGGTGAGCCGAAGCAGCATATAGGTCGACGCCAGAATGGCGCTCGCTCCCACCCATTGAATTGGTGTTAGCGTTTCGCCAAGAAACACATAGGCAAGTGCGACACCGAAAATCGGGATGACGTTGAAGTAGCTGCCAGCGACAGCTGCCGGGACCCAACGGAGAGCGGCAATGTAGAGCCAGTATGCGGCGGCGTAATATAAGAGGCCAGTTACTGCTGCCGTTGCAAGCAAGCCCGGAGGGATGGACTCAAAATCGTCAATCGAACCGAATGGCGTGTGGATGAGGAGCAGGGCAACAGCCCAACCTAGCCCGCCTGTTTGCTGCAGAGCCACGGTGAATACTGGGTCGATGCGCTCAACCAGCTTTCGCGAGAACACGGTGTAGAAAGCACAACAGAGGACGGCTCCCAGCAGCAACAGTATCCCGAGGGGGGTACTGAGATCACTGAGATCACTGAGACCACCATAAACATTGGCCACCAAAGCTACCCCCAAGCCACCGAGCAGCATTACCAGAAGAAGTTGCGAGGTGACTCGCTCTCCGAGAAGCAGCGCAGCCAGACCAAGTATCATCAGGGGTTCGGCCGCCCACAGCAGCGTCGAGACGCTCGCCGACACGCTGGCAAGCCCCATCAAGCTGAGCGTGTAGGAAATCCCCGGGTTGAGTACGCCGAGCGCGATCAACGGAAACCAATATGACTTTGGCGGAGCAGGACAGGCTGTCGCCAGAACGGCAGCCCACAGGAACAAGGCGCTCGGTGCAAGTTGGACGACCAGCAGCGTTACCGGGCTGATTGACGCAAGCAGCGCCTTGTTCATGACGGTCGCAGCTCCCCACAGGGCACATGCAGCAACCAATAGGACAGCAGGAGGAAAGCGCAGTGAATGGCGCATCTCAGTGGACTCCAGAAGCGGTTACGGAAAAGCGGCAGATACGGCTAACGAGCTAGCGCCCGGCGCAGTTCTCTGCGTCGCAATGATCGTACCCGGGTCTTCTTGGAGGCCTTGCCATCCGTCTCTAACCCATCACTCAGGATCTACGATTGCTATCATCTGCGGAAGGAGGCATCAACCTGGCCAGCCTTCCGTTCCCTAGTTGCAGCAAGGCTGGCCATCGCCTTTTGCGGGGCCGCAGCAGGCAGCGGTGGCCTTCGCCTGCTCGACCAGCCAACGGTCTCGCGGCTTGCAGCTCGCCGCCCGGGCAGACAGTGACACATGGACCTCGCTGCCCCGGATCAGCGGCATAGATGCCTTGTGAAGCTGCATCGGCGCGATGCCGTCGCTTACCTCAAAGGTCAGCTTGGCAGTGGGATCGAGAGCCACCTGTTCGCTGACCTTTCGTATGATGGCCGAGAATTTTCCAGCGGGCATGTGGGTCCGCTCGCCCTCGTTCACATCCCAGAGCTGGATGAAGAGCTCAGTCCAGGACTCAGGGTTTGCGCCGCAATCAAGCGCGGCAAACGATCCCGCCTTCACTTCGGTGACATGGTAGCCCGGCTTTACGGAGCGGCCATCATAGCTGAACACCAATGGCTTTTCCTTGTGTTCGGCAAGGAATGACAACAGCTCGCCAATCGAAATGTCGTCGCTCTGGAAATCGGTCGAGCTGGCAATTTCGCGGTTGTCGGGGGGCAGCATCTCGGTTATTCCTTATTTTGACATTTATAGGATTATTGAAATATGGATGAACGTCAAGCGCTGATCGCATTCGGGGCAATGTCCCAGGAAACGCGACTGAAGATCGTTCGGCTGCTGGTCAAGGCCGGGCCGGAAGGCATGGCCGCGGGCATCATTGCGGAAGCCGCGGGGGTCTCCGCATCGAACGTCTCGTTCCACCTCAAGGAACTGGAGCGTGGCGGCCTGGTCACCGCCCGCCGGGACGCGCGCTCCATCGTCTACTCGGCGGACTACCAGGCCCTGAGCGGCTTGATCCGGTTTCTGATGGAGGACTGCTGCGCAGGCAACCCGGCCATCTGCCAGCCGGCACTCGCCCCGGCCTGCTGTTAAACTTTCGGACTACTAGCAATCATGTCGACATTCGAACGCTACCTGACCCTCTGGGTTGCTCTCTGCATCGTCGTGGGCATCGCCCTTGGCCATCTGTTGCCAGGTGTCTTCCACGCGATCGGCGGCGCCGAGATTGCCAAGGTGAACATCCCGGTCGCCGTCCTGATCTGGCTGATGATCATCCCGATGCTGCTGAAGATCGACTTCGCCGCCATGGGCGAGGTCGGCAGGCATTGGCGCGGCATCGGGGTCACGCTGTTCATCAACTGGGCGGTGAAACCGTTCTCGATGGCGTTGCTGGGCTGGCTCTTCATCGGCTGGCTCTTCCGCCCGCACCTGCCAGCCGGCCAGATCGATTCCTACATCGCAGGCCTCATCATCCTGGCCGCCGCCCCTTGCACGGCCATGGTCTTCGTGTGGTCGAACCTGACCAAGGGTGAACCCCATTTCACCCTGTCGCAGGTGGCGCTCAACGATGCCATCATGGTGGTTGCCTTTGCGCCGATCGTCGGCCTGCTGCTCGGCCTGTCCGCGATCACCGTTCCCTGGGGCACGCTGGTCTTGTCGGTCGTTCTCTACATCGTCATTCCGGTCGTCATCGCGCAGGTGATAAGACGTCGGCTGCTCGCCTCAGGCAGCCAGGCGTCGCTCGACCGCCTGCTCCATACGCTGCAGCCGCTTTCGCTGGTGGCTTTGCTGGCAACGCTGGTCCTTCTGTTCGGCTTCCAGGGCGAGCAGATCATCGCCCAGCCCGCGATCATCGCGCTGCTGGCGGCGCCGATTCTGATCCAGGTCTATCTGAATTCGGGCCTTGCCTATCTGCTCAACCGTATCTCAGGCGAGCAGCATTGCGTTGCGGGTCCGTCAGCACTGATCGGCGCATCCAACTTCTTCGAGTTGGCGGTCGCTGCCGCCATCAGTCTGTTCGGCTTCAGCTCGGGCGCTGCACTCGCAACCGTCGTCGGCGTGCTTGTCGAAGTTCCCGTGATGCTGTCGGTCGTCTGGATCGTGAACCGCAGCAAGGGCTGGTACGAGCGCGGATCCGCCGTTTCCGCCGCCAAACAAAGCGAAAGGACCGCCTGATGGACATCACCATCTACCACAACCCCGCCTGCGGCACGTCGCGCAACACGCTCGCGCTCATCCGCAACGCCGGGGTCGAACCCACTGTCATCGAGTACCTGAAAACGCCGCCTACAGGCGCGGTGCTTCAGGAACTGATCTCCTCGGCGGGCCTGAGCGTACGGGAGGCCATCAGGCAGAAAGGAACGCCTTATGCGGAACTGGGCCTGGACGATCCGAAGTTGACCGACGAACAGCTGCTGGACGCGATGCTCGCGCATCCGATCCTCATCAATCGGCCGTTCGTCGTCACGCCGTGGGGCGTGCGGCTCAGCCGTCCTTCCGAGATCGTGCTCGACATCCTGCCGCTTCCGCAAAAAGGGCCGTTTCACAAGGAGGACGGCGAAGTGCTGATCGATGCCGAAGGAAACCGCGTTGCCTGACCTGCCCAACGTAACGAAGAAAGCCCTCGAGCTTCCTGACCCGGCCCAGCTTTCCAGGCCACTCTCCACCCACAGGCCTCGGATATTGCTGCTCTACGGCTCACTCCGCGAGCGTTCCTACAGCCGCTTCCTGACCCAGGAAGCGGCCCGCCTGCTCGAACATTTCGGGGCCGAAACCCGCATATATGATCCGTCCGGCCTTCCCCTGCCGGACGGAGCGCCGACCGATCATCCGAAGGTCAAGGAGCTGCGCGAGCTGTCGCTTTGGTCGGAAGGCCAGGTCTGGACCAGCCCGGAGCGACACGGTGCGATGAGCGGGGTGATGAAATCGCAGATAGACTGGATCCCTCTCGCCGTCGGCTCGATCAGGCCGACGCAAGGGCGCACATTGGCCGTGATGCAGGTCTCGGGCGGTTCGCAGTCGTTCAACGCGGTCAACCAGATGCGCGTGCTCGGGCGCTGGATGCGGATGCTTACCATTCCGAACCAGAGCTCGGTCGCCAAGGCCTATCAGGAGTTCGACCCGGAAGGCCGCATGAAGCCGTCGTCCTACTACGACCGCGTGGTCGACGTGATGGAAGAGCTGGTCAAGTTCACGCTGCTCACCCGCGATGTCTCAGGCTACCTGACCAACCGATACAGCGAGCGGAAGGAAGATGCCGAAAAGCTTGAGGCTCGCGTCAAGCTCAAGGCCATCTAGGATCGCATGATGGAGTTGCAAGGTGGCATCGCCGGTTCCCATTGAACATCGACGCGGCACAATCATCTGGGGCCTTGGCCTGACCCAGATCATTGGATACGGCACTTTGTACTACAGCTTCAGCATCCTTGCGCCTGAGATGGCCAAGGACCTCGACTGGACGCAGGAATGGGTGTTCGGCCGGAGTCGGCGAACCAAATTTCTGCCGGATCCTGCCTCGCGAGACGTGCCGGATCGTGCGTTCTCGTAGCCAGGGCGTTGGCGCTCAGCTCTCAGTCACTATCGTTCGTCCACGAAATTCTCGCGCATCTGGACACCTGCGACGCAACGGCCCGAGATCGGCGGCGAAGCGCTCGATCATGGCAAGACCGGCGGCATTGGGACGTAGCACCGGCCCACGATCATGAATCGTCATTCGGCTACGCAACGCAAACAAGCGCTTGCCATAGCACAGCAGGTTTTCCAGGCCCTGCATGGTGGAAACAACAGCGGGAAGCATCTTGCGATAGGTCTCGAGCGCAACGTCTTCATCGCCTGCCTGAAAACTATCATAGGCCGCGACCGCGTAGTCGATGCAATCCGGCGCCAGGATCAGGCCGCGGCAGCCGATACGCAGATTGTCGAGCATTTCCAACCCGGCGCGGCCGTTGAAGATCGGCAGCTTGCCGCCGGTCGCCTCAACGAGACCGGCGATGTCGACCACCGGGCCCTCGCCCTTGATCAGCTGGATGTTGGGGTGCTGCCGAACGAGATCGGAAATCTCAGAGGAGCTCAGTCCACGGCCCATGAAGGCCGGTGCGTTCTGTATCGCAACGGGCAGATCGGTCGCCTCGGCCACGCGGCCGAAGAAGCGGATGTATTCGGCCGCACCATATTGGCCGACCATCGGCGGCTGCAGGATCAGCCAGTCGGCGCCGACGCTCTCGGCATGGCGCACCTGTGCGATCTGTTCGGCGACCGACGCGCCGAAGATGGTGAGCGACAGCGGCACGCGGCCGCCGTTGTCTTCGGCGATCCAGTCCATGATCGTACGGCGTTCGGCATCGGTCAGCTTGGACACTTCGGTAGCTAGGCCGAGCGCCGCCATGCCATGAACGCCGACTTCGAGGCAAACCTCGACCTGCCGGCGCATGGCAGAGCGGTCGAGCTTTTCCTGATCATCGAACAGCGCATAGAGGATGGCATGGATGCCATGCATATTGGCGATTGAAAAGCGGGGCATGGGGCTCTCCCTCAATGGCTTTCACGCGGAACGTCGTGGCCACGGCAGCCGACAAGGAAGTCGAGGTCTGCACCTCGGTCAGCCTGCATGACGCGCTCGACATAAAGGCTCTGATAGCCACCCTGCATCTGCTGCAGCGGCAGGGTCCAGCGCTCGCGGCGGCGGGCGAGTTCTTCATCGCTCACCTCGAGATGCAGGCGCCGGTTTTCGACGTCGAGTTCGACCATGTCGCCGTCTTGGACGAGCGCGAGCGGGCCACCGACGGCCGCCTCGGGTGCCGCATGCAACACGACAGTCCCGAACGCGGTGCCGGACATGCGCGCATCCGAGATGCGCACCATGTCGCGCACACCTTTTTCCAGCAGCTTCTGCGGCAGGGCCATGTTGCCGACCTCGGCCATGCCTGGATAGCCCTTGGGGCCGCAGTTCTTCAGCACCATCACGCAGGTCTCGTCGATGTCGAGCGCGGGGTCATCGACGCGCGCCTTGTAGTGCTCGATGTTTTCGAACACTACGGCGCGACCACGATGGCGCATCAGTTCCGGCGATGCGGCGGAAGGCTTGAGGATCGCACCGTTGGGCGCAAGGTTGCCGCGCAGAACGGCAATGCCGCCCTGCTGGGTCAGCGCCTTGTCGCGGCGCAGGATCACCTCGTCGTTGAAGTTCTCGGCACCGGCGATGTTGTCGCCGACAGACTTGCCCGTCACCGTCAAAGCATCGAGATCGAGGAGGTCGGCGATCTCCTTCATGACGGCGGGAAGGCCGCCAGCGTAGCAGAACTCTTCCATCAGGAATTTGCCCGAGGGCATCAGGTTCAGGATGGTTGGAATATCGCGGCCGAAATGATCCCAGTCGTCGAGGGTCAGTTCAACGCCAATGCGGCCGGCGATGGCGAGCAGATGCACGACCGCATTGGTCGAACCGCCGATGGCGCCATTGATGCGGATCGCATTGGCGAACGCCTTTCGGGTGAGGATGGCGGACAGGCGGAGATCTTCCTTGACCATCGAAACGATGCGCCGTCCCGAAAGACGGGCAAGCCGCGCGCGGTGGGCGTCGACCGCCGGATACGCAGCGTTGCCAGGCAGGGCCAGGCCGAGCGACTCGACCATCGACGCCATGGTCGACGCGGTGCCCATTGTCATGCAGTGACCAGGTGAACGCGACATTGCGCTTTCGGCGGCGGCGAACTCCTGCTCTGTCATCAGGCCGGCGCGCACGTCCTCGGAGAATTTCCACACGTCGGTGCCCGAACCGATCGGCTTGCCGCGGAAACGGCCGTTCAGCATCGGTCCGCCCGAAACGACGATCGCCGGAACGTCGCAGGACGCAGCCCCCATGACCAGCGACGGCGTGGTCTTGTCGCAGCCAGCCATCAGCACCACGCCGTCCATCGGGTTGCCGCGGATCGCCTCTTCGACATCCATCGAAGCAAGGTTGCGAAACAGCATCGCGGTCGGGCGCAGGTTGGATTCGCCGCAGGAAAAGACCGGGAACTCAAGTGGCAATCCACCCGCTTCAAGGATGCCAGCCTTCACATGCTCGACAAGTCCGCGGAAATGGGCGTTGCAGGGCGTGAGCTCGGAAAAGGTATTGCAGATGCCGATGACCGGGCGTCCGTCGAAGACATCGTCAGGCAGTCCATTGTTCTTCATCCAGCTGCGGTGAATGAAGGCATCCTTGCCGATGCCCCCGAACCAGGCCTGAGAGCGCAGTTTCCGTGTCACTGTTATGTTCCTGTAGTTGGAGAGCCACCAGCAGTGTGGCTAGGCCGCTAGATCAGCACATCAGGCTCCAGCCGACCCTTGACCGGCAAGTCGACCAGAAAAGTCCTTCCGGCATCCGGCTGGGCATGCCGCGCCTCATCGCTCAGGTCGATCCAGGCCGAAGTCACCGCAAGACGATCTGCATGTTTGCCGACAAATGCCGGGCATGATGGCTGGCTCACCGGCAACGGCACGGAGCGGACAAGTTTGCCATCGGGCGTGTAGGCGGCGAGCCGACCTTCGCCCCAGCGCGCGTTCCACAGGGTTCCGTCGGCGTCGACCACCGAGCCGTCGAAGCTGCCCTCGCCCTGGCTTTCTGCAAACACTTTCGGCTCTCCTTCGGGCATGCCGGTCCGTGCATTGCAAGCAACGCGCATGATCCGCCCGACAGCGGTGTCAGCGTAATAGGCAACGGTGCCGTCCGCGGAGAACGCGATCGAATTGGGGATCGAAATGCCAGCATAGAGTTCGCGCAACTCGCCGCGAAAGAACCAATAGACTCTACCGGCGCCCGCCTCAGCCTGCTTGCCCATCGTGCCGAACCACAAGGCTCCGCATGGATGCACCCGGGCATCGTTGGAGCGCGTGGCAATGTTGCTCGCCTCCACTGCTGTGTGAAGGGCCATGCGGCCCGTCGTCCTGTCCCTGACATGAAGGCCGGTCTCGGTCAGGATCAGCTGACGCTCGCCATCGATGGTCGCCTGCGCGCTCGCCATCTGGCCGAGCTGGGTTGTCATGGTGCGATCTTCGCCGAACCGTTTCTCCAGCAGCAGCCCGTTGACGATGTCGAACCAGTAGAGCGTGTCACTCACCGGATCGTAGCTCGGTCCCTCGCCGAGTTCGCAGGCATGGTCGGACAATACCGAAACGAGGTCAGCCGTCATTGGCGTTGCTCTCGAACGAGGCATCCCAGGCAGCAACTGCTGACCTTGCCCGCGTTGCCACCTCCTCGACGCTCATGCCAGGGCGGTACAGGCTCGTGCCAAGCCCGAAGGCGGTGACGCCGGCTGCGCGATAGCTGGCGAAGTCGCGATCCGAAACACCGCCGACGGCGCCGACAATCGTATCTTTGGGCAGCACCGCGCGCATCGCGGCGATACCGCCTGCCCCGATCACGCTGGCTGGGAAAAACTTCAGCGCCGAGGCACCGAGCTGCAATGCCTTGAACGCCTCGGTCGGACTCATCACCCCGGGCATGGTCACCATGCCGTGGCGGACAGCTGCGGCCATCACCTCGATGTCGATGTTGGGGCTGACGACAAGGCGACCGCCAACTTCGGCGAGGCTATCGACCTGACTTGCTTCAAGCACGGTACCTGCTCCGATCAACGCGGAAGCTGGCAGGCTGCCAACTATGGAAGCGATGGAGGCAAAAGGCTCCGGCGAGTTGAGCGGCACCTCGATTGCCTCGATGCCGGCCTCATAGATCACGCCGGCTACTGCAACGGCCTGATCCAGGGTGAGGCCACGCAGGATCGCGACAAGCCCGCGCCGCAATCTCGGAAATTCCGCCGTTCTGGTCATGCCGGCACTCCATCGAGCATCTCGTTCTGACGCGCGGCCTTAAACAGACCGATGCGCACCGCGGTGTCGGCATCGATGTCGCGGACTTCGAGCCCGGCGATCTCGAAAGCACGGCGATAAAGCGTGGCGAGCGCGCCGGATGCAACGAGGGTCGCGCTTCGGTCAGCATGGATAAATTGTCGCCGGGCCGACGCCACTTCGCTGCCAATCATCAGTCCGGAAAGCGTGGCCATTGCATCCACGGAGGTCAGGCCATTGAGCAGCGAACCGGCCCGGATTGAAAACAGTCGCGAGGCGAAATCGCCGCCTTCAGCAAGCGCGATCTCGCAGGATCTCGCAAACACCGGGTTCTCCGCCGAGACAGCGCCCTGCTGCTCGCCAATGGAATGACGAAGGATGGAGTGCGTGGAGAGCAGTGCGAACAACTCGCCGGTCGGCCATGTACGAAAGGTCTCGACGGCGCCGCTATCGACGACGACCCATTTGGAGTGGGTACCTGGCATGCACACGATATGGCGGCCTGTTTCCCGGAGCCCTGAGCCGGCCAGTTGCGTCTCCTCGCCCCGTATCACGTCGGGGGTCTCGACGCTGCGACGGGCAAGGCCCGGGACAATGCGGATGTCGCGCCCCGCATTGGGAACGCGGACCGCTCCCCTCAGGATCGCTGCAATTGAGGATGGGACGTCGACATAGGGCGCCTCAATCCATCCTTGGCGCGCGCCCGCCATGCCGCAGATGATGACCGGCACGCCGTTCGGTGCGCGCAGGGTTGCAAGGCAGCGTTCCAGAATGGGTTCGAAGCCTGTCTTCTGCGCGGTGGTCAGCCCATCGTCGCTGCGATGTTCGGCAAGGGCGGCCCCTTCGGCATCAAGGAGCCATGCCCGCATGCGGGTGGTTCCCCAATCGATCGCCACAATTGCAGGTACTGGGATCATTGTAACCCTCACTGCGCGGCGTGCTGGAGTACGCTCAGCCCACCGTCGACAGTCAGGCAGGCGGCGTTCATGAACGGGCATTCGTCCGAGATCATGAACACGGCCGCCTTGGCGATCTCGGTGGTGGTGGCGATGCGCTTGCCGGGATGGAGAGCCAGGGTTTCGGCACGCGCCTTTACCGGATCGGCAAAACTGTTCCAGTAGTCGATGTTCTTCTGCGTCTCGACATAGCCGGGTGCGAGCGCATTCACGCGCACGCCGGCGGCCGCGTATTCCAGCGCGAGCGACTTGGTCAGTCCTAGCAGCGCGTGCTTGGCCAGCGGATAGGGGAAAGTATGCGGAATGATGGTGAAGGAGTGCGTCGAGGCGATGTTGAGGATCGCACCACCGCCGGCCGAGATCATGCCGGGGAGTGCGGCCTTGCAGCAGTTCCATGCGCCCTTGAGATTGACGTCGAAGCAGCGCTGCCACTCGGCATCTGTGGTCTCGAGCGGCGAGTTGAAGACGTTGATGCCGGCATTGTTGATAAGGGCGTTGACAGGGCCGATCGCCTTGTCGGCCTGCGCCATGGCCACAGCGATGGCCGAAGCGTCAGAGATATCGGCTTCGGCATGACCAAGTGTGCCCTCGTTTGCGTTGAGCTGTTCGATGGTCTCGCGCAACAGCGGTCCATCGCGATCGACGATGAAAAGTTTCGCGCCTTCCTTCAGGCACTCCTGGGCTATGGCCAAGCCAATGCCCTGTGCTGCGCCAGTCAAGAAAATACGTTTGCCGACAAGACGGTCGCTCATTGGAAATCCTCGCGGTCAGAAACAGTGATCGAAAAGGCGCCGGAAAGCGTCTCACCGGGAGCAAGCAAATGGAGTGCTCCAGGGCCTAAAATCGCCAGAGCATTGGGCGTGTGCGACATAGGCTCAAGGCAGAAGAAGCTCCTGTCTTCCTCCGGCGCATAGAGCATGTAGCGCGAGAACAACGCATCGGAGCCGATGTCTGCGGCGAGCTTCATCTCGGGCCAAATTATCCGCGCCTGCCCGTTCCAGCCTTCGAAGCAATTGTTCAGCCTGCGGCGAGGCAACCGGTGCGGCGTCGCGAAATCCGCGCTGTCCGGGATCGGCGTGCGGACGCCGGGCAGATAGCCCTCGCGCTCGGTCCACCAAGCCGCTGCCGGGGCCATGAGCTGGGTGCCCTCGGTGCGGGGAAAATAGGGGTGAAAGCCGATGCCGAACGGCAACGTCTCGTTGCCCCAGTTTGTCACCGAAAGCGCTAGCGTCACTTTCGCGCCGTCCAAGGCGATGGTCTGAATCGCGCGATAGACATGAGGCGAATTGACAGGGCGTGGCTGCTCGAAGGCGAGCCGAACATGCGTCGCCGATGCATCTTCAACCTTCCATTCGGCCAGCCAACCGTCGCCATGGATGTAGTTCGGCTCGGTTGTATTGGGCTTGAAGCGATAGCTTTTGCCGCCCAGCTCGAAACCATTTCCCTCGACGCGATTGCCGATCGGAACTAAGGGAAAGCATGCCGACCTCAAGACGTCGAACGCGCCGTCGTCGTGTCGGCGCAGGAAGCGTTGGCCATCACGTGTCCGCCCATCGACGACTGCCCCGCCCTTCGGGCTCACGCGCAGCGACAGGCGGTCGTTTTCAAGCTCGACAAACCCTTGCATCTCAACGGCGTCCGAGCGCGCTGGACCTGAGGTTGTCGAGCAACACGGCGAGCAGCAAGATCACGCCACGAACGATATACTGATAAAACGCCGGGATGTTGAGCAGGTTCATCACATTCTCGGCGATGCCCATGATCATGACACCGACGATCACGCCGGCGATCGCCGCGCGGCCACCGGCCAGCGAAACGCCGCCAAGCACGCAAGCCGAGATGACTGACAGCTCCAGGCCAATGGCCGCGTTGGGTTGGCCCGAGGTGATACGCGAGGCAAGCAGGATGCCGGCGATGGCGCAGACCATGCCTTGCAGGGTGAAGATCCAGATGCGCGTCCAGTCGACATTGACGCCGGCCAGACGCGACGCCTCGGGATTGCCGCCAATGGCCAGCGTGTTCTTGCCGAAGACGGTGCGGTTGAGCACGAAACCGAACACCGCAAACAGGATCGCCAATACCCAGATCGGCGTTGGAATGCCGAGCAGCTTGGACAGCGCAAGCTGGTAGAAATTCGGATCATTGATACCGACCGCCCGGCCATCGGATGCAATCAGAGCGAGGCCGCGCACGATCTGCATGGTTGCCAGCGTGGTGATCAGCGCGTTGATGCGGAACTTGGCGATGACCACACCGTTGATCAGGCCGACAGCGCCACCGCAGAGAAGGGCTGCGAGAATCCCGACCATGATCGACCCGGTGGCATTCGAGGCCATGACGGCGACCATGCCGGCAAAGGCGACGATCGAACCGACCGACAGGTCGAAATCCCGCGCAGCCAGGCAGAACATCATCGTGCAGGCAACGATGCCGACGGTGACGACCGACTGCAGCAGGCCGAGCATATTGCGTTCGGTCAGGAAGTTCGGGACGAAGATCGACACCAGCGCGAAGGCCAGCACGAAGATCACGACGAGACCCTGGTCGCCGAGCAGTATCTTCTTGAAGGAGTTTGTCATGCTCAGTCCCCTTAGGAAGCGATTGCGTCTGGCGTTTTCTTGTCGGGAAGCGCTGCCGCCAGGATTGCACGCTCACTGAAATCGTTGCGGTCGATGTGCGCCGAGATGCGGCCGCCGCACATGACCAGGATGCGGTCGCAGATACCCATCACCTCGGGCAGTTCGCTGGAAACGACGATGATCGCCATGCCCTGCTCGGCGAGTTGGTAGAGGATTTCATAGATTTCGGATTTGGCGCCGACATCGATGCCGCGTGTCGGCTCGTCGACGATCAGGACGCGGACGCCCTGTTCGGAAAGCCAGCGGCCGAGAATGACCTTCTGCTGGTTGCCGCCAGACAAGTTCAGGATGTCCTGTTTGCGCGAAGGCGTGCGAACCTTGAGTTTCTTGATGTAGGTCTCGGCGATTTCGGCTTCCTTGCGCGGGTTGAGGATACCGAAGCGGGTGTTGTGGCGACGCGAGGAGATGTTGATGTTCTCTTCCAGCGAGCGCCCCTGGATGATGCCGTCATGCTTGCGGTCTTCAGAGCACAGCACGATACCGGCGCGGATCGCCTGGCGCGGATCGACGGCGTGCACTGTCTGTCCGTCGACATTGATCGTTCCGCTGCTGCGCGTATCGGCGCCATAGACCAGTCGCATCAATTCGGAACGGCCGGCACCGATCAGTCCGAAGAAGCCGAGAATTTCGCCGGCCCTGGCCTCGAAGCTCGCTGGTTGCGTGAGTTTCTCGCCCGCAATGCCTTCAGCCTTCAGCCGAACCTTGCCCATCTTGCGTGCGCGCCAGCCCCAGACATTGGAGATTTCGCGGCCGACCATTTCGGCCACCACCTGTTCGCGCGTGACGTTTTCGAGGCTTGGATGATGGGCAGCAAGCTTGCCGTCGCGCAGCACCGTCAGGCTGTCGCAGAGCCGAAACACCTCGTCGAGGCGGTGGGAGATGTAGAGAATGACCTTGCCTTCGGCGCGCAGGCGCTCGATCAGGGCAAACAGGATTTCGCTTTCACGCGAGGACAGCGAAGAGGTCGGCTCGTCCAATGCAATGACGCGCGCATCGAGCATGATCGCTTTGGCGATCTCGACCATCTGGCGCTCGCCGATCGACAGCGTCTTGACCTTGCGCCGTGGATCGATGCCGATGCCGGCGGATTTCAGCTTCTCACCGACCTCGGTGAACATCTGCCGTGACTGGATGACGCCGGCATTGGCCGGAAAGCGGCCGAGCCGCAGGTTTTCCGCAACGGTAAGCTCCGGAACCAGCTGCAGTTCCTGGTGAATGACAATGACGCCGGCATGGAAGGCGTCGCGTGTCGAGGCGTATTTCTGGACCTGGCCGTCGATGATGATGTCGCCGGTATCGGCATGCTGATCACCGGAAAGCACCCGGATCATCGTCGACTTGCCGGCGCCGTTTTCGCCCATCAGGCCGTGGACGGCCCCCTTTGCGACGGAAAACGACACGTCGGACAGAGCCTGGACGCCGGGATAGGCTTTCGAGATATTGGAAAATTCGAGAAATGACATCGACGGTCCTCCTGAATGTCCGACGGCAGCAAAGCACCGCCGCCGGACACCGTTCAATGTGGCGGTGATTACTCGATGCCGAGTTCCGCACGGACCTTTTCGAAGTCGTCGCGCTTGGCAAGCGCACCGGCTGTCAGGATCAGCTTTTCCGGTTCCTTCCCGTTGGCGACCCACTCGTACATGTTGAGCGCGGTCTCATAGCCGTGGCGCTTCGGCGAGATGATCACTGAGCCAATGAAGCCGGTGGCTGCAGGCTTCTTGAACTCGTTGATAGCCGAGTCCGCGCCGCCGATGCCGACGCCGATCATGCCGTCAGCCGCGATGCCGACGCCTTCCGATGCACGCACTGCACCCAGAACCGCTTCATCGTTAAGGCCGAAGGCGACCCACTTCTTGATGCTGGCGTTCTTGTTCAGGACAACCGTTGCTGCGTTGAGCGCGGCTTCCGTGTCGGTCTTGGCCTGTGGCGCATCAAAGATGTTTTCGGCCTTGAAGCCGTTGGCCTTGAGCACAGAGATTGCGCCCTCGACGCGGTCGACCGCAGTCGGCAGCTGGTCGTAGGAGACACGGATCGCGCCGACCTCTTCGGCCTTCCAGCCACGGGCCTTCATTTCGTCGACGATGGCCTGACCGACTGCCTCACCGATCTTGGTCGCAGAGATGCCCATATGCGGAACTTCCTCGATCGGCTTGCCGTCGGCGCTGACCAGACGGTCGTCGACGGTCATCACCTTGAGGTTGTTGGCCGCGGCTTTGGCGACGATGCCAGGCCCAAGCTTGACGTCGGGCGTGCAGACGACAAAGCCCTGGGCGCCCTGGGCGCCGAGATTGTCGATCGCCGACATCAGCTTCTCGCCGTCCTCGGCGCCAATCTTGACCAGCGTAAAGCCTTTTTCCTTGGCGGCCTGATCAGCGAATTTCCACTCGTCCTGGAACCACGGCTCCTCGGGCTGCTTCACGATGAAGCCGATCTTGGTCTCCTGCGCATAGACAGAAGCAATGGTGGTGGCAGACAGAACCGCAAGGGCGCCCGCGACGAGCGCCGTCTTCAACAATCGCATGTGAACTCCTCCCAAAGATACCGGGCGCTCAGCCCGGATGACAAACGCTAGCTTCTTTTATCATACCAGTCAATTGCGCTGGTATGATAAATGAGCTAGCTTCCTTTTGCGATGATCGCAGGGGCGCATTGTCCGGTATGCGAAGCGGACATAAGAACGAACAAACGCTCTTGGGGAGGAGAAGGCATGAACATCAACGAGGCACCTGAAGCGGCAGTGAAGTCACGTCGCCCGCGCGTCCTGCCCGATGTCGTGCGTGCAATCGCTTCGGAGGTTCTCGCGGGCAACTATCCGGTCGGCAGCACACTCCCGAGCGAAAACGATCTCTGCATCGAGCACAGCGTGAGCCGCACCGTCATCCGCGAGGCACTCAAGACGCTCGCAGCCAAGGGCCTGGTTCTCAGCCGTCCGCGCATCGGCACCGTCGTCTGCGAGCGCGATAACTGGAACATTATTGATCCGCAGGTGCTGGAGTGGCATGCGCCCAATACACTTGACCCCAAATTGTTCGATTCCATCCTGGAAACCCGCCGTGCCATCGAGCCGCTGGTCGCGGAACTTGCGGCGACGCGGGCGTCGCTGCAGGAGATCGCCGACCTTGAGCTGGCATGGAAAGGCATGGAAGCCGCAGGAAGCGACGTTGCGCGCTTTGCCCGCTCGGACGCCGCCTTTCACCAAGTGCTGTACAGCGCCTGCCACAACCCGATCTTTCGCCAGATCGGCGGGATGATCGAGACCGCGTTGAACTTTGCGCTCGAGGCGACAGCCAATTCCGTCGACCGGCGCGACGAAGCCGTCAGGGTTCACTACGGCGTCGTCGAAGCGCTGCGAATGCGCGACGCCGCAGCTGCTCGCCACGCAGCCAACGAGATCCTGGACCTTGCTGCGCGCGATCTCGCTCGCGCCAAAAATCAGCACAAGAAAGACTGAACGGGCGCGTCAGCCCATCCGGAGTCGTGCCTGCACCATGAAGATCACTGCACTGAAGACCTACATTGTTCCGCCGCGCTGGTTGTTTCTCAAGATCGAGACCGACGAAGGCGTGAGCGGCTGGGGCGAGCCCGTGGTCGAGGGCCGCGCCCACACAGTGGAGGCTGCGGTGCATGAACTCGCCGACTATCTGATCGGCAAGGATCCGCGGCTTATCGAGGACCACTGGAACGTCATGTATCGCGGCGGCTTCTACCGCGGCGGTCCGATACTGATGAGCGCAATCGCAGGGGTCGACCAGGCGCTGTGGGATATCAAGGGCCGGGCGCTGGGCGTGCCGGTGCACGAACTGCTCGGCGGCAAATGCCGCGACCGCATCAAGGTCTATTCCTGGATCGGCGGCGACCGTCCCGCCGATGTCGCTGCCGGCGCCAGGGACGTAGTGGCACGCGGCTTCTCAGCCCTCAAGATGAACGGCACCGAGGAACTGCAGATCGTCGACAGCCATGACAAGATCGATGCTGCAATCGAGCGCGTTGCCATGGTGCGCGAGGCCGTCGGCCCGCATGTCGGCATTGCCGTCGATTTCCATGGCCGCGTCCACCGGCCGATGGCTCGCGTGCTGGTCAAGGAGCTTGAACCCTATCGTTTGATGTTCATCGAGGAGCCGGTGCTCAGCGAGAACCGCGAGGCACTCAAGGAGATCGCCGCTCTGTCGTCTGCTCCGATCGCACTCGGCGAACGGCTCTATAGCCGCTGGGACTTCAAGAGCGTGTTCGAGCAAGGCGTGGTGGACATCATCCAGCCCGATCTTTCACACGCCGGCGGCATCACCGAGTGCCGCAAGATAGCAGCCATGGCTGAGGCCTATGACGTTGCCGTTGCGCCCCACTGCCCGCTCGGACCCATCGCACTCGCTGCCTGCCTGCAGTTGGACGCGGTGAGCTACAATGCCTTCATCCAGGAACAGAGCCTCGGCATTCACTACAACAAGACCAACGACCTGATGGATTACGCCAGCAATAAGGACGTGTTCAAGTACGAAGACGGCTACGTCACCATCCCCGACGGGCCCGGTCTCGGCATCGATGTGGACGAAGACTACGTCAAGGAACGAGCCAAGGAAGGTCATCGCTGGCGCAACCCCATCTGGCGCCACAAGGATGGTTCGTTCGCCGAGTGGTAGGTTTTCCACTGCACGCAACATCGGGTCTGTTGCTGCTGCCTTCAATCGCCTGGTGCGCTTGCCCATGACATCAAGCAAGGGCGCTTTGCGACATGGGTCACGGCGACGACTGCAAGGGGGCCGGAACCGGGCTGTCCGGTTTCGGGGGCGAATTTCAGATAAGCTGACATAGAACAATGATCGGATGACCAACAGGGCTCCCGACCGTTTCGGCAGGTGTCCACCGAGGCAGCGCGTTTCCAATCCTACAATTCAGCGACAACTCACATCCAGGTGGCCACCTAGGCAACAAACCTAGCTGGCTATTGACTGACTAGTCAGTTTTATTAATGTGGAGACCACACGCGCCATCGGGTCGGCGTTCTCCATTCGCGTTGACCTATCGACCCGTTCGTTTGCGCACTTCCCTTCTTGGCACAAACCCCGCCACGCAACGATTGCACAACCACAGCAACCAAAGGCTTTAGAATGCAGCCAGGTAACTTGCCAATTGCGAACGAGACCGTACTTAAGCACCTAGTGGATGAGCTTATTCCAGGCGACGGTTGCTGGCCATCAGCCTCCGAGGTTGGCGTCCACGGTGTGGTGTTATTGCGCTTGCTTGGCGATCGGCCCTCCCGCGCCATCGAACAATTGGCCACAGCGCTCGATTCTGGTTCAGACGGCCTGCAAAACGCCGCTTCGGAACGCCGCATCTCGGCTGTTCGACAGTTTGAAGAGGCAAACCCTGTTCTTTTCGAGAAAATCTACACCGCAGCGGTACTCGCCTACTACGAGATGCCGGGCGTGGTGGAGGTGATCAGGGCCGGTGGTCGACCATACTCCACATTCCCCCATGCCGACGGATACCCCATGCCGGCCTTTGACCTTGAACGCGATACGCCGACCCACGGCCGCGGGCGCTATCTGCGAACAGAGGACGTCGTGCCCTTGGACCTGTCGTCGATCGACCTTGGTTCAGCAATGACCGAACGTTGGGGAATGAAGCGATGAGCCGGCAGCGTATCTGCGACGTCCTGATTGTCGGCGCCGGTGCGACAGGGTCGCTCGCCGCGCTCGTCTTCGCGAAAGCTGGGCTCGACGTGGTCTGCCTGGAACAGGGGTCCTGGGTAAACGCTGGCGATCGGCCGCACGGACATGCGGACTGGTCTTGGCAGAGACGCGGCAGATGGAACCCCGACGTCAACAAACGCGACCACGCCGACGATTTTCCGGTCGAGTCCAACTCATCGCAGATCCTCATGTGGAACGCCGTTGGCGGGTCGACCAACGTTTACGGCGGGCTATGGCCCCGCTACCGTCCGTCAGACTTCAGGAAGGGCACCGAGCATGGCCTTCAGCCCGACTGGCCCATCACCTACGAGGACGTCTCTCCCTTCTATGAACTCGCGGATCAGGTCGTAGGCGTCTCGGGGCTGGCGGGCGACCCCGCAATGCCACCGCGAGAGCGCTGCCCAACCCGACCGCTGCCTGTATCCGACGTCGCCCGGCGGCTTTCGGCCGGCTTTGACAAGCTTGACTGGCATTGGTGGCCCGTCGAGGCATCTGTCATCTCGGAAGACTACGATGGCCGCCCTGCCTGCAACAACTGCGGCGTATGCAATGGCTGCCCTCGTGGCTCGATGAACGAATACGCGACTTCGATCTGGCCGAAGGCATTGCATGCCGGGTGTGAATTGCGAACCCATGCCCGCGTCATCAAGATCGAGAAGGGAGTGGATGGCCGCGCAAGCGGCGCCTACTACATAGATCGCAACTCCGACCAGGTTTTGTTCCAGAAGGCGCGGATCGTTGTCGTGGCAGCCAACGGCGTTGGAACGCCGCGTCTCCTGCTGGCCTCGGACAACCTCGCCAACGGCAACGATCAGGTCGGCCGCAACCTGCTGCACCACACGCTCGTGGCGTCCGAAATGTGGGTCGACCGCCCGGTCGACGGGCACATTGGCTATGCCGCCTCGCTGATCAGTCGCGAATTCGCGGAAACCGACCTGTCGCGCGGCTTCGTGAACGGCTTCAACCTCAACTGCATCACTTCGACTCCATCTGCCGGGGAGTTGGCAGCCGGATGGTTTTCGTCGGCGCGCGCACCGTGGGGATCAGGGCATCATCGATGGTTCGAAAATCATTTCGGCCATTCCATCGGCGTCTTTGCCATCGGCGATGATCTTCCCAGTCCCGAAAATCGCGTCACGCTGGACACTCGGACGGATTCGGACGGAATGCCCGGAGCCAAGCTGCATTACGCGCCCGGTGAAAACGACAAGCGCATGATGAATTACATGCTTGATCGGCTGAAGGATCTCGCGCAGGCATGCGATGCCGTCGAGTATCGCATGCAGGATTACCGCGATGCGAATGGGGTATACCGGACGCCCGCCTGGCATATGCTGGGAACATGCCGGATGGGCAAGGATCCGGAAACCTCCGTGGTGAACGGCTGGAACCAGAGTTGGGAGGTGCCCAACCTGTTCATCATCGACGGGAGCGCCCTTGCGACCGGCGGGACCGTGAATCCGACGCCGACGATATCCGCCCTGGCCCTACGGTCCGCAACCTACATACGCGACAACTTTGCCGCCTTGTCCAAGGCCACCAGTGTTCCGGCAATGTCATGATTGCCGAGCGGAGCGAGTAGTCTCCGTGACGCTCGCTCCGTCTCAACTACGTTGGTCACATCCCCCCAGTGGCCAACTCGGCCTGGGCGCAGCCGGTTCTGTCCGGCGAGCTCAGGTGATCCGACCGCGTGCTGCCACCGGCTCGGCCCGGACATAATACTCTCCCCGGACGAGATGCACGCAATCGACCATATTGCTGACGACACAGGCATGGTTGGGGATGATGCGCAGGAACTCGCCCACCGAGGGCATCAGCTCGCTGCCATATTCGATCCGTCCGTGCTCTTCGTTGAGCGAAGTGACAGAGCTGTCGGGCCGGTCCAGTACCATGCCATAGCCGCTCATGCCGAAGAGATCGGACGTCAGCACCTTCGTGCCGGCATCGACGATCGCGCGGCCACGCGCGGGCGAACTGATGACGGTGGTCAGTACCGTCAGCGCGCAATCCTCCGGCCCACACGCACCGGCAGTAACAAGCGAGCGATCATTGTAAATGTAGCTGCCCGGCCTGTACTCGGTCAGGCTGGTGTGATGCTCCATTGCGTAGAGGTCGGGGGTTCCGCCGCTCGACACGACTTCGGCTTCGATCCCCGCAGAACGAATGATGCGAGCAACACGCTCCAGCCATTTCCCAGCTGCATTGCCCTGGCCGGGAGCCGGGTACGTCATCACGCCGGCGAAACGCAAGCCTGGGGAGCTGGAGATCTGCCGGGCCAGCTCGAGCGCATCCTCCGGGGTCAGGACGCCACACCTCTGCATGCCGGTATCGCATTCCACCAGGACGCCGAGTTCGCTTTTTCCGTCCGCAAATGTACGCGCAAGGCCAGCAACGACTTCGGCGCTGTCGGCAACCACCGAAAGGCGGCACCGTTCGGCGAGACGTCGGAGCCGCTCAAGCTTGCGATCGCCGACAATGTTGTAGGAAATGAGGATGTCATCGATCCCGGCATCGGCCATCACCTCGGCTTCGCCGATCTTCTGCGCCGTGACGCCAACCGCCCCCGCCGCCAGTTGGGCGTGCGCCAGTAGCGGCAATTTGTGCGTCTTGATGTGGGGCCTGACTGTGACGCCGAGCTTGTCACACTGCTCCTGGCAGCGCCTGATGTTCCGTTCGACGATATTGAGGTCGATCAGCACCGCGGGCGTTTCGACGACGTCGCGCCAGAGCAGCGGCCCGGCATCCGGCAGTATCAGCGGCGTAGCGGTCATTCTTTTCCGTCCAAGGATTTGACGTTGCGCAGGTAGTCGAGGACCATTTCGGTCATATGCTGGAGACGCACCTTTTCCGCACCCTGCCCCAGCAGATCGCGATTGAAGACCACACCAAGGGTCCAGCGATTGGCCAGGAAGAAATAACCCAGGCCGACGATCGAAATGTAAAGTTCGACGACATCGACGTTCGACCGGAAAATGCCCTGCTCCTGACCGCGGCTGATCAACTCGCTCAGGCGCCGCGATAAGGGCGTAAACATGTTGCGGATGCTCTCCGACCGCTCAAGATGCTGGGCCTTCATCAGATTTTCGGAGTTCACCAGCACGATGAATTCCGGATGATCGACAAAGTACTGGTATGTGTGCGCGATGAGCTCGCGGATGCCGTCTACCGGCTCGAATTCGTCCAGAACCAGGGCCTCGTTCTGCGAGCGAAGCTCCTGATAGATATCTTCCAGGACTGCTACGAAAAGATCATCCTTCGAACTGAAGTAGTGATAGAGAACACCCTTGCTCATGCCTGTGCGGATGGCGATCCGATCCGTGCGTGCACCATCGTAGCCGTTTTCGGCAAATTCCTCGCGAGCTGCCTCGATGATCACAAGCCTGGTGCGCTCGGGGTCACGCTTTCTTGCCTCCGCAGGCTTTGCTTCGCTGGTGGAGCCGTGACTACGTATTGCTGCCATTAGATACGCTCCTTGGTTTCGGCTGCGAAGAGGTGAAGGTTGGTCGGGTCGAAGGCGAGCCCGACACGCTCTCCTTGCACGAGATGCTGGCGGATCCGGGATTGGACCGTCCACTTCTCGGACCCAACTGAAAGAATGACGTTGGTTTCACACCCCGTATGCTCGACGAGATCGACCGTTCCGGTGAGCCCAGCGCCCTCCGGAGAAACAACTTCCAGGTGTTGCGGGCGCACCCCGGCCACAACCTCCTTGTGAGCTGACGGCGGAACGTTGGCAAGGTCGATCGGCCCGGAGCCGGCATGGAATTCGAGCTTGGCTGATCCGCCTCCGGCCGAAAGCGTTGCGCTGCCCAGGTTGATCGTCGGTGAGCCGAGGAAGCCGGCAACGAAGACATTTGCTGGTTTGTCGAAGAGTTCCAGTGGCGTACCCACCTGCTCGACCTTGCCGCGGTTCATTACAACGATCCGGTCGGCCATGGTCATCGCCTCGATCTGGTCGTGCGTGACATAGATGGACGTTGCGCCCAGCGACTTGTGCAATTGGCGCAGCTCGATGCGCATATGATGCCTGAGTTTCGCGTCAAGATTGCTCAGCGGTTCGTCGAAAAGGAAAGCCCGCGGCTCCCGCACCATCGCCCTGCCCATCGCGACGCGTTGACGCTGCCCGCCGGAAAGGGCGCGTGGCTGGCGGTCAAGAAGCGCGTCGAGATGCAGCGTGTTTGCAACACCTGCGACGGAACGGCCAATATCATCCTGGCTGGCACCGCGCAGCTTCAGGGGAAAGCCGATGTTCTGCGCGGTCGTCATATGCGGATAGAGCGCATAGGTCTGAAAGACCATCGCCAAATCGCGCCGCTGCGGCCCGACGTCGTTAACGACCTCGCCGTCAATGGCGATGGTGCCTCCCGAGATCGACTCCAACCCGGCGATCATCCGGAGGAGCGTGGACTTGCCACATCCGGACGGACCAACCAGGACGACGAATTCTCGATCCTCGATTGAGATATTGACATCGTCGATGATCGTGACCGAGCCATACTGCTTGCGGATGTTGGTGAGATTAATCGAAGCCACTTAGCTCCTCCTACTTGACCCCACCAAGCGCCATTCCCCCAATGAGGTAGCGCTGGATGGATGCGAAGACGATTGCGACAGGCACCGACGCAAGCAACGTCGCGGCCATGATGAGATGCCATTCAATTTGGTAGAGAGTGCCGGTCAGGAACGCGATCTGAACCGGCGCGGTCTGCTGGCTGACCTGACGCAACAGCGTCAGCGACATCGCATACTCGTTCCAAGAATTGACGAAGGTGAAGATTGCCGTGACGACAATCCCGGGAAGGCACAACGGCAGGAAGACGCGGATGAAGGCACTGAACCGGCCGGCGCCGTCGATCCACGCGGCCTCCTCGAGATCCTTCGGAATGGTCGCGAAATAGCTCTGCAGCATCCACACGGCAAACGCCATGAAGAAGGCGCTGTGCGCGATGATGACCGACAGCAGGCTGTTGACCAGGCCGAAATAGGCAAACATCCGGAACAGACCAATGATCAGAACGATCGGCGAGATCATCTGGGTGATGAGCAGGTAATTGGTCAGTGCGCCCTTGGCTGGAACCCGCATCCGGGTGAGCGCATAGGCGGCTGGTATGGCCACCGCGAGGGACAAAACGGTAGCCCCGACGCTGATGGCAAGTGAATTTGCCAATGCCCGTCCAAAGCCCTTCTCGAAGATGAGTTCGGCAAAATTGCCCAGATAGAACTCGCGTGGCAGCCAGGTCCGATGGAAGGTGAATATCTCGTCCTTCTGCTTCAGCGACGTCGACAGCATCGTCGCATAGGGAAAGAGCACGACCACGAGGAAGGGCGAAAGCAGCGCCCAGCAAACGAGACTTTTCTTTGCCTTAGACATCGTTGCGAGCCCCCTGCGCTTTTGTCAGAAACAGGTAGACAACGGCAAAGACCAACAGCATCGCGAACATGACCACAGAACCGGCTGCCGCGTTGCCAAGCTTTCCGAAAGCGAAGGCCTGCTTGTAGACATAGGTGATCAGAATGTCGGTCCGGTTTGCGGGGCCGCCATTGGTCATGATCCAGATGATCGGGAAGGAATTGAAAACATAGATGACGTTGAGGACGAGCGCGATCTGCATGAACGGCCACAGCAGCGGCATCGTGATGAAGTAGAAACTCCTGGTCGACGATGCGCCGTCGATGGCGGACGCCTCGTACAGAGACTCCGGGATGGACGTCAGCCCGCCGAGGAGGATCGTCACGGTGAACGGCACCGACACCAAAATTCCGACCAGTATCTCAAGGAGGAACGCCATCCTGGCATCGGCCAACCATGGATAATTTTCGAATGGCAGCCCGAGGGCGGCCAGTGTCATGTTGAGTGTGCCGAAATCTCCGTTGACGACATAGCGCCAGACCACGGCCGTCATCGCCAGCGAGATGGCCCACGGCAGCAGCACGATTGTCCGGGCGATTGTCCGGCCGTAGAAATCCTCATTGAGGATCAAGGCTATCGGCACCGAGACCAGCAGGGTTCCGCCCACGACGGCGACGGTCCAGACAAGGGTCTGGCGTGCAGCCTGCAGGAAAACAGGGTCGGCGAACGCCTTGGCAAAATTGGCTAATCCAGTGAAATCGCGGACAACGCCAGTGCGGCTTACGTCAAAGAGCGACATGCGGATCACGTCGAATATCGGGTAGCCGATCACGGCGACCGAAAGCAGCAGACAAGGCGCAATCAGGATCAGCGCGAAGGCCGGACCCGGTAGTCCCGTCTTGCTCCACCGGCCCGCGCTTGCGGCCCTTCTGGGAGCGGTATTCTCAAATCCCGGCATAGGCGCATTACCTTTGAGGAAGAGCGGTGGCGTGGTCGACACGCCACCTGAGTAGAATGGGATCGCCCTCAGGCGACGATTTCAGGACTTATTCTTCCTCGGCCAGGATCGCGTCCATCTTTGCGGCCGCCTGCTTCAGGCCTTCCTCAGCCGAAACCTCGCCTGCGTAAATCCTGGACAGCTCGGACTTGAGGCCATCCGCCATCTCTTCCCAGCGCGGGAACAGCGGTGCGAATTTTGCCGTCGGCCCCATTTCGAGGAACACCGACATCTTCGGGTTCTCGGTGAAGAATGGCTCGGTCGATTCCGCCTTCAGGACAGGCACGAAGCCTTCGAGCTTACCGAATTCAAGCCTGTTTTCCTTGTTGAAGATGAACTCCAGGAACTTCATGGCCTGTGGCTTCACCTTCGAGGATTCCAGGATGGCGATGGTATCGGTGACGCCATAGGTCGCCTCGGTCGTGGCGACCGGAATTCGGCTGATGCCGTACTCGACATCCTTGCCCTGTTCGGCGAGCTGCGCATTGAACCAGGGACCCGACAGGACCATGCCCATCTTTCCGGCGGCGAAGAGATTCTGCAGGTCCTCGCGGCTGGAACCGGTAACGCCCGGCTGGGTGACATTCGCCTTGATCATGCGCAAGTAGTTATTGGTCGCCGTTACGGCCTCAGGCGAGGCAAATCCGCTCTTGCCGTCCGGCCCCAGAATGCTGCCGCCATGGGTCCAGAGGCTGTAGAACCAATAGCCTTCGGTATCCAGGTCTCGGCCCTGGACGCCGATGCCATAGACCCCTTCGCCCAGCGCATCGATCTTCTTGGCCGCCTCGAATGCCTCGTCCCAGGTTGCCGGCGGATTTGCGATCCCAGCCTGCTCGAGCAGCTTCTTATTGTAGAACAGCCCCCGCGCGGATGCCGCAATCGGCAGCCCCCAGGTATGATCACCCTGCTTCTGAAGATCGAGATAGGTTGGCACAAAGCTATCGGCGAAGCCCGGCGACATCAGTCCTTCGATCGAGGCGAGCGCCCCGTCCTTGGCAAATCCCGCCATCCAGCGTGTCGCCATATGCGAGACATCAGGCGCGGTACCGGCAGAAATGTCGCTCACCAGCTGCTGCTGCATCTCCGGCCAGGGCAGGTGCTCGACCGTGACCTCGATATCGGGATTCGCCGCGTTGAACTTTGCCGCCAGACCCTGAAAAAACGGACCGGTCTTGGTGCTATATTCCGCGACGCGGACCCGAACGGTGTCCTTTGCCCAGGCACTGCCGGAATGCAGCAGCGCAGTTGCAGTGGCCGTGCTGACGATCAGCGCGGCCCAAAACTTCTTACCCATCAGAACCTCCCAAATGGTGCTGTAAGTTGTCGGATGACGCGGCCATCTGGAATGAAAATGGGGTCGCTGTCAATATTGACTGACTGGTCAGTATGTGCTTTTTGTCACGCAGACGATCACCCAACGCAGCACGCCCCCCCCCGAGCACGACCACCGGCTCGATACGGGAACCCTACTGGAGACGAGTACTCGCCAATGTCACGACGAACAGTTCTACAAGGCGGCCACGTCCTGGCCTTCGGCGGCGCACCGGGAACCGCTGCCGATGTCGCCATCGCTGACGGTCGCATTGTCGCTATCGGCTCCGGCTTGTCGCGCCCCGAGGATATCGTTGTCGATGCGCGAGAAGCAATCGTTCTGCCAGCCCTGACCGACATCCACACCCATATCTACTGGGGTGCCACCTCACTGGGGGTTCGGCCCGAACTGGTTGCGCATCGGTCAGCGACAGGAACCTTCGTTGACGCCGGTTCTGCCGGAGCAGGAAATTTCGAAGGCCTGAAAACCTTCATCTTCGAACCGCTGCCCTTCCACGCCTTTGCCTTCCTCAACATCTCGTTTCCGGGAATCTTCGGCTTCTCGAAGCGCGTTATGGTTGGCGAATGCTGCGACATGCGCCTCGTCGACGCAGAAAGCTGCATCGAAGCCGCGCAGGCCTATCCAGAGCAAATCGTCGGCATCAAGGTGCGGGCCGGCCGCAAAGCTTCCGGCGAAAACGGCGGCGCAGCTCTCGAGGTGGCACTTGAGGTGGCCGAGCGCCTGAACCTGCCAGTCATGTGCCACGTCGATCTTGACCCTCCCTCCATCGAGGAGGTCCTGCAGCGCCTGCGTCCCGGTGACATCATCACGCATTGCTGCCGTCCGGATCCGAATGCTGCGACTGAAAATGGCCGCGTCCGCGATGCGGTATGGCGGGCTCGCGAGAGCGGTGTCCATTTCGATATCGGCCATGGGATGGGCGGATTTTCCTTCCGCGTCTGCCGCGAGATGCTGGCCGAAGGCTTCGTGCCCGACCTGATCAGCTCGGACATACATTCCCTTTCGGTCAACGGTCCTGCCTACGACCTTCTGACTACGATCAACAAGATGATCGCACTCGGCGTCGACCAGACGACGGCTCTGGCCGCCGGGAGCGCCAACCCAGCGAAAGTGATCGGCCGTCCCGACCTCGGGCGTATCGCCGTCGGCGACGAAGCCAATGTTGCCGTGCTGAAATGGCGCGATGAACCTTGGACTTTCAGGGACGCGGCCGGCGAAGGCCTCGACGTTTCCACAAGGCTGGTGTGCGATCGCCTCATCGTGAAGGGCCGCCAGATCGACCCGGCGGGCGGCAGCCATCCCATGCAATCCCAGTAAGAATCCGAGCGGAAAACGACGATGCAACACAGCGTAATTCAGGCGCACCATTTCATAGCGGGCAAGTGGACGCCCTCACACAGCGGCAAGACGTTCGAAGCGCGGTCGCCTTACGACGGCAAACTCCTGGCAGTGCTTGCCGAGGGTGACCGCTCCGACGCGCAAGATGCGATCAAGGCGGCTGAAGCCGGTCACAATGCGTTGTCGAAAATGTCGGCATGGGATCGGTCACGCCTCTGCAACCGCATCGCCGATATCATCGAGAAGCGCCGCGACGAGCTGGCGCTCACGCTCGCACACGAGCAAGGCAAGCCGCTGGCGTCAGAGGCCTATGGCGAGGTCGACGCCGCCGCCACCGGATTCCGGGAAGCTGGCGAACTGATCAAGTGGCTCGAAGGTGAGTTCATCCCGGTTGAGACACCCGGAAAACGAGCCATCAGCTTCCGTCAGGCACGTGGCGTCTACGCGATCGTCACGCCTTGGAACTTCCCGATCAACATTCCGGTCGAGTACCTCGCGCCCTGCCTTGCAGCAGGCAATGCGGTGGTGTGGGTGCCTGCCCCGACGACATCGCTTTGTGCCGTCAAGCTGATGGAATGCATCGCCGAAGCTGGTCTTCCCGATGGGGCGGTAAACCTTGTCCTCGGCCCAGGCGCGGTTGTCGGCGACGAGATCGTCGCCAATCCCGGCACGCATGGGATCGGTTTCACCGGCAGTCCACAGACCGGTAGCGCCATTGCAAAGCGTGGTGCCGGCAAGCCGATGCTGCTGGAGCTCGGCGGCAACGGACCCGTCGTCGTGCTCGATGATGCAGATCTGGATCGTGCGGCACAGGCCGCCGCCTTTGGCTGCTTCTTCAATGCCGGGCAGGTCTGCGCCGCCACAGGCCGAATTCTCGTCACCGAAAAGAACCATGATGCCCTCGCCGCCCGCATCGCCGGCATTGCCGAGGCGATCCGTCTTGGCGATCCGCTTCTCGCCGAAACGACGATGGGGCCGCTGAACAACCCCCAGGTCGTCGCCAAGGTCGAACAACATGTGGCGGACGGATTGTCCCGCGGCGCCGACATCCTCACCGGGGGAAAGAAGGGAGCGGGCCTGTTGTACCACCCGACCGTCATGGGACGCGTAGACCGCCAGGCCTTGCTCAACACATCCGAGACCTTCGGACCAGTCGCGCCACTGGTGATTTGCGCAGATGACGCCGACCTGCTCGAAACGGCAAACGCGTCATCGCACGGACTTGCCGCCAGCGTGTTCACCCGCGATCTCAGCCGCGCCTTTTCATTCGGCGAAAAGCTGCGGGCCGGTCTCGTCAACATCAACAGCGCAAGCTGCTACTGGGAACTTCACCTGCCGTTTGGCGGCGCCTCGGGCAAGGCCAGCGGTCTGGGCCGCCTCGGCGGCAAGCACACTCTGCGCGAAGTCACCGACGTCAAGACAATCACCTTCGACATCAGCTGAGGAGCGGACGGGCGGCGGCAGGCGCCCGGTTCGCAGACCACCAACCAAACACAGGCCGGCTTCGCGTCGCCTGCGAACATGCGCCCGCTTTCCGGGACTGAACACCATCGAATCGCAAGTGAGGAACGATGCGACTTTGTAGCTATCTCCATAACGGCCGTGCCGGATACGGCATCGTGGCGGACGACCGCATCCTCGACATCAGCAGCGTCCTTGGCGACCGCTTTCCGACGCTCGCCAATCTCCTTGCCGAGCAGGACTTCGTAAACATCTGCACCCAGGCGATCAGCCGCAGCGCCGAGCTGCCGCTGGCCGGCATTGAGCTGCAAGCACCAATTCCCATTCCGGGAAAGATCATCTGCGTCGGGTTGAATTACCACGACCACATGGTCGAAACGCGCCATGCGCCGACACAGCATCCGACCTTGTTTGCCCGCTTCGCCGACTCTCAGTGCGCGCATGGTGAACCGATGCTGATGCCGTCAGTTTCCGTCCAGTTCGACTTCGAGGCGGAACTCGCCGTCATCATCGGCAAAAGCGGCCGCAACATCCGGGCGGATGCCGCATTGGATCATGTCGCCGGCTACTCGTGCTACAACGACGGCTCCGTACGCGACTGGCAGGTCCATACGTCGCAGTTCTTGCCGGGCAAGAATTTCCCGGCGACCGGCGCCTTCGGGCCGTTCCTCGTCACCGCCGACGAGATCCCCGACCCGCAGGATCTGGCCATCAGCTGCCGTTTGAACGGCAACACCGTCCAGGCGGCGCGCACCAGCCAGATGATCCACTCTGTGGCGCAGTTGATCGCCTACATCTCGCGCATCACTCCACTATCGCCCGGCGACGTGATTGTTACAGGCACACCTGGCGGGGTCGGCTTCGCCCGCGTGCCGCCCCTCTTCATGAAGGAAGGCGACCTGGTCGAAGTCGACATCGAAGGTGTCGGCCTGCTGCGCAACCGGATTGCGCGCGAAACCATCCAAAGCGCCTAGCGGCAATGTGCGTAGGCACAGTCGTGCTTGCCTAGTCGGTCAGGTTGGCACTTGGCGAGGCGCACGTTCGTTTGTTTCAGACCAGACGGCGACAGGCCCATCTGGCATTTCATTTTCAGGAGAGACACCATGGGCGAAGTGATTGAATTTCTGTCTGGCGGCTACCGTTTCATCAAAGGCGTATCGCAATATTCGGGCGGCGTGGCGGCATTGCCGGGCTTTCGCCTGGAACGGGTGCGCTTTACCCACCCCCTGCCCCTGCAGGAAGGTTTTGCTGAGATCGAGAGGATCATCGCGGCTGCCGGCAGGCCCCTCACGGCATTTGCCGCGTGCGAGCTGCGGTCTCCTGCGCCATTTACCGAAGAGGGTTTCGTTGCTTTCAACAGCACCTACACCGAGACGCTGAAGGCGTGGGGCTTGCTCGACACCGGCCTCAATCCTGTGGCGCGCAGCAACGTCTGTCCGCAGATCGCGCCGCCGCCGGTTCCGTCGATCTATGCATTCTCGTTCACGGTGCCTTCCGTCGAAGCCAAGCCATCCTTCGTCATTTCCGGCTCCGCCGAAGTTCCGGAGGGACATGCGGCCTATCGCGACCACATCATCAGCCGTGGTGATCTCTCTCCCCAAGGTTTGCGCACCAAGGCGCAATTCGTGCTGGAGGAAATGGAGCGTCGCGCCAGCACGCTGGGCTTCGGATGGGAAAATGCGACAGCGGTCCAGGTCTACACCGTGCACGATCTCTACCCGTTCCTGGCCGACGAAATCGTCAAGCGCGGTGCTGCGCGCGCAGGCCTGACCTGGCACTACAACAATCCGCCCGTCGTGGATCTCGAATACGAGATGGATCTCCGGGGCGTTGCCGCGGAACATGTCGTCTGAAAGCGCTCGTCAGATGACCATGCGTACTGACATCGGCAGCTATGACTATGTCATCGTGGGGGCGGGCTCGTCCGGTTGCGTACTGGCAAACCGGCTGAGCGCCGATCCCGGCAAGCGCGTGCTGCTTCTGGAAGCCGGTGGTTCGGACAACTATCACTGGATCCACGTCCCGGTCGGATATCTCTACTGCATGGGTAATCCGCGCACGGACTGGGGCTATCGGACAGCGGCGGAGCCAGGCCTGAACGGCCGCTCCCTCGCCTATCCACGCGGCAAGGTGATGGGCGGCTGCTCGTCCATCAACGGCATGATCTACATGCGCGGCCAGGCCGCCGACTACGATCAGTGGCGCCAGCTCGGCAATCCGGGCTGGGGCTGGGACGACGTCCTGCCACTGTTCAGGAAGTCGGAGGACCACCATTCCCTTTCCGGCCAGTTCCACGGCCAGGGCGGCGAACTCAGGGTCGAACGTCAACGCCTGAGCTGGCCGATCCTCGACGCCGTGCGCGAGGCTGCGGAAGAACTCGGCGTGCCGAAGGTTGACGATTTCAACGACGGCAACAATTTTGGCTCGTCCTATTTCGAGGTGAACCAGAAATCCGGTTTCCGTTTCAATGCCGTGCGCGCCTTCATCAAGCCTGTTCGGCACCGCAGGAACCTGACGATCCTCACTCATGCGAAGGCCGAACGCATCCTGTTTTCCGGCCGTCGGGCAACCGGGCTCGAGCTGTGCCTCAACGGCAAGCCTGCCCATGTGAAGGTAATCGGCGAACTCATCCTGTCAGGTGGTGCCATCGGCACGCCGCAGCTGCTTCAATTGTCGGGCGTGGGGCCAGCCGGCTTGCTCGGACGTCACGGCATAGAAGTCGTGCACCACTTGCCCGGCGTTGGCGAAAACCTCCAGGACCATCTGCAAATCCGGACGGCGTTCAAGGTTTCGGGTACGAAGACGCTCAATGAGCGCCAAGCGAGCCTCACCGGCAAGGCACTGATCGCGCTCGAATATGCTCTCAAGCGTTCCGGCCCCATGTCCATGGCGCCGAGTCAGCTCGGAATTTTCATGAAGTCGGATGCGCGCCTTGCGACACCCGACATCGAGTTCCATGTCCAACCGCTGTCGCTGGAAGCCTTTGGCCAGCCGCTGCACAGTTTCCCGGCGATCACCGTCTCGGTCTGCAATCTCAGGCCTGAAGCGCGCGGCCATGTGCGCATCGTCTCACCGAGACCCGACGATCATCCGGAGATCGCGCCCAACTATCTCTCCACCGACGGAGACCGCGAGGTTGCAGCCGCCTCGATCACAATCGCGCGTAGGCTCATGGAAACCCGACGCATGGCCCAGTTCCGGCCCGAGGAATTCAAGCCGGGCGTACATATCCAGGCACCCGAGGAGCTCGCACGCGCCGCCGGCGACATCGCTACGACGATCTTCCATCCGGTCGGCACGGCACGCATGGGCAGCGACGACATGGCGGTGGTCGATCCTCAACTGCGCGTGCGCGGTATCGAGGGACTCCGCGTCGCCGATTGCTCGATCATGCCGACGATCGTCTCTGGCAACACCCACGCTCCGGCGGTGATGATTGCCGAAAAGGCAGCCCAGCTAATCTCGTGAATTTTGGCTTCGATCGAAGATTGGATAGGTCGCATGACGCCCTAGCGCTGATGAATTTCAGGCGGCGATAGCCTCGAGTTGCTCCTCGAATGAGGGAGCGTGAGACAGAGCCGTCGTTCACATGGAGGTCGACGGATGGGAAACGCAGGGCACACTCAACGACGCAGATCGGGAAGCCGACCGCCAACTTGGTTGGGCCTACGCATGCTGCACGACTACGGGATGGCTCCCTGAAGCAGTTCTTCCAAGCCGTCACCGTGCGCGCAAAACGCTCGGCAGGATGCCGAAATGGTCCTTGAAGCTTTTCGAGAAGTAGGACGCCGAGTCGAAGCCACAGGCGATGGCGATGGCGGTTACCGACATCTCGGTCATTTCGATGAGCTGGCGGGCGCGGCGGAGCTTGAGTATCAGATAATGCTGCCGCGGCGTGGTCGACAGATGGCGCTCGAACAGGCGCTCGATCTGGCGCCGCGACAACGAAACCTCTTGGGCGATCGCCTGGAGCGACAGCGGCTCCTCGATGTTCCTCTCCATGAGCTGCAGGATGCGCGACAGCTTCTTGCCGGCGCTGCCGAAGCGCAATCCTGGCAGCAATGACTGGGCGCTCGCCCCGTCACGCCAGCGATCGGCCGCGAGATGCTGGCAGATCCGGCGCACCAGCTCGATGTCGCAGTGCTGCGCCACCAGTTCCATTGCGAGGTCGAAGGCGGCTAGTTCGCCGGCGCAGGTAACGATGGAGCCGTCGCGCACAAACAGCGCATCGTCGATGGCGAGGCCATAGAAGGTCTCGTACAACGCCGCCATCTTGCGCCAGTGGATGGTGCAGCGGGCCCCATCCAGCAGCTTCGCATCGGCGAGCAGCCAGGTTGCAGTGCCCAATGCATAAATCGGTACGGCGGCACGGCGGATGCGCCGCAGGAAGCTGCGCAGTTCGCTTGTGCTGTGTTGCTCGACGCCTTCTCCCGCGCAGACCAGCACAGCGTTGCGCGTGCAAGCAGTGGTTGCTGCTTCCTCCGCGAAGACGTTGCCCGTGACCTCCAGCGACATGCCGCTAGCACTGGCAACCGAATGGCCGTCGAGGCTCGCCAGCTGCCAGCGGAACAGGCTCTTGCCCGACAAAGAGTTGGCGAGCCTGAGCGGCTCGATCATCGATGCCAGACAGAGCTGGGAGAAACCGGGCAGGAGCAGGATGTGGAAGCTCGATACGACCGCATCCGATGCCGCGGACGAACTGGAGGAGAGACCCCGGCCGGCAAGAGGCCGGTCGTCCAGGTCAAACGACACGGGCCTGTGCGCTACGTTCACGTGCCTCTCCTCCCGGGATCTCGGTGTGCCGTTGTCAGCCCTTCGACCGGCGAATTTCGATGAATGGCAAGGACACGACAGTGGCCGAGACAAGCCCGATGCCGGCGCCCTCGTCATCCTTCAGTTCGACATCGACCTTGGTGCCCGGCGATGACAGCCCGGCGGGCAGGAAACCGAAGCTGATGGCGCGCTTCAGCGTCGGGCTGAAGGTAAGGCTCGAGGCACGCCCCACCGGCTTGCCGGCGTGGAAGGCGGGCATCGAACCCCAGTACACCCGGGAAAGCGCGGTGCCATAAGCGCTTTTTTCGACAGCCGCACTCACGATCTCGCTTGCGTCATATTGCAGCCCGACAAAACGCCGTCCCGGCTCCGTCGCGGCCGCCGCCGCCTGCAGCGCCTGCTTGCCGACAAAATCGCTGCCGAAATCGATCAGCCGCCCGAGGCCGGCCTCGATCGGCGTGATGTTCAAATCGTCTGTGATGTCTATACGCGCGGTGCGCGGGTCCGGACCGGCGCCGTTGTAGTCGGCCGAGACCAGGATCAGGCCGACTTCGATGCGGGCGACGTCGACAGCGTATTCGCCTGCCGGCATCACGCCAAATGGCTGGCCGACGGAATGGAGCTCTTTCCACACGGCGGCACCTGCTGCCCGCGGTACCCAAAGCTCGAAGCCGAGTTCGCCGGTGAAGCCCTGCCGGGCAACCAGAATGTCATGGCCGGCAATGGCGGCGCGCCCGATCTGCGAAAATTTGAGGCTGGACCAGTCGTGGCCGGTCGCCGCCTGCATCAGATCGAAGGCGCGCGGCCCCTGCAGCGAGAGTATGCCGTAGTCGTCGGAGGCGTTGCGGATCTCGACCTGAAGATCTGCCGCCTGGCTGGCAAACCATGCGTGGCTCGTTTCACCCGAGACAATGAACCAGTCCTCCGCGAGGCGGAAAACCAGGCCGTCGCCGACGAGAAGGCCGTCGCGGTTGCACCATGGCGTGTACATCACGTGGTCGACGTCGAGCCGCGTCATGTCGCGGGTCATCAGCCGGTCGACGAGGCGATGCGCGTCGGGGCCGCGCAGCTCCATCTTGGGCAGCGGCGACATGTCGATCATGGCAACGGCGTTGCGGATCGCCGCCAGTTCCCGCGGCATGCTCGTATAGACGTCGGGGACGATGTATTTGTCCCACGCATACCACCAGGTGGTCCGCATCTCGGCGCTGCTTGCGGTGTGGAACGGTGTTCCGTTGCCTGCCAGTTCAGCCTTGTCCTGCACTGTCTTTCTCCTCCTGACGTGAGTGTCTTGACTGTGCAGCCAGCGGGGCGCGGAGAGAATACCGCGCCAACGGCAATCCATATCCCTGATGAAAGCCGGGATGGAATTTATCCAACACAGTCCTTACTCTACCTACCTGAACAAGGCAGAGGTTTTGCTGGCATGGACTCCATTGTCGACGTCGGCCACGGTTTCGCCTTCGGCGAAACAACCTATTCCCGCGGCGGCGTCTATGGACCCTTGTCCAGGCAATATGTCAGCCTGATCTTCGTCCATGAGGGGTTGATCAGGGTCACCTGCGACGACGAGAAAACGACCCTTGCGGGTGGGCAAGCCGCCTTCTTTAGGAATGACCGCCTGTTCCTGATCGAGATGGAACGCGACATCCTGCATCGGGTGGGGTGGTGCGAAGGCGTGCCCGGCAAGATCTGGGCAAGCGGCCCCTCTCCGCTCGCCGGCGCCTCGCCCGTTGTCCCGCTGACCAAAAGGCTGGCCGCACTGCAGCGCATCGGCGTCGAGCTCGGCTTTTCCTCCAGCACCGGCCTCAACGACGTGCGCAATGCCGTTGGTTACGCGCTCTACACCGCCTTCTTCCACGAAGCGCAGCTCATCGAACGCGACCGCTTCGTTCCCAGGCAGCTCCTCAGGGTGAAACGGCACATGGATGAAAACATGGACAAGGACATCACTGTCGGCGCGCTCGCGGCGATCGCGCACCTGTCGGCGCAACAGCTGATCTCATCGTTCCGCAAGCACCTTGGCGTCACGCCGATGCGCTATCTCTGGCAGATCAGGGCCAATCGCGGCCGGGGCCTGCTGCTACAAAGCGGCCTGTCGGTTTCGGAGATCGCCTATCAATGCGGCTACAAGAACCCGTTTCATTTCTCGCGTCATATCAGGCAGAACTTTGCGATGACGCCGACCGAGATCCGCGCCAACAAGGGCTATCGCCCTGCCAGCGATGTGCTGGAGAACCCGGGCGATATGGCCTTCTGACCCTGAAATGAACAGGCGACATGCGGGCAGCATGTCGCCTATTGGAGGTGGCACCGCAGGCGACCCTGCGCCCAGTCATTCCCTGGCGTAGGGGATCCCCAGTCTGGCAGGCTGGCCGGACCGGAAGCGCAGCCCCATCAAGAGGCCGATCGAAGCGAGATAGGGCAGCGCGAGCAGCAGCTGGTGCGGAACCTGGGCGCCCACCACCTGCAGGTGAGTGGCCAGCGACTCCAGGAACGCGAAAGCCGTCACCGCGATCAGAACGCCCTTCGGCCGCCAGTTTCCGGCGATGAGCGCGACGATGACGATCCAGCCGCGACCGGCGGTGAAATCGGCAAGGAACCGGTCGGAAAAGCCGAGCATGAGGAAGCCGCCGCCAAGGCCGGTCATCGCACTTCCCAGCATGACGGCAGCATATTGCCGGGCCGAAACGCTGAGCCCCTTGACGTCGAGCGCCTTGGGATTTTCGCCAAGGCAGCGCAACTCGAGACCATAGCGGCTGCGATAGAGCAGGAACCAGACGACCGGCACGACCAGCAGGGCGACATAGGTCAGGGCACGTTGCGAAAACAGCACCGGGCCGATGACAGGAATGTCGGAAAGCAGCGGGATGTCAACGTCCTGGAAGCCCGAGAAGATCGGCTGCGCCCGGCCCTGGATGTAGCTCTGGAACCAGTAGAGCGTGAGCCCGCCGGCAAGCAGGTTGAGGCCGAGACCGGCGATGAAGTGGTCGACACGCAGGGTCGCGGTCATGAAGGCAATGACAATCCCCATCAATGCGCCGGCAACGATTGCCGCCAGCACCGCCAGCCACAGCGAACCGGTCAGCGTCGCAACCAGATAGGCGGCAAAGGCACCGGTCAGCATCGTGCCCTCGACGCCCATGTTCCAGATGCCGGCACGCTGGGTGATCAGCTCGCCCATCGCCGAAAACAGCAGCGGCGTCATGATGCGTATGGTCGAGGCGAGGATGCTGATGATGATCGCTTCCTGGAACAGCTGGCTCATTGGATGGCAACCTTCATGACGATTCGATAGCGCGCCAGGACGCCGGCGCAGAGGAAGAAGAACAAGGTGATGCCTTGCATGGCCGGCACCAGCGAGGCCGGCACGTCGCCGAGCACCCGCATGTAGACGGCACCGCTCGCCAGGCCGCCGAAGAACAGGCCGGCAAACACGGTTCCTATCGGGCTCAGGCCGCCGATCATGCCGACAATGATGCCGGCGTAACCAAGGCCGATGAGATTGTCGGCGCGCAGGCGGTGAGAGACGCCAAAAAGCTCGATGGCGCCGGCAAGGGCTGCAAGTGCGGCACTCGCCATCATGATCACGCTCACCGTGCGGGCGATGTCGACGCCCTTGTGGCGCAGTGCCTCGGGATTGTAGCCCAGGCCACGGATCTCATAGCCCAAAGGCGTGCGCGACATGACGAGCGCGCAGATGGCGGCGGCCAGGAAAGGCAGCAGCACCCCGGCATGAAGACGGCTGCTGCCGAACAGTGCCGGCAGGAACGCCGCATCGGGCAGCATCGGCGACTGGTGGTAGGCAACCGTGCCGCCAGTTTCGCCCCATGGGCCGCCCTGCAGCAGCCATGAAAGCAGGTAGACGACCAGATAGTTGAGCATGACCGTCGAGATGATCTCGTTGACAGCAAAGCGGTTGCGCAGCACCGCCGCGATCCAGCCGAGCCCCATGCCGGCCGCCATGCCGAAGGCGAGCACGCCGGGGAAAAACAGAAGCGGCGGCAGGCCGGCAAGCAGCTGGGCGCCGAGATAACCGCCCATGGCGCCGGCAAAGACCTGCCCTTCTTGGCCGATGCTCCATATCTGGGCGCGGAAGGCGATGACCGTCGCCAATCCGGTCAGGATCAGCGGGGCGGCCTTGACCAGCGTCGTTGCCAGCGCCTTGGGCGAGCCGACCGAGCCCTGCAACAATGCGCCGAAGACATCAGGGACATTGGCGCCCGTCGATGCGATCAGAATCGCCGAAGCCGCCAGGCCGGCGACAATGGCCATGATGAAGGAAGCGAGCGTCCAGAGCGCGTTCGCCTCCATCCTGCGTTCGAAGACGATCATGCCGGCACCCTTTCCTTGCTGGCCGCGGTTTCCCCACGGCGGCCGGCCATCATGACGCCGACTTCGGCAACCGTGGCCGTCCTGGGGTCGACGATGCCCATGATCTCGCCCTTGAACATCACGGCGATACGGTCGGCGAGGCTGAACAGATCGCTGAGTTCTTCCGAGGCAAGCACGATGGCAAAGCCCTCGGCGCGCTTCTTCAGGAGTTGCGTCTGCACATATTCGATGACGCCGACGTCGAGGCCGCGCGTCGGCTGGTTGGCGAGAACCAGGCCCGAGGCATGCAGGAACTCGCGGGCGATGATGATCTTCTGGGCGTTGCCGCCTGAGAGCTTGCCGGCAGCGACATGTTCGTCGCGCGTGGCGATCTGGTATTCGCCGATCATCTCCCGGGCAAGGCTGGTGATCGCGTCGCGATCCATCAACGGGCCCTTGCAGTATTTCGGGCTGCGCTGCCAACCGAGGACGACATTCTCGGCGACGCTGAACTCGGGGACCAGTCCTTCGCGGAACCGATCGTCGGGTATGTGCCCGACGCCGCGGTCCATCATCGCCCGCGGCGACATGCCGGCCACCTCCTCGCCCTTGAAGATGATCGAGCCGGCAGCGGGCCTGCGCACGCCGCAGAGCACCTCGAACAGTTCCTTCTGGCCGTTGCCGGCAACCCCGGCAATGCCGAGGATCTGGTGCCGCGCGACCGAAAAGGAAACGTCCGTCAGCACCGCATCACCCCAGAAGCCGCGGGCCGACAGGCCTTCGACGGCCAGGACCGTCTCGCCCGGGGCAAGTTCGGGCTTGGTGACGGTGAAGGAGACGTCGCGGCCGACCATCAGCCTGGCCAGCTCGTCCGGCGTGGTGTCGGGCGTGTCGAGCGTCGCCACCACCTTGCCCTTGCGCAGGACCGTCACCCGGTCCGACTGCATCACCTCGACCAGCTTGTGGGTGATCAGGATGATCGACATGCCGCGGGCGCACATCTTGCGGACGATGTCGAACAACACCTTCGACTCGCCCGGCGTCAGCACCGCCGTGGGCTCGTCGAGGATCAAGATCTGTGCATCCAGATAGAGCGCCTTGAGGATTTCGACCCATTGCTGGCGCCCGACCGGCAGTTCCCAGACATAGGCATCGAGATCGAGATCGATGCCGTAGCCGTCGCAGATGCCCCTCAGCTTCTGGCGTGCCTCGGCGGCATTCAGCCGCCAGCCCGACCGTTGCGTGCCGACGATGATGTTTTCGAGCACTGTGAATTCCGGAACGAGCACGAAATGCTGGTGCACCATGCCGATGCCGTGGCGGATGGCGTCCATCGGCGAAGCAATGTGCACGGGCTGGTCGCGCAACAGGATCTCGCCCTTGTCGGGCCGGTAGAAGCCGAAGATGCAGGACGAAAGCGTCGACTTGCCGGCACCGTTCTCGCCGAACAGGCAGTGGATCTCGCCGCGGCGAAGATCGAAGTCGACATCGTCGTTGGCGGTAACCCCGGCGAACCGCTTGGTCAGGCCTTCGACACGCAAGGCAGTGGACATGAGAGGCACCAAATTTCGAGTGAGCGAAGGCCGCGGCAGGCGGAGGCGCCCGTCGCGGCCGGGCTTGCAATAGAAACTACTTAGCCTTCGGATCGGAGACGTCGACAGGCACCTCGAAGCTGCCGGCCATGATCCTGGCCTTGAGCTCGTCGACTTCAGCCTGCACGGCGGCAGGCACGTTGCCTTGCAAGTCGGCATTGGGCACGACGGCCGAGCCGCCGTCCTTCATCGGGAACCAGTGCTTGTCGGCATTGCCCTGATAACGCTTTCCTTCCGCCTTGTGCGCCCACCATTCGTCGACGATCCAGCTGACATCGGGATCCCACTGCGCCACGGCGCTCGACAGGACGGTCGAAGGCGAGAACGACTTCTGGTCCTGGAAGTTGCCGAAGCACAGGATCTTGGCTTCTTCGCACGGCTTGAAATTGCCGGTGAGCTGGAAAATCAGGTCCGCCCCGGTGGCGATCTGCGCCTTGGTGTATTCGCCAGCCTTGGCCGGATCGTACCAAGACTCGATGAAGGCGACGGTGCGCTCAACGGCAGGGTTTGCCGCCTTTGCCCCGGCGAAGAAGGCATTGATCTCGTCGTTGACGTCATCAGCCGGGAACGTCCCAACAGCCCCCAGCTTGTTCGACTTGGTGAGCTTTCCGGCAGTATAACCAAGCAGGTAAGCCGGCTCATGAACACGCTTGTAGACCCAATACTGGTTGCCGCCGAGCCCTTCATTGCCTGAGCCGACGACGACGAAGAGGATGTCGGGAAACTCTTCCCGCAGCTTCTTGACCTGATCGGAATAGGTGCTGTGGGCCCAGATGACGTCATATTCGCCGCTTTCGGCGAACAGACGCATGGCATCTCCGGCATCGTCGCCCCAGAGCGGATCGGTGTATTTCCAGGTGATATCGAGCCCGTGCGGCTTTGCCGTCTTGGCGCGTTCAAGCGCCTCGATCAAGGTGCCATCCCAGGCACTCTCGATGCCGGCCGACAGGATGACGGCGATGTTGAGCTTGTCGGGCTCGGCTGCCACTGAGCGTTCCGGACTGCCTGTCATCGCTGCGATGACAAGCATCGCCATCGCAGCCAGTCTTCTGGCGAAATGTTCGAACATAGGATTGTACCTTTCCCTCTGGTGTTATTGTCTGGGTTCTATCCCGTCTGTTCTTATTGTCGTGAAACCGCCTCCTCCTCGAGGCGGCCTGGCCTCAGATGGTGGCGTGCACCTCCTCCGGTTCCGCCATCAACAGGTCGATGTCCTTCGTCCACTCGGCGCGCCAGCTACGCTTCGTGCTGTTGTCCAGCCAGGCCGCATCGAGCGAGTTCAGCGCCAGCGCGGCAAGGGTCGCCCGATCGAGCGACATCGTCTCAGCGAGCAAGCTGTATTCCTTGGCAAGGTCTGTCTGCAGCATTGGCGGATCGTCGGTATCGACCACCAGCTTGAGACCGGCATCGAGCATGGTCCGGATCGGGTGGTCGGCGGCGGTAAGGTCGCGCCAATGTGTGAGGATGACTGTCGAGCTCGGGCAGACGGTGAAGGCGATGTTCTCGGCGACGCAGCGCGCGACGAGATCGGGATCTTCCATGACGCGGTAGCCATGGTCGATCCGCTCGACGCCGAGCAGGTCGAGCGCGTCGCGCACATTGGCAGCCGGGCCGCCCTCACCGGCATGGGCGGTGAGCCGCATGCCTGCCTTCCTGGCCTTGTCGTAGACCGGCTTGAACGGTGCCGGTGGGAACGGCTCCTCGTCATAGTCGAGGCCGATGCCGATGACCTTGTCCGAGCGGAACGGCAGTATCAGGTCGAGGAACTCGAAGCTTCGATCGAGGCTCAGCTCGCGATTGATCGCCGGAATGAGCCGCGACACCAGGCCAAAGTCGCGCTCGGCGTCGTCCATGGCCTGGAAGATGCCGGAAAACATGGTCTGGTAGCTGATGCCCGCATCCTGATGCACCTGCGGGCTGAAGAAGAATTCGGTGTAGCGACCGCCGGCTTTGGCGACATGCTCCAGCGCCTCATAGGCGATCAGGTGGAAATCGTCTGCGTCGACGACAGAGCGCGCGACAAGATCGTAGACTTCGAGGAAATCGACCAGATTGTCGTATCGGTAAAGGTCCTCGACCTCGTCGAAATCAGGCAGCGCGACATTGTTCTTGCGCGCCAGCTTGAGGAACGTCCTGGCCTTGACCGCACCGGCCAGATGCAAATGAAGTTCTGCCTTGGGCAGGTTCCGCACGAATTGTTCCAGTTGCATCATCTTTCCCCTTGGTGGCTTTCCTTCTCGGGCCTGCGGCCCTCGCGCTTCGCTGCCTGGTCAACGTTCAATGCCGCATGCGTGACACCCTTCCAGCCTACAGATCGAGGATCAGCTCGGCGCTGCGGGCGCGCGAGCAGCACAGTGTCATGTGGTCGGCACGCTGCCTGTCGGTCAGAACGAGATCGCGATGGTCGGGCTCGCCCGAAACCACGCGCGTCACGCAGGTGCCGCAGATGCCCTGTTCGCACGACACCGGAATGTCGATGCCGTTTTCGGCCAGCACCGCGACGATGCTTCGCCCTGGCGCGACGTCGAAGCTGTGGCCTGTACTCGCCAGCGTGATCCTGAACGGCTGATCGGATTGCGCCTTTGATGCCGAGTTGGCGAAATACTCGCGATGCACGGCATCCGCCGGCCAGCCTGCCTTGGCCTTGGAGACCACGGCGTCGAGAAACCCCGATGGACCACAGGCGTAGAGATGCGCGCCTTCCGGCCGATAGGCCAGCAACCTGTCCAGGCTCAGAAGCTGGGCCGCAGGGCCGTCATCGAGATGGAACCTGACCTTGCCGGCAAAGGGCGAGGCCTCGATTTCGTCGCGAAAGGCCAGGCGGCCTGCACTGCGGGCACAATAGTGGAACTCGAAATCCCGCCCGAGCGCAGACAGCCTGTGGGCCATGGCCAGGATCGGAGTTGCGCCGATGCCGCCGGCCAGCAGCAGCGAAAACGGCACTGTCTCATCGAGTTCGAAGGCATTGCGCGGCCTGCTCGTCTCCAAGGCATCGCCAACGTCCAGCCTGTCGTGGACATAGGCCGATCCGCCACGGCCGCCAGGCTCGCGCAGCACGCCGATTGCATAGCGGTGACGCTCGCGTGGATCGTTGCGGAGCGAGTATTGACGCGTCAAGCCGCCGGGCAGGAACAGGTCGATGTGGGACCCCGCCGTAAACGCTGGCAAGGGCGCGCCATCCGCTGCAACGAGGTCGATTGCGACGATGCCCTCGGCAGAGGTCCACTTGCGTGCGATCTGCAGCCGCAACCTGTTACCGGCTGCAGGTGCCGCGGGCGCGAGCCCGTTTCTCGTGAACGCCATGGTCAAGACGCCCTCCTCCATTGCTGGGCTGCCCGGCCGTCGTGCTGTCCCGGCCCGGCGCGAAGCACGGCCTGATGATGGAAGCAGGTTTCGAAACGGATCGGCATCGTCTTTCCTGATATCTGCAGTTGCGATGATGCTGGGGAATCAACTCGCGATCGGCGCACCGAGGCCAAATTTGCGGACCAGCCCACGGCGATACTCGAGCGACATGCGATCTGACGGCACATGGATCTCCTCGGTCAGATCGAGCGGCAGTTCCTCAGGATGCTGCTCCTCGACCATCGGCTTGTCCTCGTCGTTGATCAGCAGCGCATCCTTGACCCAGTAGTCGGTATCCGGGTCGCCTGACGTGTCGGTCATCAGCTGAAAGATGCGAGTCTCGCGCGCCGATACCGGGCAGACGGTGTCGGCGAAGTAGACCACGTAGTCGGAACCCTGCGGATCGATCTTGATCAGCGTGGAGAACGGATAGGTCAGCTCGTAGGTGTAGACCACGTCGCGCTCGTCGCCCTCGACGCCGTCGTCGAAGCGGTTGAAACCTTCATGGTAGGGCAACGCGAAGCGCAGGCCATACTCCGTCTGCTCGACGTCATAGGGAGGGATCGGATCGGCCGTGCTGCCGCCGAAACTCTGGGTGTGCACCCAGGGGAAATGGGCAACGTCGTTGAAGTTCTCGACATGCCGGCTTGCCGCCGCATACCAGGTGCCCTCAGGCACATAAACCTTCCGCAGAGCCGGGTTGGAGATACCGTCCCAATCCGGCAGCTGCCAGATCGGCTTGCCCTTCAGGCACGTCCAGATGATGCCGTAGCGCTCGACCGATGCGTAGGTTTCGAGGCGCAGCTTGGGAGGTACGCGCCCTTCGGAATTGGCGATCGACGGGATCTTGGAACAGGCGCCGTCATGCCCGAAATGCAGCCCGTGCATGGGACAGACGATCTGGTCGTCGGCCATCCAGCCGGCGCTGATGCGGGTGCCGCGGTGCGGACACAAATCGCGGGCCACAGTGTTTCCGGCCGACGTCTTGTAGATCACCAGGTCGACGTCGAGCAGCTTGGCGCGGACCGGCTTGTCGGCGATGTCGTGAACGAAGGCAATCGGATGCCAGAACGAGGCCAGGATATGCCAGTCGCTGGCGGCAAATGTGCAGCCTCGCGGCAGGTCGCTTCTTGTCTTGGAATTGTCGGCTGGCAGAAACACGTTTTCCCTCCAGAGGATGCGTCTTGCTGGCATGTCCAGGCGGCGTGACCGGCTCGCCCGTTGATGTCTGGAGTATTTCGCAGCCCCTGTTTTCACGGAATGCCTGCGTCGGCCGAAAACATATCTGTCGTTAAGATCGCATTCTTCTAATCTTTGCCGGCGCATTTAGCCGTGATAGGAAAAAGCATGACGCGGCAAGCGAGGCCTTGGCTATGCGTGCATTTATCGACAATGGCCGGGGCTTCGCCTTCGGTGAAGCGATATATCCAGCAGGCGGCGTCTACGGGCCGCTGAAAGACCGTTATGTGACCTTGCTGATCATCCATGAAGGCAAGGCAAGGATCATCTGCGACGACGAGGAGACCGTGTTGGGCGCAAGGAGCTGCGGCTTCTTCCGCAATGAGCGAGGCATCTCCATGGAATACACCGAAGGACGGCACACGCGGGTGAGCTGGTGCGAAGGTTATGCCGGAGACGTCAGCGAGGCTCTTGCCTCGCGGCTGCGCTCTTTGCCGGCCCGGATCCCCCTGCCGCAACGCATCGAGAGCATTCAGCGTATCGGAGTGGAGCTCGGCGCAGGCTCGGGTTCCAATCTCAACCAGCTTCGCAACGCACTGGGGGAGTCGATCTTTCTCGCCTACTTCCATGAAGCGCAGATGTCCGAGCAGGAGCGGCTGACGCCGCGTTCCGTTCTGCGCGCACGCTTCTACATCGACGAGAATTACGAAAAGGAAATTACGGTCGAACGCCTGGCCGCGCTTGTGGGTGTCACGCCGCAGCATCTGGTTTCATCGTTCCGCAAGCACATCGGCGTCACGCCGGTGCGCTATCTCTGGCAAGTCAGGGCCTCGCGCGGCCATTTCCTGCTGCTGCAGACCAGCCTGCCGATCTCCGACATCGCCTATCAGTGCGGCTACAAGAACCCGTTCCACTTCTCCAGGCAGATATCCGAACAGTTCGGCATGTCTCCGCGCCAGGTTCGCGAAAACAAGGGCTACCGCATGGCAAGCGACGTCGCCGAAGGCGCCGGCGACACCGCCTATGGCATGGCGCTTCCCGACACGACGGTGCTCCAGCCGGAGGCGTCACCGACGACGGCGGTTGACGATCCGGCCGGCTCAACGCTCCCTGAAAAGGCCAGGGAGCCGACAGCGAACTTGCAGTTTCCAGACTCGAATGCCCGAAGCTGAACTCCAAGGCTTGCGACCGCCGCTTGGCGGCGACCAGCATCGTTCAGGACGTCACGCGGCCGCAGCCGGCTGGGTCGGCTCGCCGAGCGACAGCATCAGGCGGTTGGCCCAGTTGAAGAATGCCGCACCGTTGATCACGTCGACGATGGCCACGTCGTCAAGGCCGGCTCGGCGAAGCTCGTCGATATGGCTTTCCGTGAGGCCGTGGGGCGTCTTTGTCAGGGCGGCGGAGGCGTCAATGATGGCATTCCAGCTCGGATCGATATCCGTGTAGATGCCCTCGTCGAGCAGTTTCTGGACATCGTCGCTGCGCTTGGAGTGCTGGTAGGCAAAGCGCGAATGGACGGAGGCGCAGAAGATGCAGCCATTGGTGCGGGACGCAGCGGTCGCTGCGATCTCGCGTTCGGCCCGTGGCAGCCCCGTCTTCGTGTTGTAGAAGATGTCCTTGTCGGTCTTGGTGCGTGCGCCGAGAATATCGGGATCGCGCGCCAGCAGCATGAAATAGGGTGACTTGGCGCGGGAGGGATCGACCAGGCCGGCATGGTGGCGGTCGGTCAGCTCGTCCTCGGCCAACGGCTGCAGCCACGGAATCCAGCCGAGTTCATCGCGGGTGAAGACATTCGGTTCGATGTTGTCGGGATAGGTGATTACTTGATCGGTCATGTCGTCGGTCCCTGTCATTCCGCCGCGTCGAGACGGTCGGCGGCAAACTTCCTGTCGAGCACACGCAGGCCAGCCACCACCCTGATCTGGAAGGCAAGGAAGGCAATGATCTGCGACAGCGTGACGATGCCGGTCACACTCCAGCCGGCGTCGAGCAGCGCCTGCAGCGCTGCCGGGCTGGCGTCGCGCGGGTGCAGCACCAGCAGATGCGCATGTTCGAGCCCGGCCACGAGCTTCGTACCCAGGACCCCGCGGCTCGCCTCGGCGACGCGGTAGGACGGGCCGGTCACATTTTCCCGCGTCAGCGGCCCGGCGGGATAAGCACCGTAGGGACCGCTGGCCTTGCCCTGTCGCACTTCATGCGTGATGGCGCTCGCCAGCGCCTTGGACGGCTTTTCTGCGTCGAACTTGTCGAGATAGTGCTTCGTCACCCTGTCGTCGCCATACAGCCCGACGACGAAGCTGGCGATCGCGAAGCGGTCGCGGACGGAAACCTCGCTCTGGTCGTCCGGGTCGAACAGCGCGAGATAGCTCTTCTGTGCGTTGTCGCGGGCCTCGACGCGGTCATAGCGGATGAGATCGAGCCTGGAGCCGACAACAATGCCGGCAAGCTCGTCGATGATATCGGGGTTGCTCATGGTTCTGGCCTCCGTTCAGGCAACAAGTTTCGGGGAGTGTTGTATCGACCTGCCCCAGCCGAGCGCAGGCGCAACCTTCTGGGCGGTGAGTTCGATCGAGCGCAGCGTGCGTTCATGGCCGGGGTCGACCGAATGGACCTGGAACACGACGTCGGTGACACGCCTGAGGCTGGTGTCGGCCGCAAGACTTGCGATCACCGCATCGGGCGAGCCCGCATGAGTGTCGAATGCGGTCGCGAGCTCCTCGACGCTGTCGCCCGGCACGGTATGGCCGGTGGCGATGAAATGGTCGCGCACACGGCGCAGCCCCTTCTCTGCAAGCTGCAGGGCTTCCGAATGGCTGTCGGCCACGAACAGGCTGCGTGAGCCCAGGATGCGCGGGGCGACACCCTCAGGCAGTGCTGCCAGATAGGCGTCGATGATCGGGTTCTGCACCTCGTCCAACGCAGCGCTCGGATTGTCCTTGGGGCGTGGTTGCGTCCGCGACAGCATCAGGCCATCGCCGGTGAGACCGGCACGACGACCGCCTTCTATCGAGAAGGTCGCCTGCCAGATCCGCCCGGCAAGGGTCGGAGCTGCCGGATACAGCGTGTCGTCACCGTCGAACGGCTTGCCGGCAAAAGCGCTGCGCAAAACTTGGAGATGCGCATCGAGCAGCTCGCCGCGCCTGATACTGTCCAGGCCAAAGGCGGTGAAGGAGGACGGCGTTCCGCCTGAGCCAACGCCCAGTTCAAGCCGTCCGCCCGAGATGAGGTCGAGCACGGCGGCGTCCTCGGCGACACGCAGCGCATTCTCCAGCGGCAGCGTGATGATCCCGGTGCCGAGCCGGATGGTGCGGGTGCGGGCGGCCACATTGGCAAGCAGGATCAGCGGCGACGGCAGGCCGCCTTCAGCGGCGCGGAAATGATGCTGCGCCACCCAGGCCGTGTCGAAACCCTCTCGTTCGGCGGTGAGTATCTGTTCGGTGGCGAAACGGTAGCGGTCGGCCGGCGATGCCTCCTCGAGCAGGCGGGTGAAAAACCCGAGCCTTTTCCTCTCGGTCATGAAGCAGTTCCTTCAATTGGCTGGACTGTGCGCGCGAGGAAGCCTGTTCCAGACTTCAGCTTGCTGCCGGGGATCGCGGCGATGAGTTCGCGTGTGTAGTCATGCGCCGGGCGCTCGAAGACATCTTCGATGCTGCCCCGCTCGACCTGCTTGCCGTCGCGCAGCACCGACACTGTGTCGGCGATCTGCCGGACCACAGCGAGATCATGCGAGACGAACAGATAGGTCAGGCCGAGCGAGCGCTGGAGTTCGTCGAGAAGCTCCAGTATCTGCGCCTGGACCGTGACGTCGAGCGCCGACACTGCCTCGTCGAGAACTAGGATTCCAGGGTTCAGGATGATCGCCCGGGCAATGGCCACGCGCTGCCGCTGTCCGCCTGACAGCGCCGCCGGCAGCCGGGTTAGCGATGCCTCCGGCAGCCCGACCCGCTTGAGGATCGCATGGACGCGCTCCCGGCGCTCGGCCTTGGGCACCGGATCGAAGTTGAGCAGCGGCTCCTCGACGATGTCGAAGATGCTCTGGCGTGGATCGAGCGATGCGAAGGGATTCTGGTAGACGAGCTGGATGCGCCGGCGAAATTGGCGTAACTGCTCGCCGCGCAGCGACGACACATCCTGGCCATCGACGACGATGCGGCCGGATTCGAGTTTCTGGAACCCCGCAATTGCGCGCACCGTGGTCGTCTTGCCCGAGCCGGATTCGCCAACCAGGGCGTGGGTGGTGCCGCGTGCCACGTCGAAGGAAACACCGTCGACGGCACAGAGCTGCCGGCCACCCGACAACGGAAAATGCTGGACTAGCCCCTCGACCACGATGGCCGGCTCGGCGTTTACCCGGGGCTGGTTCCGCGCGGTCTTCGGCGTGGCAAAAGCCGGCGCGTCGTTGAGCAACTGCCTGGTGTAGGCCGACTTCGGTGCGGCGAGCACGTCGGCCACCGTCCCGACTTCCTGGATCTGGCCGCCCTGCAGCACCACGATCCGGTCGGCCCTGTCAGCCGCAACGCCAAGGTCATGGGTAACAAGCAGAACCGATGTGCCGGACTCCGCCCGCAATTCGTCGATCAGGTCGAGAACGCGGCGCTGTACCGTGACATCGAGCGCGCTGGTCGGTTCGTCAGCGATGATCAAAGTCGGCCGGAGTGCTACCGCGATCGCGATCAGCACGCGCTGGCGCATGCCGCCTGAAAGCTGGTGCGGATACTGCCTGGCCCTGAGCTCGGGCTGCGGCAGCCCGACGCGATCGAGCAGCTCGATGACGCGCTCTTCGATCGCGCGCCGGTCGCCCCAATTATGCACCTTGAGGATTTCGCCGACCTGGTCGCCGATTGTCTTAACCGGATTGAGCGAGCTGACCGGATCTTGCGAGATCAGGCTCACCACCTTGCCGCGGATCGTGTCCAGGCGCTTGTCGGCCCAGCCTGAAATGCTGGTGCCGTTCAGCCTGATGTCGCCGGCCTCGACGCGACCGTTTTCGGGCAACAGCCCGATCACCGCATGCGCCGTCGTCGACTTGCCAGAGCCGGATTCGCCGACCAGCGCCACCACTTCGCCCGGCTGCATTGAAAAGGAGATGCCGTGGACGACAGCTTCGCGGCGCGTCCCATGGCCATAGGAAACGACCAGCTTGTCGACTTCGAGCACGGGGGCCGCAGCATCGGCCGGCGCTGCCTTGTTTGCCAGTTTCAATTCGGTCATGCCCGGCTCCTGCCGAAGGAGCGGCTAATGCGATTGGCCGACAGCACGACCAGCACCACGACGATTCCGGGTGCCGTCGTCAGCCACCAGGCTGTGGAAACGTAGTTGCGGCCCTCGGCGATCAGCAAGCCCCATTCCGGCGTGGGCGGCGGCGCGCCATAGCCGAGGAAGCCAAGCGTCGAGATGTTGAGGATGGCGTTACCGAACTGCAGCGCGGCAAAGGCAATGACCGAGGTCAGCGAGTTGGGCAGGACATGACGGAACAGCACCGATGTGAAGCTGCCGCCGCTGCCGAAGGCGGCCTCGACATAGTCGCTGCGGCGCACGCGGACCACTTCGGACCGAGCCAGCCGGGCGAAGCTGCCGATCGAGGCGGCGCCGACGGCAATTGCCGCGTTCACCGTGCCGAAGCCAAGCAGGATGATGATGGTGAGCGACAAAAGCAGGCTCGGGATCGACAGCAGCACATCGACGATGCGCATGATCACATCCTCGACACGCCCGCCGGCGGCGGCAGCGAACACGCCAAGGGCGGTGCCTATGACGAGGCCGACGCCGACAGCGGCAAAAGCACCGCTGAGCGAATGGACCGCGCCGTAGACGATCCGGGCATAAACATCGCGGCCGAGCGCATCCGTGCCCAGGATATGCTGCGCGCTCGGCCCGGTGAGCTTTTCGGCCGCCACACCTTCGGTGCCGCTATAGCCGGTGAACAGCCCGGGCAGCAGCGCCCACACAACGACGATCGAGATAACCAGCCAGGCCAGGACCAGGCTGGGCTGGAGCCGCTTCAGCCGTTCGGCGAAGTCTTCACGATCATAGGCCGCATTTGCGTCCCGGGGCGCCAGGCCGCCGACGGCGCCCAGTGAATCGATGATGGTCATGCGCTGGCTCCTGCGGGATTGCGAAGACGGGGATCGAAGACCGGGTAGAGAAGATCGACGATCAGATTTGTGAGCACGAAGCCGGCGGCTGAGATCAGCACGATCGCCTGGAGGACGGTGACGTCCTGGGTGTTGACGGAGAGGTAGGTCAGCGCACCGATGCCGTTGAGGCCGAACACGGTTTCGGTGATGACCGCACCTGCGACGAGTTCGCCGAACAGCACACCGCCGATGGTCAGAACGGGCAGGATGGCGTTGCCCGCGACATGGCTCACCAGCACGCGCCTGTGGCTGGCACCCTTGGCCCGGGCCACTGCCACGAAGGGGCGCGTGCGCACCTCGTCGATGCTGCGGATGAGGATCTGCGCCAGCGGCGCCGAGATCGGCACGGCGATGGCCAGTACCGGCAGCACCAGCATTTCCACCGGTCCGGGATTGATGACGGAGATCAGCTTCAGCCGGAAGGAAAAGACCTGGATCAGGGCGATGCCGAGCCAGAAAACGGGGACCGAGATGAACAGCGACGGCAGCGACTGGAGTGTGTTGCGCAACCACGCGCTCCGACTGACGGTGGCGACATAGGCGATAACAGCGGCGACCAGCACCGACACGACAAGGGCAATCGCTGCCAGCCGCAAGGTCGTCGGCAAGGTGGTTGCCAGCAGCGACGTCACCGGCACGCCGACGCGGACCGAATAACCAAAATCGCCTGACAGCACCGATGCCAGCGTCGACAGATATTGCTGCCAGATCGGAGCATCGGCGCCGTAGGCGACACGGATTTCGGCGAGCTGCTCGGGGCTGAGGCCGAGTTCCGGATTGAGGAACTTGATCAGCACGCCGTCCGCCGGCAGCAATTGCAGCAACACGAAGCTGACGGTGTAAGCCGCCCAGAGGACGAGCACGGCCTGGCCTATCCGGCCAATGACATATCGCGACATGAAGGATCTCCGTCGAAGCGATCAGGAGAACGGTCCCGTCTCGCCGGAGACGGGACCGTTCGGACCTCAGTCGCGCGGCGACAGCCAGACACGATAGAAGGACGGACGCCCGACTGCCTCGAAGGCGACGTCATGAACGTTGGGCGCGCCGGCAAAGGCCTGCGGTTCCTCGAAGATCGGGATCGCATAGGCCTGGTCGAGCACATAGGCCTGGACCTCGCCTGCGATCGCCAGCCGCTTGTCGCGGTTCGGCTCGGAGGCGAGCGCCTCGAGCAGGCCGTTGAGCTTGGCGTCGACGAAGCTCTGGACCTTGTCGCTGACGCCGCCCTTCTGCTGCAGCACGTTGCGGTTCTTCGGGTAGTACTGGCTCTTGATGACGTCGGGATCGGCGCGGCCTACCATTGCGGGCGCCACCGGGGTCTTCAGCGGATCGAGGTTGTCGGCAGCCGCACTGCCGGAGTCGCCGGCGAGCACGGACAGCTTCACGCCGACCTTGTTCCACTGCTGGGCGATCAGCTGCAGCGTTTCCTTGTTCTGCGGCTGCGGCAGCGATTCATAGGCGGTGAGCACCAGTTCCTTGCCGTCCTTGCTGCGCACGCCGTTTGCGCCGAGCGTCCAGCCCGCCTCGTCGAGCAGCTTGCCTGATAGAGCCGGATCATAGGCAAGCTTTGCCGACTGGTCGACATAACCCTGGGCCGCCTTGGCGATGATCGACGTCGCCTGCGGATAATTGGCCGAGAACAGCGTCTCGACGATCTCCTTGGCATTGGTGGCGTGCAGCAGCGCCTGGCGCACCTTGACGTCGGCAACAAGCTGATTGTCCGGCCGGAAGACGACCGAATTGTTCACGCCGCGGGTGCCGGGTGCGTAGATCTTGTATTCGGCTGCTTCGACCTGCTTTTCGTCATAGGCCTGGACCTGGCGGATGAAATCGGCCTGACCGGCAAGCAGCGCGCCGATGCGCACGCTGTCCTCCGGCGTGATCAGATACTTGATCTCATCGAGCAGTGCCCTGCCCTGATGTTTCAGCTTGGCCGGTCCCCAGGCATAGTCGTCGCGTGCCTTGAGCACGAGTTCGCGTCCGAGCACTTCGCTTTCCACGACAAACGGTCCGGAGCCGATGATCTTGGTCGCATCGCCCAGCTGCTCGAAGGGCAGTTCCAGCGTCTTCGGCGACACCAGCCCCGAGCCGATCACCGCGGTACCCTGCAGGAAGCCCGGCGACGGCGCCTTGAAGTGGAACTTCACCGTGAGCGGATCGACCACTTCGCTGCGGTCGTAATTGTTGATGACCTCCGAAACCGGCAGCTTCAGCTCCTTGTTGCCCTTACCGAAGGTGTCGAAGTTCCTGGCCACGGCGGCAGCATCGAGCGGGGTGCCGTCGGAGAAGGTGACGCCCGGACGCAGCTTGAAGGTGTATTCGGTGGCAGTCTCGTTAACCGTCCAGGATTCGGCGACCCAGGGCTCGATCTCGAGCGTGTCGGGGTTCTGGTATGTCAGCTTGTCGGTGATCTGGTTCAGCACCCCGCCATTGGGGTAGAAGCCACCTGCCGGCGGGTAGAGATTGGTGTGCGCCTGCTGCTCGAGATAGACCAGCGTACCGCCCTTGACCGGCGTGTCCGACTGCGCGAAGCCGTGGGCGGCAAAGCCGAGCGATGTCGCCGCCATCAATCCGATCAGCGTGAGTTTGAGTGTCGAACGTCGTGTATGCGACATGGCCATCCCCTTGATAAGGACCGGAAATCGACGCCCTCGGGAGGATCGGGATCGCGCGGTCTGCCTGTTTGCTGACAAAAGGATAGGCGTGGGTATGGGGTGGGCGACAGGAACTGAGTTCCATCATCGTCGTCGGACGGGAATTAATTCTACTGAGCTTATAGAATATGTGGAATTCGTTGGTGTCGCCCGAGGAGCTGGCAGAGCCAGGACCTGGGCTGCCGACCTGAAGGCAATTACTAAGGCAAGTACCTTATTTTCCTTGACGGATGCCTTGGACGCGATTACTAAGGTATATGCCTTACCATTCAACGCCACTCGATCTCGCCTTTCACGCGCTCAGCGACCCGACCCGCCGTGCGGTGGTGTCACGGCTGGCTGCGGGCGAGGTGCCGGTCAGCGCGCTGGCCGAACCTTTCGACATGGCCCTGCCCTCCTTTGCCCAGCATCTCAAGGTGCTGGAAGAGTGCGGGCTGATCGTCAGCGAGAAGCGCGGGCGCAGCCGCTGGTGCCGGCTGGTGCCGCAGCGCTTCGACGAGGCGGCGAACTGGATGGAAGCAGAGCGCCGGCGCTGGGCCGAGCGCCTGGATCGGCTGGAAATCTATCTGGACAAGACGGAAGGATGAAAAAGGATATGGAAAACCTGTTCGAAACCTGGTCGCTCGACCGCGAAATCGTGCTGGTCAAGCTGCTCAACCACCCGCGCGACAAGGTCTTTGCCGCCTGGATGGACCCCAAGGCGCTGGCCCAATGGTACGGGCCGGCCGGCCTCGCCATCGAGAGCCACGAAGCCGATATTCGCGAGGGCGGGGTCTGGCACTTCGACATGGTCGGCGTCTTCGAAGGCAAGCAGCAGCGCTTCCCCAACCTGATGCGTTTTCTGGAGATCGTGCCGAACGAGCGCATCGTGATGGACTACGGTACGCCCGCTTCAGAGGATCCCGATCGTTTCCGCGTCACCGTGACCTTCGACGAGCAGAGCGACGGCAAGACGGTGCTGACCATGCGCCAGCTCCACCCCAGCGCCAAGCGGCGTCAGGTGGTCATCGGCTTCGGCGCGGTCGAATACGGGCTGCAGACGCTGGACGGCCTCGCCGCCTGGCTGGACCGCTAGGCCTTTGGCGGCGCGGTGCATCTATTGACGACGGTCGATGCGGGGATGAGCCCCGCATTGTCATTCGTGTGCGGCGATCACCTCGAGAAAGGCCGGTCCGTAGCGGTCGAGCTTCGCTTCGCCGACACCCGGCACATTTGCCATATCAGCGCGTGAGGTCGGCCTAGCTGCGGCCAACTCGATCAACGTCTTGTCGTGGAAGATGACATAGGGCGGCACGTTCTGTGCCCGCGCGATCTCGGTGCGTTTCCGCCTGAGTGCCTGGAACAGGTCCTGGTCCGCATCGCTGACGGCAGACTGGGCCGCGCTGCGTGCGACCTTGCCGCGCCTGGCGCGTGCCGGTGCCGGTACGCGCAGCATCAGCGTTGGCTTGTCGCGCAGGAATTCGCGGCCGGCAGGCGCAATCGACAGGCCGCCATGGCCGGCGAGGTCGACGTCGACAAGGCGCAGCGCGATCAGCTGGCGCAGGATCGCCCGCCAGGTGCGGTTGTCATGTTCGGTGCCAATGCCGAAGGTGGAAATCCTGTCATGGCCGAACTGGGCGATGCGCTCGTTGTCGACGCCCAGAAGCACGTCGACGACATAGGCCTGTCCGAAACGCTCGCCGGTGCGGTAGATGCAGGACAGCGCTTTTTGCGCGGCGATTGCGCCGTCGAACAGTTTCGGCGGCTCGGCACAGGTGTCGCAATTGCCGCACGGTGCGCACTCGTCGCCGAAATAGGACAACAGCACCTGGCGCCGGCAGCTTGCCGTCTCGGCCAGGCCCAAAAGCGCATCGAGCTTCTGCCGCTCCATGCGCTTGCGCTGGTCGGGCGCTTCCGACTCCTCGATGAAGCGGCTGCGCAGCGCGATGTCGTCATAGCCATAGAGCATCAGCGTGTCGGACGGCAGGCCGTCGCGGCCGGCGCGACCGGTCTCCTGATAATAGGCCTCGATGCTGCCCGGCAGGTCGATATGGGCGACGAAGCGCACATCCGGCTTGTCGATGCCCATGCCGAAGGCGACGGTGGCGACCATGATGACCGCCTCGCCATGCTGGAAGCGCATCTGGTTGGCCTCGCGCGCCGCCTTGTCCATGCCGGCGTGATAGGCCAGCGCATCGTAGCCTAGGCCCTTGAGCCAGGCGGCAGTCTCCTCAGTCCGGCGTTTCGACAGGCAGTAGACGATGCCGCTCTCGCCCTCGTAGCGCTTGAGGAACTCCTTGAGCTGGGCGCGCGGATTGTCCTTTTCCTCGATGGCGTAGCGGATGTTGGGCCGGTCGAAACCGGCGATGAAGGCGTCTAGCTCGTCGATTTCGAGATGCGACAGGATTTCCGCGCGCGTCGGCTCGTCGGCGGTGGCGGTCAGCGCCATGCGCGGGGTGCCGGCAAAGCGCGAGACGATCGCATCGAGCTGGCGATAGGACGGACGGAAGTCGTGCCCCCACTGCGACAGGCAGTGCGCCTCGTCGATGGCGATCAGCGACAGCTTGACGCTCTCCAGCAGCTCCAGCACATCAGGCCGCAGCAAGGTTTCAGGCGAGACATAGAGCAGGTCGAGCGCACCGGAACGGATATCCCGCCACAGCGCGCGGCGGTCGTCGGGCGACAGATCGGAGTTCAGCCCGGCCGCCCGCACCCCGGCCTGCCTGAGCGCTGTCACCTGGTCGGCCATCAGCGCCAGCAGTGGCGAGACGACGAGCCCCATGCCGGGACGGACGATCGCGGGAATCTGGTAGCAGAGCGACTTGCCGCCGCCCGTCGGCATCAGCACGAAGGCATTGTTGCCGGCAATGACATGCTCGACGATCCGCGCCTGCGGTCCCCTGAACGCATCATAGCCGTAGACGGTCTTGAGGATGTCGAGAGCGGTGGCGGTCATCGGGCAGCACAGAGAATCATCTTGATGTCGTTCATAGCAGCTTCGTCGCTCTGACGATCATTGCCGCGCCTTTTTGTCGGCCTGCCTGCAATAGCTCGCTCGGGAAGACTCCTGCCCGCACAGCCATTCCGCCCAGGAATACCATTAGTCTCAGTGGCTATGCGCGACGCATGCGCTGCACTGATAGTGTCTCCTGACCCTGAACTTTACCCATGTAGCCAGATGCCAAAGACCCATAGACTGCTCGCCCTGACGCGGATCTTCGCCGAATTGCTCGGCGCCTGGACGCGCGGACAGTATCATCCGGAAAGGCACTATATGCGTGGCCCCGGCCCAGCCACGCTAAGTAAGACGATGCCGGACAATACGCGGCTTCGACATGGCGCGCGGCATCCCGAACAGGCGTAGTAGCAGCCATTGATATCGAGGGCCTCCAGCTGGGTCCCGAGCAGCCATTTCATGAGAAGTATCGCGGGTGGGCATTTATCTCCCGATTGCTGAGATGTCGGTCAATGTGTTCGTGCTCCTTGCGATGGGTGCGGCGGTTGGCTTCCTGTCGGGCATGTTCGGGGTCGGCGGCGGCTTTCTGATCACGCCGCTTTTGATCTTCTACAACATCCCGCCCGCCATCGCCGTCGCCACCGGCGCCAACCAGGTCATCGCCTCGTCCTTCTCCGGCGCGCTCGCCCATCTCAAGCGCGGCACGCTCGACTTCAAGCTCGGCACGGTGCTGCTGATCGGTGGTATCGCGGGGTCCGCGGCCGGCGGCTTCGTCTTTGCGCTGTTGCGCGCCATCGGCCAGCTCGACCTGTTCATCTCTTTGCTCTACGTCGTCTTCCTCGGT